>NZ_CALMAT010000082.1:30147-34918 GCF_937859865.1 uncultured Mucilaginibacter sp.
ACCCGGCTGCGCGCGAACACCGCGAACCCTGGCCAAGCGGCCGCTACAACCATTATGATTTTGATATGAACCGTGATTGGGCTTGGCAAACGCAAAAAGAATCGCAGGAAAAACTGGCTTTATACAACCAATGGCTGCCCGAAGTCCATGTTGATTTCCACGAGCAAGGCTATAACGCGCCTTATTATTTTGCGCCTGCTGCCGAGCCTTTTCACAAAAATATTACGCCATGGCAGCGCGAGTTTCAAACTACCATCGGGAAAAACAACGCTAAATATTTCGACCAAAACGGCTGGCTGTATTTTACCAAAGAAGAGTTTGATTTGCTGTACCCTTCGTACGGCGATACGTATCCGCTTTACAACGGCTCTATCGGCATGACTTTCGAGCAGGGCGGAATTGGTGCTGGTCTGGCCATTAAAACTGCTGCCGGTGATACCTTGAAATTGTCTGACCGGATTGCACATCATTTAACAACCAGTTTAAGCACGGTGGAAGTTGCTTCGGCAAACAGTAAAAAATTATTGACGGAGTTTAAAGCGTTTTTTGACCGTGCCAAAAGCAATCCGCCGGGCGAGTTTAAAAGTTATGTGGTGAAAAATGAAAACCCGGACAAGCTGAAAGCACTTGCAAAATTGTTCGATAAAAACAGTATCCAATATGGTTTTGGCGGCGGCAATACGACAATAGGTTTTAATTACATCAACGGGAAAACAGAAAAATTTAAGGTTGAGGCAAACGATATGGTAATTCCTTCGGCGCAGCCAAAAGCGGTTTTGCTGAACGTGTTGATGGAACCAAAAACTTTTTTGACTGATTCTAACACGTACGATATCACGGCCTGGAGTTTGCCTTATGTTTACGGCATCAAAACTTATGGCATAAAAGAAGCATTGCATCCGCAGTTGGCTTCAATGAAAACAACAGAGCCGAACAATCAAAATAAAGCCAGTTACGCTTATGTATGTAATTGGAAATCAATAAATGACGTAAAATTTTTAGCGGCACTAATGCAAAAAAACATAAAAGTGCGCGTTACCGAAAAAGCTTTTACGGCTGCGGGCAAAAACTTTGATCCAGGTTCGCTCATCATCACCCGAGCGGGAAACAAAGAATTGGAAAAAACTTTTGATGAAACCGTGCAATCCGTCGCCAAAACTTTCAACCGAAATTTAACGCCTTTAAGGTCTGGTTTTGTGGAGAAGGGAAATGACTTGGGCTTTTCTACCGTTCAATCCATCCGTAAACCGAAAGTGATGCTGGTTACCGGTGAGGGTGTTTCTGCACCTGCTTTTGGCGAAGTTTGGTTTTATTTTGAAAACGAACTGCATTATCCAATCAGTTTGGTTAACGAGAAAGACTTGGGCCGCGTGAAGTGGGGCGATTTTGATGTCGCTGTTTTTCCCGATGGCAATTATCCTGATTTTCCGGCTGATGATTTACAAAGTTGGGTAAGCAGCGGTGGCAAATTAATTTTGATGGAAAACGCACTTACAAAAGTTGCCGGTAAAAAAAGCTTCAGCCTAAAACTGAAAGAAGATAAAAAACCAGACGCAGATGCCGACGCAAAACCAAACGCAAAAAAGAAACCTTACGAGCAAATCAAAGCTTTTGGCAACCGCGAACGCAACGCCATCAGCGAAAATATTGCGGGCGCTATTTACAAAATCAATCTGGACAACACGCATCCGTTGGGCTTCGGTTTCCCCAATTACTACTACACTTTGAAGCAAGACGATAATTTGTACCAATTTTTGGAAGATGGCTGGAACGTGGGCACCATCCGAAAAAATGCTTATGTAGCCGGTTTTGCCGGGCAAAAAGTGAAAGCACATTTGCAGGACGGGTTGCTGCTTGGCGTGCAGGATATGGGCCGCGGCAGTGTTGTTTATCTGGCCGACGACCCATTGTTCCGCAGCTTCTGGGAGAATGGCAAATTGCTTTTTGGCAATGCTGTTTTTATGGTGCAATAATTTAGTTGCCGCCTTTTACTCGGTTTTTTTCGGCATCGGCGCCGCTGTTGTGGCGGCGCGTTGGCGCCAATTTGCTGTTGCCAAAGTTGTAAGTGAAAGTTAAACGGGCAATACGTGATTCTTGTTTTTCGTTGAAATCAATATTAACACTCTGGTATCTGCTGCTTACCCTGCTTATTCGTGTGTTAAAAATATCGCTGACAGATAACTTTAAGTTTGCTTTTTTATTGGCGAAAGAACGGCTTAAACCGGCATCAAATGAATATTGCGGTTTGATATGAAAAATGCCGTAAGTAAGTGCCGATTGATAATCGGAAGAAACCTCTGCTTTAAAGCCTTTACCTAATAAAAATGTTTGCAGTGTTTTAAACTGGAAGGCAGCCTGTCCATCGTTTAGTGTTCCGCCAAGTAAAGAATCTGATTTAAACCCTAAATAAAAACCATTCAGGTTTAAGTTGCCCGTCCACCACTTTGTTAGGGTAAAAGGAGTATTGATATTAACGCCATAAGCATTTTGAGTTTGTAAATTCAAACTGGTAGCGAACGTTGCTTTGTCTTTGGTAAGCAAGATATTTGTAATCACATCTTTAGTACGGCTGTAGCTCAAACTTACGTTGATGGTTTTGTTGTAAGTGTAATTTAATTCAAAGGATTGTGTGTATTGCGGTTTCAAAAATGGGTTTCCCTGGCTGTAGGTGTATTGATCTAAGTAGTAAACAAATGGGTTCAAATTGTCATAACTTGGCCGGTCAATTCTTCTGCTGTAAGTAAAACCGAGATCATGTTTGGCAGATAAGCTTTCATTCAAAAACACACTTGGGAAAAAGTTAAGATAACTGCGATCCACAACTTGGTTTGTAGTAATCAAATTACCGTTTGAAGAGGTGTTTTCTGCACGCAACCCAACCTGCACAGATAACTTTTTAAAACTCCTGCTCAGGTTTATATATGCTGCGCTGATTTTTTCACTATAAATAAAACGGTTGGTGCGCGAAGTATCATTGATAAAACCATTGCCGTACTGCTTTTGCGCCTGCAAATCGTTGTCGGTTTTTACATCGCTTAATTTAAAACCTGCTTCCAGTTTAAAAATCTTCTTAAAAGTTTTGGTGTAATCTGCTTTTGCCGTTTTAATATTGATGACAGAAGGTGTTTGATTTAACAGTGCTAAGGGAGAATGTTGTGTGTTGCCATTCTCCAGGAAAAAATCAGTATTGTACTGTGCATTGGAGTTGTTGTTGAACTTAGAATAATCCAGGTCAATGTTCAACTCTTGCCCGGCTGTATCAATCTGAAAGCGGTCATTCAAATTAAAAGCAAAGTTGTGGTAAGTTTGATGAATGTTGGAAGTGGTGTTCTGCATAGAATCTGTAACGCCGGGACTGCTGCCAATAAGCGTGCGGTTGATGTTATTGTCCTGCTCTCCGTTAAAATAACCGTTTACTAAAAAACCAATTGTGTTTTTTTTGGTAACATCATAATCCACACCAGCCCGGTAAGTATTGTTGTAATTTGTTTGGGGCATAAAATTGTGCTGGTTAAAATAAGTCGTGGTGTTCTGGCTGTTTACAACACGGAATATGTTCAAATCACTTTTACGCTGATTGTCGCCATGACTAAAAGAACCAAAAAAGTTAAACTTGCCTTCTTTATGGTTCAGCGTAAGCGATTCGTTGCTTTTCGGATAAATGCCGTATCCGGCGCCTAAAGTAAGGCTGCCGTTGGTGCCAACCGATTTATTTTTTTTCAGGATGATGTTGATGATCCCGGAGTTTCCTGCGGCATCATATTTGGCAGAAGGGTTGGTGATGATTTCGATAGACTGGATCGTGTTGCCATCGGTAGAACGCAGCAAAGTAGCCAATTGCGCCGATGAAAGATAAGTGAGTTTGCCGTTCAGCATTACCGTTACGCCTTGCTTTCCTTTCAGGCTGATGTTATCGTCTTTATCAATGGTAACGCCGGGCGCTTTTTCCAGTATTTCCATCGCCGAGTTTCCGGCGGCAAGCACACTGTTTTCTACGTTTAAAACTGTTTTGTCGGCCCTTCTTTCAATCAAAGCTTTCTGGCCGACAACAGAAACGCCTTTTAATTGCTGTGCCCCGGGCGTTAACACCAATTTTTCTATGGTAAAAGAAGCATTGGCTTCACTGATGGTAAACGGTTTTGAAAATGCTTTTTTGTAAGAGACCACACTAACGGAAACCAAATAGTTTCCTGCCGGAACACCGGAAATTTGATAATGGCCTTTGTCGTCTGTCAACGCTCCTTTTACCAGGGAAGAATCTTTGGCTTTCAGCAAGCTAACCGTAGCATAATCCAATGGTTTTTGCTGCGCATCAACCACCAAACCAGAAACTATGCCGTTGCCTTTGGTTTGCGCTGATAGCCTGCTTCCAACTAAAAAAAGTAGTGCTAAAAGAAGCATTGATAAAGTAAGTTTTTTGTTCATGTCTGTAAAAATTGGGGCAGAAGTATCCTTTAAAAAGAAACCTTCTTTTTTTAAAATGCTTGTTAACCAGGATTTTGATTAAGGTTTGAGCGGCCGCCCAAACCTGATGTGTGTTCGTTTATCCACGGTATTTGTTAGTAAGATGCAGGAAGCAGCGGTTTGGTTACAGATTTTAAAAAGTATTTTTTTAGGGGATAAAAGAAGCATTCGAAAAAAGCCAGGAAGTTGGGAAGACGGAAAGTAGCGCTTTGCATTTCTGCGCTTTGTCATCCCGATGTTAGGAGGGATCTTCTTCAAAGTAAAAAGGCATAATCCTGCTTTGAAGAAGATTTCTCTCTTCGGTCGA
>NZ_CALMAT010000083.1:0-8569 GCF_937859865.1 uncultured Mucilaginibacter sp.
CTGAACCAAAATATAAACAACCTTAAAATCAATATTGCCTAAATGCACTACGGGTAATTTAATTCAAAAATCAGATCACAATTAAGGGCATTGTTATTTGCAATGCCTTTAAAAGAAATTTGACTAATTAACATCAAACCAAAGCTTTGTAGTAAGTACGTCTGCTCCTTGATTACTAATAGCGGTTTTATAATTGGCTCCATTTAGTGATTGTTCTGTACCTGGATAAATAAAGCGTACCGGGATTTTCCCGTTCAGCACACCGGCTACAGCTGGTTGCAACTGCGGATAATCCAGGCGACGCCACTCGGCAAAAGCTTCCAAACCTTGTCCAAAAAGGGCAATCCATTTTTGATTTCCAATAGATTTTTTAAAGTTCGTTGCATCATATTGTGTTGCTGGGAGAGCTGTATAAGCGGCAACATCAGCATCGGCAACACCATATTGTTTTAAAGATGCTTGGATGGCCTGGGTATAAAGAGCAGCCGCATTTTCAGTTGTAAAACCACGCGCCGCCGCTTCTGCCCGGTCAAACAATACTTCCGCATAACTCATGATGACGGCCGGTGCCTGTGGTGCCAAAAAATAAGTGCCAGGTTTAGAAGTTTTGGTTAAACCAAAATTACTGGCATCACCAACCAGTAAACCGTTTGGCAAACCAACATAAGTTTGCGGTGTTGCTACCTGCGTTTTACTCGCGTAAATGGGCAGGCGCGGATCATTTAAAGCAAAAAGCTGATCAACCATAGTTTTGCTAATCCGGTAATCATCACGCGTATCAAATAGGTTGCTGATGGGATTCTGATTAGGCGAAGTTTGATAAACCAATTGTGCAATTTCTGTATTAGAGCTGATGTAACTGCCTCCTTCTGCTTGAATATCAGCCAAAACCTGTTTGCTTTTTGCCGGTTCCCGATCAGCAATGCGCAACGCAATACGCAGGCGCAGCGAGTTGGCAAATTTTTTCCACAATGAAATATTATTGGCATAAATAATATCTCCTCCAATCGCTTTACCAGCAGGGTCAAGTGCGGTTTGAGCAGTTTTTAAATCGTCCAGCAATGCAAAATAGACATCCTTTTGCGCATCATAAGCCGGTGTTAAATACTGATCTATCGAAGCCGACTGCTTGTACGGAATATCGCCATAAGCATCAGTTAACAACATAAAAACCCAAGAACGCAGAACCAACGCCACGCCTTTATAATTTGGGTTAGCTTGTGCATCGGCCTGTTTAATAATTTGGTTAAAGTTGATAATGCTTCTGGAATAACCAACCGTCCATAATTCCTGAAAAGCACTGTTTGTATAGATGTACCTATCCGGATCGGTGTATTGGATTTTTGCCCAGTGCTGCACAAAAAGCAGGCTGGCATCCATATTATTTGCCGTACCCCAATAAGTATCAGCAGTAACTTTGGTGGCACCTGTAAGCAGGTAATCCGGTTGCGCAGTTTGTGCTGCGTTTGGGTTTTGGTTGAGGTTGGCCAAATCTTTTTTGCAAGATGAAGCTGCCCCAAAAAAGGTGGCTAAAAACAGTATGGCAGTGTATTTAAGTTTCATGATTGTTAAAATCTAAGGTTAAGGTTAAAACCAATGTTGCGTACGGTTGGCAGTGTCAAGTCTTCTAAGCCTTGTCCATTACCGGTGTTAAAAGCTGTCTCCGGATCGATGTTCGGAACGTTTTTATGGATGATCCACAAATTTCGGCCTACAACAGAAATAGTTGCCGCCTGCATCCCGGCAATTTTTGCCCAGCGTGCCGGGATGGTGTAGCCCAATTTAACTTCGCGCAGTTTTACATAGGAAGCATCGTAAACAAACGCTTCATCTACATTGGTAAAACCTTTATAGTAAGATTGTGCAGGCAGAATAGTGGTGTTTTTACTGCCGTCTGCTTTTACACCGTCAAAAACCATCCCGTCATGATAAATGGTTTCGCCGTTTGGCGCAGCGGCACCGCTGTTAACTTGAACTGCCGCAACCGAACTCACATTACCCGGATAATAATAACTCAACCCGCCGTTTGCTGTACCGCGGCCGGGCAAGGTCGAAGCCAGAACGCCAGTATAAGTGCCTGTACGATTGGTATTTGAGTAGATAGAACCACCAACCCTCGCATCAACCAAAAAGCTAAGCGATAAGCTTTTGTAACTGAAACTGTTGTTGACACTACCCAACCATTTTGGGGTGTACTTGCCCAGATATTGTTTTGTATTATTGATAACTGGCGTGCCATTTGCACCAATGATAATTTGTCCAGCTGCATTACGCGTATAAGTTGTGCCAAAAAGCGTACCGTAAGGCTGGCCCAAAGCCGCCAACACCTGTACCGTACGATCCGTACCTAAAATAAAACTTTGCAAATTCCCTTCTGCATAAAGCGAAATTACTTTACTGCGGTTCATAGAATAATTGGTCGTAATATCCCAGGTAAAGTTTTTGGATTTGATGGGCGTGATGCCCAACTGCACTTCCAAACCTTTGTTATTGATTTTACCGCCGTTGATCAGCTTCTGACTGTACCCAGTAGTTGGACTAACATCCACATTTAAAATTTGGTTGATGCTATTAGTGTTGTAAATGCTGGCATCCAAATGAATTCGGTCCTGGAAAAATCCGAGCTCAAAACCTGCTTCTCCAGAGGTAGTTGTTTCCGGTTTTAAGTTTGGATTAAGCTGAATGCTGTTGGCACTTTGCTGCGGATTGGCATTAAATGGCGCCGTAAAATCATAGGTATTGATTAACTGATATGGCGTAGTTGCCTTACCCACGTTAGACCATCCACCTCGTAATTTAACGTAACTGATCACATCACTTTTAAAATCTAAAGCATCAGAAAGCACCAAACTGCCGTTAACAGAAGGATAAAAATATGACAGATTTGCCGCAGGAAGTGTTGATGACCAATCATTACGACTGGTTAAATTGATAAATGCATAATTGCGGAAACCAACTTGTGCCGAAGCAAAAAGGCTGTTGGTTTGCAGCTTACCATATTCATTAAAAGATACTAATGGATCGCGTGAATTACTTAACGTGTATAAACCTGCAACCGCCAGTTTTGGTGCTACCTGATCATTCCGTTCATTTAAAATGGAACTGATGTTACCGCCAGCTAACAAATCAAGCGAAAAATCTTTGTTTAACTTTTTGGTGTATTGAAGCCGGGCTTCGGTGTTGGTTTCATTTACCGTATAAGCATCCTCTTCGTAAGAACCGAACGGTGTTCCGCTGGTGCCATAAGCAACTTTGAGTTTACGGCGATCATTATAATAATCAGACCCGATCCGGAAGTTGGCCGACAAACCATCAATAATTTTATAGTTTAGTTCTACACTTCCAATTATTCGGTTTTTCTCCTGACTGGCTGTGTTTTCATAAGCCTGAAAATACGGATTACTGTAATAACTGTTGTTCCAGTTAAATGTATTGCCGTTGGCATCACGGTAGTTTCTTAACTGGTTGATATCTACCTGACGGCCAAACCAGGTAAACTGCAGCATGGTACTGGTTGCGCGTTTGCCACCCGAACCCGGTAAGTTAGGCGCATCATCTTTAATATAGTTGGCAATGGTGGTCAAAGTTAGTTTTGGAGTGAGCTTGAAACTGCTATTCACCAAAAATGAATTTCGGTTTTGGGAAGAGTTAGGCACCACACCAGTTTGATGCAGGTTATTGTAGGATACTCGAAAATCATATTTATCACCGCTGCCAGATAAAGCAACACCATTATTCAACGTTACGCCTGTCCTGAAAAAATCACGTACATTATTTGGATGTGCTACAAAAGGAACCGCTTGTCCGTTAGAATAAAATTGTGGAATCAGCGAACCATCCAGCGCAGGCCCCCAGCTTTCATCCACACCATCATTGGTGCCACCACCTTTGCCATCTACATAACTAAACCGGCCGTTAGAGCCTTGTCCATATTCGTTTTGATATTTGGGTAAAGAAAGCAGGTTTGAAAAACTGGTATTTGAATTGAGTGTGATTCCCAGTCCTTTTGATGATTTCCCCGTTTTAGTTTTAATCAGGATAACACCGTTTGCCGCGCGATAACCGTACAAGGCAGCAGCATTCGGGCCTTTTAGTACCGTAACCGATTCTATATCTTCTGAATTTAAATCTGATATCGCATTAGAGAAATCCCTTGAACCATTTGTTCCCAAAAATTGTGAGTTATCCACAATAATTCCATCCACTACAAAAAGTGGCTGATTATTTCCGGAAATAGAAGTTTCACCTCGGATAACAATGCGAGATGAACCCATATCTCCCTGACTGTTGGTTACCTGCACACCAGAAATTTTGCCTGCCAGCGCATTTACCAAATTAGTTTCTTTTGCTTCTGAGATGTCTCTTGCTTTTAAACTTTGAACCGCGTAACCTAGAGATTTTTTATCTTTCGAGATATTCAAAGCCGTTACCACCACTTCATTTAGCGTATTTACGGCATCCTCCAAAATAATGGGCAAGTTGGTTTCGCTTTGTTTAATGGTGATGTCCTGGGTTTTAAAACCGACGTAGGTTATCCGTAACACATCATTCGCTTTTGCTGCAATGGAAAACTTTCCGTCTGCATCCGTTTGTGTTCCGGTAGTGGTACCGGCAACAATTATACTTACGCCGGGCAGCGTTTTCCCGTCAGATCGGGCCGTAACAACGCCATTTACTTTAAGGGATTGTGCAGCTATAATTTTCGGAATAGTAAGCTGTAATATGAAGGTAAGTAGTAGTAGGTATTTTTTTGACATAGTGAATTATTATAAGATCTGAATTTGAGAAAATGATATATTATAACATATAGTGCTGATTTTTGAACTATAGGTAGTTTAAAGTATAAGTATTACGGTTTTGTACAACATCGTTTAATGCTTCTTTTATCACCTAAAAATTAGGGTTTGGTGTGGTTTCAATATTGTATTAAGTATAAAATATGAGGCATAAAAGAAGCATTTTTAGGATTTTATTCAGGTAATGTTTTAGGATGCAGCAATGATTATTAAAGAGAGGCTTCGTTAGGTGTTGCAACCAATTTATTAATTACTTTAACCATTTCGTTTTCATTATATTGGCGGGTTAGAAAAACAATTTTTCCGTTTGGATCAATTACAATGTTGCGCGTAAGCCGCTTTTTTATCAGCAAACCGGCCAAAAATTTCTGCTTTGGGATCAAGGGCAAGCGGACAGAATCAGCAATTGATCTTTTTTTACTTTCCTGGGCTACAGCATAGTAAGGAAGTGACAGGATCATCGTAAGTGCAACAGCGATTGCCTTTTATATCATGCTTAATAAAATTTACTTTGATAACTCCTTTGGCTTGTAATGAATTTAGGGTATGCAAAACCGCATGGTGCTCAAAGCGGGTAGTAATAACATTTGTAATACTTTGGCCATAAACTGCCGAAAGTATGGCCATGTTATCGGCTTCAGTGCCTCCGGAAGTAAAGATGATTTCTTCAGGTAAAGCATTTAACAAACTAGCAATAGTTGCCCGGCAACCCTCAATTGCTTTCCTTACCTGCTGTCCCTGCTGGTGGTGTGAAGACGGGTTGCCATAATGCCCAAGCAAATAAGGTATCATGGCATTAAAAACTTCTTTATCTAAGGAAGTTGTGGCAGCATTGTCGAGGTAAATTCTCATGGTTTCGTGTTGATTATAACATTGATCATATATCAACTTATACCAGACCAGATTGCGGGATTAAACGCAATACTTGTTATCTTATCTTCTTCTCACCATTTGGTAAGCGTAGGAATTAGCACCTTTTATCGGCCATGCCGGTATAGGTTGCTAAGACTTCACAGGGCCTTTCCCTCAGTCTTTCTGGATAAGTAAATAAAAGAACAGTTGTTAAACAGCAGCAAATATATAAACCTTTTTACAAAGTCTATAAGAAGCTGTTTAAATTTCTCTCAAGAAAAATCCTGATGCTTCTTTTAGCACTAAAAAATTGGTATCTATGCTTTGCTGCCGCTACAAAAAGCAATTGGCCTTGATGGTTTTTAGGTGATAAAAGAAGCATTGCCAATAACTTGAACAAAATTTAAACAGCTTCTTAGTAGAAACACAACTTAATCAATTGGGCAAGTATAGATAAAAATGTTATTGAACCGTCAAAGAGAGTAGTGTTTCTGGAAGACGCACAAATTATTTCTGCCTATGTCATATCACAACTCAGAAAAGCAGGATACAATCACTCCTTTTTTCGAAATAAGGTCAGTACACAGAAATATGCTTCTAGCAATTCAATACCGGAACAACCGTATAGCAAATTCCTTGATAGAGTAGGTTATATTTGGGTGCCTGGTTTTGGCTCAACCAGCGATACGGCTAGTATACATTTTGCAGAACGTATACAACGTTCTATTAAGGACATTGACACGAAGCAGAGCATTAAAGGCTGGGTTGTAGACCTCAGGAATAATGGTGGCGGCAACATGTACCCATGATTGCAGGATTAGGGCCATTAATAGGCGAAGGAACATTAGGTTATTTTGTCAATTCAAAAACGAAAGCAGATGCTAATTCCTCATGGTTCTACAAAAATGGCAGATCTGGCGTAAGCGGGCATAAAAGCGTCACGGTAAATCCGCATAGGAAGTTAAAAATGCTTCATCTAAAATTGCAGTCTTGGTAGGATCAGGAATTGGAAGTAGCGGTGAGATGACAACGATAGGAGCCCACCTTGTGTTACTTCAAATTTAATGAATAAAGAGAAAATCATACATTGAACATTTAATAAAGTGAACATTTGATTATTCAAAAGTTAATAATTTTACTTGCAGCGAATATTTAGTAAATTTGACTTGATGGCGAAACATGGCGATGCAAGATCAAAATGTGTTACAAATACGTAACAGTGAATAATTTTAGGTTATAAATTTTTGATAATTAGATATTATACAC
Source organism: uncultured Mucilaginibacter sp. (assembly GCF_937859865.1). Classification (GTDB taxonomy): domain Bacteria; phylum Bacteroidota; class Bacteroidia; order Sphingobacteriales; family Sphingobacteriaceae; genus Mucilaginibacter_A. The sequence continues at coordinate 6,915 of NZ_CALMAT010000083.1, forward strand.
GCTGAGGCTCTTGCTGTTAATCAGAGGGTCGCTGGTTCGAGCCCAGCTTCGGGAGCAAAAAGCCCTTAAAAATATTGTTAAAGGCTTTTTTGTTTATATAACCGACAGCCAAACACGCCTCCTGCAGTTTTACCCGGCAGTGCCTGAAACTTGACCGTAATATATTGCTTACCGTTTAACAGCCCTGCCGGGATAGCATAATTTAGGGCATAAATGCCCGGCGCTGTTTTTACACTTAGTTTTTCGGTGGCTATTTTCTGTCCGTCAACCAAAATTTCAAACTCACGTCCTTCGCCATCGGTTCCTAAGTAATTGCATTGCAGTTGGGCTGCTTGTGCACCTTTGGTAGCCATTGTAAATGAAAACCAGCCTCCGTTTGTAGCATCCCGCCATCTCATTCCGTTTACACCGCCTGTATTTGTTTGTTCGCCTTTTAAACTGTGGTCCCGCTCGGGCTGCATTTCGCCCAAACGCATCACATCCAATGTTCTGGCGTTCAGTTCTTCTTCGGCCTTGCGCTCGGCTTCAAACTGCTGCTCCTTCAGTTTCCATTCATCCGCAGTAAAAAAATCCCAGTAAACGGCCTGCTTTTGGTTGTAAACTTTATACAACGGTTCCAGCATTACTTTCTTCCCGTTGTTGCTGGCATAAAACAAGTTGGGCTGTTTGTCGTCCGGCTTTATCCAATCGTTAAGGTTGGCTTTGGCAGATACAAACACCGGAATATCACGCTGCCAAATTTGGCCGGTGCCCAATTCTCCGCTTAAAACTAAAGGCCCGTACAAAACAGCTTTCTGGTTAGCATTATCAGGCATGCTTTCCGTGTATAAACTCATCGGATAGGTAATCTGAACATGATCACCTTTGTGCCATTTCCTGTTGATCGTGATATAAGTGCCAGGTTTTGCTGCTATGGATATTGCCTTACCGTTAACCGTTATAAAAGCACCATCAAACGCCCATTTTGGATAGCGGATGTGTAATGGCATTTGCAAAGCATGTGCAAGTTGTTTTACGCTGAGGTTGATTACTTTGTCTTCGGGATATTTAGTGTCCATCTGCCAGGTGATCCCTTTTTCTTTCCAAGTGAGTACAGATGGAATAAATAGATTTACAAACAAGCCGCCCAGGTTATCTTTATAATAGATATCCATACCGTATTTACTATGGTTTTCCATACCGGTTCCGGTACAACACCAGAAGGAACTGTCCCGCGTCCCGAATTTTTTTTCAGTGCCCGAAGCCAGGGGCAGATAGTATAATACCATTCCGTTTTCGGGGTTTTGCGAGGCCAGGATATGGTTGTACAACACGCGCTCGTAATAATCCGCATAAGCAGCCCGGGCATTTAGCTTAAATAAATGACTGGTTAGTTTAAGCATGTTATAGCTGTTGCAGGTCTCGGTCGTGTTCTCGCTTAAAGTTTTCGACAAATGATCCGGTTCGTTGCTGAAACGTTCGTGGTCGCTATTGCCGCCAATCACATAAGAATAATGGCCAACCACCGTATTCCAGAAAAAATTGGCAATGGTATAATCACTTTGATTGCCAGTCAGCTCATATTGCCTTGCGCAACCAATGATTTTAGGGATTTGTGTATTGGCATGGACACCGGCCAAATCATCCTGGTTATTGGCCAGTGGACTTAATATCTG
>NZ_CALMAT010000083.1:8669-27510 GCF_937859865.1 uncultured Mucilaginibacter sp.
TGGCATGGACACCGGCCAAATCATCCTGGTTATTGGCCAGTGGACTTAATATCTGCTTGTGGTTAAAGCGGAACGAAAGCGCCAGATACTTTTTATTACCGGTAATGGCATAAACATTAGCCAACGCTTCGTTCATGCCGCCATGTTCGCATTCCAGCATTTTTTGAAACTGTGTTTCATTCAGGTTTTTAAACTTTCCGTCAATCCAGTTACAAAACTTTACCGCTACTTCTTTTGCCTGCAAATTATTGGTGTAAGTGTAGGCATCCACCAAACCGGCCAAAACTTTATGTTCGGTGTACCACGGAACCCAACCGCCATTCAAATCAAAACCCTGCGAATGGATATCTCCCGCAGCAACCTGGTCAAAAATCTTGTCCTCATTCGGGATTCCGCCCACATATCCGGTTTTACGGGCTTGCTGGCACTCGGCCAATTGGGCCACGATGTAATCTGTTTTTTGTTTAAATTGCTTGTTTCCGGTAGCTGCATACATCATGGAACAAGCCGAAAGATAATGCCCAAGCGAATGCCCGGAAACCCCAAGCGCTTCCCAACCGGCATAAATTTCGCCCTTTGGTTTTAAACCGGCATTTATCCTGAAACGGTTTAAAAAACGATCGGGCTCCAGGCTTAGCAGCCAGGCCGCATCTTTATCCATCGCATGTTTGAACGGGCTTTTCAACAGCCGTACATCCTGCAAGGCAAAAGCAGAAGCCTGCCTGTTTACTTGGTCGGCAATTTTATATCCTGTTTGTGCTATGGTTTTGATGCCTGCCAAAAGCAGCACGCACAATAGCAGGTTTCGCTTTTTGTAATACATTTTTTTCATGAATATATAACGTCCGGTTTGTATTAATGCTAAAAAGACGATGCTTCTTTTATCCTATAAAAAACAGTGAATGTAGGGTTTTGATTCTATTTAAAAATCAAAACCAATTTTTAGGTGATAAAAGAAGTATGGGGTTTATCAAGCCGATAACCCAATTTGTAATTTGGTATTGTGAGTTTGGGGTTTTGAATGCTTTATTACCCAATATTTCAAAACCAAGTTGATGGGAATACAATTTATTTTTGAACGTATTGCGTTCTGGCACGGCTTAATGTTTCACGCGAAACCCCAAGATAAGAGGCAATCATGTGCAAAGGTACGCGTTTATAAAATTCAGGGTGTAATTTGATGAAGTGTTGGTACTTTTCTTCTGCAGTATAACTAATATTCGTGTAGATCCTATTTTGACTTGCATCAAAACTCCGGGACTGGAGTGTATCTACCAGGTTACGGAAATTTGGGATTTCAATTAAAAGTTTTTCGTAGTTTTCTTTTGTAAACAAAACAAGTTCGCTGTCTTCCAGGGCGTCTATGTTACTTTTTGACGGTTCGCCTGTATTAAAGCTTTCACTGTCGTACATCCACCAGTTTTCTACGCCAAATCGGATGATATGTTCGTTGCCATTATCGCTGATCCTATAGCATCTCAAACACCCGCTCACAATAAAACAACTATAGCTCCAAACATTCCCTTCGTGAAGAAGAAACTGTTTCTTTTTGATCTTACGTGAAATGTAACAACTATGCAACAACTCTTTTTCCGAATGTGTCAGATCAATTTTACTTGTTAGATAATCAATAAAAGCTTCGAACATATTGCTTAAATACGAATAAGAATTTATAACAATTAGATTTGTTATAAGTTGAAGCATGTGGTTTTTTTTAATGAAATTATTAAAACTTTTTTTGGCCGTATTTTTTGTGTTGATGCTTCTTTTACCGCATAAAAATTGGTGCCTTATCGGTCTCAAACAAATCAAAAATCAGGCAATACCAATTTTTATGCGGTAAAAGAAGCATGGCATAAAGCATTAAAGAATAAGTTTAAACAAGTTCAATTAAAGCAAACGCTTTAATGCTGTTCCGCATACATTTCGCGTAGGTTTAAATTGTTGAAATTATCCTTAAAGATCTCTTTTCACCCTGTTGGTTAAAGCATTGTCGTCTAATAATCCTTGGCAATGCGTACAATAGACTTGCCAAAGTTTTTACCTTCCAACATGCCAATAAAAGCTTTGGCCGTATTTTCCAGGCCATCGGTAAAGTCCTCGGTCCCTTTTACTTTGCCCTCAAAAACCCATTTGCTTACCGTAGCTCCGCATAAGAGGGGGCCATCGTTCATTCTGCCTCTCATGTAAGGGGCCAAGCGAGAGGTAAAGGTTGCGCAGGAGGACTTGCCCTTCGCCGGGCACTGGCACTGCTGCTTCCACTCGGAAATTTGCCAGGCTTGGAGCACCTTGAGGGCGCGACGCAAGAAGTACCCGACGATTACTTGTATAGGCCATTAGCTATTATTATTTACATTGTTAAAAGGAGTATAATCGGCACAAGGTTGCGGTAGTTGGCGGTCAGCTTCAAGCGGGTTCTTCCTCTGCAGCATTCAGCAACTGACGCAAAGCCTCCCCCACCTGTGCACCCAACACGGCAGGAGTCAGTCGGTCCGCCTCATCCGAAAACAACTCTGCGCCAACATTGCGCAGCCCGCCGATGGCCCGTAGCGTACGGATGATCTCTATCAGCGGAAAGTTGCCTTGGCCCGGTTCCTGGCGAAAGTGCATTTGGTCGGCGTAGAGCGAGCCGCCCTGAATTGCCGTGCCTGCATCAGAAGCTTGCACAGCAAAGACCTTCTCGCCCGGTAGCTGAGCCAGCAGATTCGGGTCGGGGTAGCCGCGGAAGTAGTGGTAGGTATCAAACACAAGCCCGCCGTTTTCACGGTTGGCGCGGCGCACAATTTCCCATGCCGTGGCCAGGTCTGGGATGCTGCCAAAGGGCATAAACTCTACTTGCACAAGCATCCCAAGCTCCCGTGCTTTATCACACATTCGTTCAAAGGCTAAAACTATCTCGGACAGGTCAACTCGGGCACCAATGCCGTCAATAACCGACATTTTCTTTACCTGTAGCCCGGCCGCGTACTCGAAAAAGGTATTCTGGTCGGTTTCCTGGAACGCACGTTCTTCGGCATTCATGTATGCAGGTAGCCTCCAGTTTGGCAGCCATCGCGTCAGTGGGTCAAGAATAGTAATGGGAACACCGCCTACCCGTGCCTGCTCCCTGATTTGCGTCAGGGTTTGCCCCTTGGCGAGCCAGTTGGTGATATGGTCGGGAAATACGGACTGCTCCGTGCAGCCGCTCGTTTGGCCAACAATTAGCCGGTCTGTTAAGGAACGTGCGCGAACTGTGGCAGCCCACAAAATTAGTGTGGGGGCAGGAAATGAAACAGGAGTCATACGGAAGGAATAAAGTGTCAGAAAAATGTGTCGGCTGCTTACGGGGGCAGCCGACACGTTAATTGGTGCATGTGATATTGTAAATCAAACTGTTGTAACGAACGCTTTAACGCAGGTACCGGGCCAGGAAAGCAAGAACTTCGGGCGTAGCGGCGGGGATGATGGTGAAATGGTCTTTCCCCTGGTAAGTATGATAGGTAACAGGGTCTCCTGCGGCAATCAACTTTGAAGTGAGCGCTGCGTCCAAAGGCTCCAGCACAAAGGCATCGGCCGTGCCCTGGACGATCAGGGCAGGAACCCGGAGGTTGAAGCCAGGCATCGCGGCGGGGTCATTTGCTGTTAGAAAGGCACTCATTTCGGGTGTTGTGTTCCAGTTCGCTTTAAAGCCCGAAAATACGGCCGGCGTTTTTGAAGCAATAGCCTTTGTTACGTCGCCAATAATTTTAACCGATCCTTTGGTTACAAAAACGGGCATAAGTTGCCGCAAGTCGTTTCCCATGACCGAGCCAAAGTCGAATGTAGGCGATTGGGCCCGTAGTCCGGTAGCCATAAGCCCCACGTTAAAGTTCTGTGATGCCAGGAAATTCAGGGCTTTTGGGGCCCTACTATGCAAGATTGAATCACCCAAAGCGGCAACAGTGGCGGCTATTGAGGTGTTCGGCGCGTAAGCAACTGTACATTCCAAGGTCAGGTTGGGTACCTCTGCCGTAAAAGCTTCCACACCCAAAACCCCATGCCCACCTTCGGAGTGGCCCACCGCTGCCCAATGAGTTGAGAGATGGGCATTGGCGTGGCGGGCGGCAATTACGCCGGAAATCAGCGACTGTGCCGAGCTGGCAATGTTGAAGTAGGGTTCGGGCACGCTCGCAACTGCCCCCAAGCCCTCCAGGTCGGGGGCAACAACGGCATAGCCAGCATCAACAAGGGACTGGATCACAAAAACATAGTGGCTGATGAACCCAGACTTGGTAAGCCCACCATCAAGCATTGACGATAAGCTTGGCGCGATAAGTTTTTGCCCTCCCGTTGCCGTGCCGTGCGCCCAGGCAACTATCGGCCATCCACCAGCCGAAGGTGTTTTTTTCGGCACAAAAAGTAGTGTTGATGCCCGAGTCATCCCACCCGCAATGCTGGGCATATAATGTATCAGCAACTGCCCATCGGCATTGATGATGGGAGACTTGAAAGGCTTTGATGAAATAAGGTCGCCTGAAGAAGGGACCCCAGCCCGGGCCAGGCTACTTACCTGTATTAGGCAGACCCATAGCAGGATCGAGAAAATTCTTGAGGCTATCTTGATGGAAATAATATTGTAAGCCGATACTTTCCTGGTTTTAGCCGCGCTTTGGGCAATAATGACAGCTTTGTTTGTGATGCTTAACATGGTTTCTTTTTTTTATTGTTAAAATAATGGTTAGTAGTTTAAACCGTGGCAATTTGTTAAGTCAGGGTTATAAATAAGCAGGATAACCCATCCTCGTCATGTAGTCTCTTTTCGCGGATATCTTAGCATCAACATATTCCTGCTCTAAACCTCCGGCCATACGGTTTACCACCGTTTGCGCTGGCCTGGTTCCGTCTTCCATCTCAATGAGGTTTTTTACAGCATCTACTACTTCCTGGCTATCAGATTTATTTTCGAGCATTTTTTTGTTGTAAATCCGGCCAAACTCGTTCAACAAGTAAGCTTCTTCTTCGCCGTAAGCTTCCACTATTTTAGGCAAATCGCTTCCTTGCCCGGTTTTAGACCCAACATCGGTAGGGAAAGGGCCAGGCAATATATTTATAGTTTCGATGCCAAATTTTTTGACTTCGTACTGTAGGCTTTCTATCATACCTTCCAATGCGAACTTTGACCCGCAATAAGCAGATACATAGGGAATAGACAATATTCCCGACGTACTTGAAATGTTGATTACCAGGCCTTTTTTCTGTTTCCGCATGGATGGCAAAACGGCCTGTATCCCACGGACAGCGCCCCAAACATTTACTTCAAAAATATTTTTCATCCTTTCTACAGAAGTTGCTTCGAAAAGACCCATGCCGGATATGCCTGCATTGTTGATCAAAATATCAATCTGTCCATATTTTTTTAATATTTTTTCTATGGCAGTATTTACCGAATCCGTATTGGTAACATCCATTTCTACGACTTCCACATTTGTAAGCGCGCCAAGTTCCTGTGCTACCAATGCGTTTTTTGTGCCCGCGTTTCTCATGGCCGCGATAATACTATGCCCTTCGTTGGCAAGTGCTATCGCCAACAATTTACCAAAGCCGGAACTTGTACCTGTAATTAAAATTATTTTTGATAAGTTTTGCATTTTTTTGCGCCGGTGCTGTTAGTTAAGCCGACGGCACAAATTTGGGCGATAAGTGCCTTCCGTAGCAATGACATTTGAGGCAAAATCAATGTGATAAATATCACACCGGCTTTAGTGAATTGCCCGGGCAATTAGCGAATGCAAAAGCACTCAAAATAAAATGTACCGCAAAGTTTATGGCATTGTTTGAGTTTTGCTCCTCAAGTTTTCGATGCTTCTTTTACCACCTAAAAATTGGCAAGCATTTGGTTTTGGTTTATTTAGATTGATGCAACACTAATTTTTACCTGGTAAAAGAAGCATTGTATTTATCCTCCATAAACTTACTGCTTTTTAACTTGCATAAAACGAAAGCTGGCAGGATCAACCACCAATTGAAAAACATTCGAACTATCCTTAACAAACTTTACGCTAACCAAAGCCGTTGCCCGCGGCGAAACTTGTGTGTTTGAATGATGCGTATGAAAAACGTAGTGCATATTTCCTTTTTTATCGGTAAACAAATCGCCATGCCCGGTCCCGTTAATTTTTAAAAGGGTTTTGCTGATGATTGGGTTTTTGTTTGATTTTTCCCAGGGGCCAAAAGGCGATTTGGAAGTGGCATAACCAACCGCATAATCCGGGTTACGAAAATCATTGGCTGAATAAATTAAATAACACAAACTTCCTTTTTTGATGACCGTTGGCCCTTCCGTAACCGGCCAGTTTGTTTTGGCGGTGTTTTCCCAATCCTGCGTGGCCGTGATACATTCTTTAACTGTTTCCGGCAAAATATCCGAAAGGTCGTCTTTCATCCGGGCCACAAAAATGCGGTTGCCTGCTGTTAAGCGCACATGGTACAAGTAAAATTTGCCGTCATTGTCCCGAAACACAAAAGGGTCAATCTGCTTTCCAACTCCGGATAAAGCTTTAATTTCTTTTTGTTTAAAAGGCCCGCGCGGACTATCACTTTGTGCAATGGCAATGTGTTCATCCGCTGTGTAAGCCATGTAATAAGTGTTGCCGATTTTGAAAACTTGCGGTGCCCAAAAACCTTTGCTGCCGTAAGCATCGCCTTTGGCCAACGCAAAACCATTGGTTTTTCCTGCGGGGCCAACCCACTTTTTTAGGTCTCGGGATTGATAAACCAAAAAGCCCTGCTCGCTGCTTGTTCCGTACAAATAATAAATCCCTTTATCCAAAAAGATGGTTGGGTCTGCCAGATAAATGGTCTCGGTTTGAGGTTTAATCAATCTGTCTGCAAAAAAACATTTTGAATTTGCAAAAACTTGTTGTTGAAATATCCCATAAATAAATGTTAAAAAGAATACATACTTCAGTTTGTTCATCTTAAAAAAAGTATTAAAAATCAATCGGATAATTTGGGTTGGGATAAATGTAAAGATCAAAATTTAATTGACAGATGCCGGTTTCAATTTTATCCAATCTATTTCCAATGCTTCTTTTACCACATAAAAATCATTGTCTTTTTGTGGTTTTTGTAATATTAAAATATTCGGGCACACCAAATTTATAGGCATAAAAGAAGCATTGTAAAACTTTATGATATAAATTTAAACAGGCTCTTAATAGTTTGAAACCGTGTTTAAAATTGACGGACAAATAATATTTAAAATAATTTGTAAGGTTTATATCCGGGCTGCGACTAAGCCAGTACAATTAATCAAAAAACCAAAAAACGATCAAATGAAAAATTTAAAAGCTGTTGTATTAAAAAGCCTTGTTGCTGCTGTTGCAGTTATTTGTTTAACGGTTAACGCGCAGGCGCAGGATTCAAAAATGTCGAAAATGGAACACAAAAAAATGTCAAAAATGGAACACAAAAAAGGCAAAATGAGCAAAATGTCTCATGATAAAATGTCAAAAGATTCATCCGGAAAGATGTAAATAATTGTCTATCCTATTTGTTATAGTTGAGTTGTTTAAATAATAGAGCCTGTTTAAATTTATATCAAATCCTTTAATATGCACTTAGGATTGATGGCCATACTTCTTTTATCACACAATAATTATTACCTGCATTAATACATAATGTAATCGGTAACCAGCAACTTCAATATATATCATTAACATAAAACAGTGCTTTTGTTACAGCTTAATAAATTTTACCACTCCTCTTTCTTAAAAAAACTAAAAAAACAACCATGAAACGAATTTTTTATTTAGCAATTACTGTGCTTTCTATAGTAAGCTGCAAAAAAACCAATACGATTCCAACCGAAAAAAATGACATTGTTTATGTTGAAACCAATAATTATCAGAATAACCAAAATGCAGTGCTTGCATACCATGATAATGGAAATGGCAAACTTGAACAATTGGCGGGCAGCCCGTTTCTCACCAATGGCGCTGGTGTTAGTAACCTCGGGCAAGTATTAGGGCCGCTTGACTCGGATTATGAATTAAGGGTGTCATCAGATGGCCAATTCCTTTTAGCAGTAAACTCAGGAAGCAATACAATTGCAGTATTTTCAATAAAATCTAATGGAGCGCTGCAGCCTGTTGCCGGTTCACCCTTTCCATCCGGCGGGCAAACGCCGGTAAGCATTGACGTATCAGGCAACAATGTGTTTGTTGTAAACAAGAGCAATGATCCGATGCAAGCAACACCGTTGGCACCTAATTATACAACTTTTACAATAGATGGCTCTGGAACTTTAACACCTGTAGCGGGTGGAAAATTTGAAACTACTCCCGGCACGTCTCCATCACAGGCCCTGGTTTCCCGAGATAAAAAATTCCTCTTTGGCAGTGATTTTCTTGGCATTATGCTTAATCCGCCTGTAGGCACGTTACGTTCATTTACTATCGCCGGTACAGGTGTGTTAACTCCCGTGGCAGGCTCGCCTTATGTTTTACCCAACAGCGCTACAGCTCCTGATAACACAGCTTTGGGTTTATGGCAACACCCTTCTGGCAACCCTTTATATGTTGGAATACCTTTACAGGGAAAAATCGGCGTGTTCAATGTAAATGCTGCTACCGGTGCGCTAACGCTCCAATCAACTGTTGCAGCCGGAAAAGCAGTATGCTGGATCCGCACAAACAAGGCTGGAGACCACCTATATACACTAAATTCTGCCGATAATGCTGTGCAGGTTTACGATACTTCAAACCCCATGTCCCCGGCTTCTGTTCAGACTTTAGAACTCAAAAATTCAGGCCCTGCTTATGGCGATGCCGCATTTAAAACAAGCCAGGCATTTTCATTGGCTTTTTCTTCAACTGAAAAAATTCTGTATGTGGTGAGCCAGCATACGAATACGGATTTCAGCATCGGTAATTTTAATTATTTACATGCTTTAACTGTAGCTGATAATGGCATGTTAACCGAAAACACTGAACCCATTCAACTGCCGGTAGCCAATACAATAAGGCCAAAAGGCACAGCAGTTGTAAGCAGGTAAAAAGCAAAAAATTAAAATCGTCCATCCAATTGCTTAGTTCCTCCATTTTTAAAGGTTTTAAGCGGAGGCATATTTATATCGTTAATAACGGCACTTTAATAAAAAAGAAATGAGAAAATTCACAGTTCCGGCAAGGGAAGATGTAAGCCCGGCAAATCAAGCTATTTTTGACAATCTGACTAAAGCGGTAGGTTTTGTTCCAAACCTGTATGCAGCCATCGCTTATTCTGATAGCGGTTTAGAAAGATACTTGGCTTATCAAAATGCTAAAACAAGTTTGAGCAACAAAGAAAAAGAAGCAGTAAACCTTATCGTGAGCCAGGTTAATAGTTGTGTGTATTGCCAAAGCGCACATACCGTAATTGGCAAAATGAATGGTTTTGTTGTGAACAATTTCCTGACCTTCGTTATTGTTAGGCTTCAAACCCAAAAATGAAATCAATTGTTGCAACTGGCTGCCAATATTACAAAAGAACGCGGTAATGCAGATGCTGCATTGGTAGATGATTTTTTTGCACAAGGTTACACACAAGAAAACCTGGTAGATTTGATCTTGCAGATAAGTGATAAAACAGCCGCAAATTATTTGCACAACCTGATAAAAATTCCGGTTGATTTTCCTTTGGCACCAACGTTAGAATTAGATACCATCAGCAGTAATAACTAAACAAGTGGGACGGCACTGGTATAAATAAACTATAATTCAAAAGCAAGATCCTACTGGTTAAACAAACAAGATCAAATAAAAATTTTGAAAGTAAAAGCCTGAATTTATTTTCCGGCTTTTACTTTTTTGTATAAAGTTTGTTTAGAGCCTGTTTAAATTTATATTATAAAATTTTACAATGCTTCTTTTATGCCTATAAATTTGGTGTGGCCGAATATTATAAGGGTACAAAAACCACAAAAAACAATGAATTTTATGTGATAAAAGAAGCATCGAAAATAAGTTTAAAGAACTTAGATAATTTATAAAACTTGTAAACTTACCGCATCTCTTAAATCAATATCATGAATTTGTAGAGGTTGATGCAGGAAGGAATTCCTTTAAAATCAATAGCCATTAAGTTACCAATTAAAAAGCGATTCATTGGACGATGTGAATGGAATTCTTTTAATTTTTTAGTGTCGCTATTTTGATGTTTTTTATTCCGGTAGCATCCGACCTGAACAGTATTTTTTGAACTTTTAAATCCGGACGGAAAGCAATCATCGTACGTTGACCTGCAATTTCAGTGTCGAATTGTGAACCGCCAAATTTATCTTCATATTTAACCATTATACGGACGGTAAACGGTTTATCTGTACCAGCCAGGTTTTCGAGGGCGTAATTACGGGCACCACTTGGAGAACCTCCCTCATGTAATGATTTCTCAGCACTCGAAAAATTGCTGATTTGTCCTTTTCCATATTGTGCTCTTTTGGCTTTTGGACTAACCTGAACTTCGCAAGCATGGTTTTCACCGTCTGAACCCAGAAAAAGCGAGCCAAGTTTTCCGGACAAATCTGTACCCGGTTCTACATCAAATGTTAATAAAAAAGAGGAAGATCCTGTGTCAAAAGAGGTAGTCTTTTTAATTTCTTTCGCCAATGTTTTTTCTTTTTCGGTCGCAGGGATTATTTCCTTCATCCATTTTGTTCCGATTCTACCATCAGGAGATTGAACCATTTCGTGGATAACAAGTGATCCGCCCCAGCCCGCTATTGGAATCCAGCCGGCCATTAAATAGCGGCCGTCTTTTATTTTTGTCACCGCTGGCACGTTCATTCCGTTGTAAAAGTCTAAGCCTGCTTTAACGCCATTTTCAAATTTATCTTCGGGTGCGCTGGCTGGTTTTGTCCAGAAACCGGTAAAACCACCAATAATGTAATCATAATTTCCCCAGCGGAAGAAGAATGTGCAGTCACCTCCCGGAGGAAAGTTCGGATTGATAGAACGCCAGCCTCCATTGATGGATTTCGATTCCCAGGTTCCTTTCGCTCCATAATTTGCTAACATGCGTAAGCGTCCTTCAGGGTCAATATAAACACTTGGGTTTTCACATGGATGAAATAAGATTTTTGTTTTATTGAATTTACTGATACCATCTTCACTAATGGAATAAGTAGATCCGGCCGGATAGCCAGGGATCGTATCGTAACGGAAGGAGCCTGTAAAGCCGTGTTTATTATAGTAATCCCATTGTAAGGGCAACATGGTTTGTTCCCTAGGATAAATCCTAGTGGTGTGCAGGCCGTAGCTAAGACAAAATTTATTATCAAAGACAAAAGGTACACCAGTTCCGATTGTTTCCCATTGTGCCTCTATTGGTGTAGCAGCTTCGTGTTCTGTCCAGGTTTTAAAATCAGTTGTTGATAAGTGCTCAAAGTAATGTCCTCCTTTTCCAAACTTGCTGTTATGTCCTCGGCGATCAAACAAATAAAATACATGATAACGTCCTTGATAATAAAAAGTAGCAACGTCGCCAACCCAAGTGTTATGCCCCTGAGGTGTCCAATACTCAATCTCATTTGAAGTTCGAGGCTTCTTTAATGCCACTTTTTGTGGTTCAAGTCCCGGAAAAAAGATTTCAGCTTTAGAAACAAGGGAAGGGTTTATTTCCCAAGAACTTTGTTTTCCCCATTTTGGGTAGCCTATAGCAAAGTCGTTGTCCAAAAGCTCGTTGTCTACATACAAAGTCCATCTAACCCCAGAAAAATGAAGTACAACATCATGTTCTCCCTGAGGCTTTTTCAACATGGCTAAAGGGATGCCTATGGGCATATCACGGGGGCCTTTAGGTTCAAAAGGCGGATAAAGCGTTAGAGCCGCTTCCAATACGGGAACAGAACCATCAGGCATTGGATAAGCAGGATAGTTTTGTTTTTTTCGATCCTTCGGGTCCTGTTGAAAAGTAGTCAGATTTAGTACACCTGGAATAGTAAGAAGATTTATTTTGGAGTTTTCTACTTTTAAATTAACCCGCATTTTGATGGTAAAACTGCTGCTATCAAACGGCACTGTAAAAGTTCCATTCGTTTTTTGGGTTGAAAGAGCACTTAGTGCAGACCCTCCCGAAAAATGCCAGGGAGTGGATTGTAATACAATTTTAACAGCCTGTCCTTTTACAACATACTCAGAAAAGAGCAGATTGCCGATAATCATCACGATTAGGAAAGAAGAATTAACTAATTTTTTTTTCATTGATTACTTAATTGAAACGGTACAACTACCAAAACTATAATATTTTACTGAGAAACTGCTATTAGAGGTCATCCCAAATCTAAGATAAAGCTAGCTTATTATGAGAGCCTGTTTAAATTTTGTTAAACTTATTTGTAATGCTTCTTTTACCACATAAAAATCATTCTAAAACTTTTGTGCGGTAAAAGAAGCATTACAAAATTATTTTAACAAAAACCAGATGCTTTAAAAAGCTACTTTTAGATAGCTTTTTTTGTGCAAGAAAAACCAATAAATGCTTAGTTTGGGCCTGCTTAGCCTTGTTCTTTCAGAATTAAACAACATTGGTAATTTATATAATCTTTAAAAAAACACAAGTTCCTCAGCAATACGTTAAACTTTCCAGGCTTTTTTGCCGTAGGTAAATCTCATGCAAAAACCTGTTTTTTATTTTTTCCTGATACTGTTTTTATCGGCTAATTTTTGTGTTTTTGCACAAGGCAATGTTCCAGGTAAAACTGATTTTGTCCGCACTTCGCAAAACTTTTTATACGCAGCTAAATCCGGCGACAGTACTTCGGCTTATTTAGATACTTTAAAAAAAGCCAACGAAAATTTACTTTCCCACCAATTAAACAACGACCAAAAACGACTGGCTTTTTGGCTAAACTTGTACAATGCTTTTACGCAAGTATTGTTGAAAAAAAATCCCGACCAATACAAAACCCGGAACAGTTTTTTCTCTTCCAAACAAATTAATATTGCCGGTGAGTTGATTAGTTTAGATTTGATAGAACACGGTATTTTGCGCCATTCAAAAATAAAATGGAGCGAAGGCTATCTGGGGAAAGTTTTTCCTTCGGCTTTTGAAAAAAAATTCAGGGTCGAAAAACTGGATTACCGCATTCATTTCGCTTTAAATTGTGGTGCAAAAAGTTGTCCGCCCATTGCATTTTACGATCCGAATAAAATTGACAAACAGTTAAATGTGGCGGTTAAAACTTATTTAAAAGGCGAATGCGAATACAATCAGGCAAAAAACAGCGTGAAAGTTCCTGCTTTGATGGGTTGGTTTCGTCATGATTTTGGCGGGAAAAAACACCTATTGGATATTTTGAAACAAAACTACATCATTCCTAAAAACAGCAACCCGAAAATCGAATTTAAAAAATACGATTGGAGTTTGTATCTTAACAATTATAAATCTGAAAACAATGGCTAATCATTATTACAATGCTGAAGATTTGGGCAAATTTGGCAGCATCGGCGAATACCAAAAAGAAATGGCCGATAAATTTTTTTCGTATTACGGAGAAGTTTTTAAAGACGGCGCTTTAACCGCAAAAGAAAAATCGTTGATTGCTTTGGCGGTTTCGCACGCGGTTCAATGCCCGTATTGTATTGATGCCTACAGCAGTGATGCTTACGAAAAAGGCTTTAGCGAAGCACAAATGATGGAAGCAGTACACGTTGCATCGGCGATAAAAGGCGGCGCAGTTTTAGTCCATGGCGTGCAAATGATGAACAAGGTAAAAGAAATAAGCATGTAATTTTGGAGTTTCTATTAATGCAATGCTTCTTTTATCACCTAAAAATCATCCGGCTTTTTAAAGTTTGTTTATGAAATCTCTCAAAGTTTTACAGCACCATTTAGCGGATGCAAACAATCAATTGGCTGTTTTAGAAAACCAGTCAGAACATCAGCATGCTTCTTTTATCGGTAAACTTTTGGGTTTAAATCTATTTCCGCTGCAAGCTTCGGGCGTTGATATTTTTCAAATTAACGTAGGCAAAATGTGCAACCAAGTTTGCAAACATTGCCATGTTGATGCCGGGCCAGACCGAAAAGAAATCATGACGCGGGAAACGATGCAATTGTGTTTGCCTATTTTGGCAAACTCGAACATCAAAATTGTTGACCTCACCGGTGGCGCGCCAGAGTTAAATCCTGATTTTAGATGGTTTGTGGAAGAGATTAAAAAGTTGGGCAAACACATCATTGTCCGTTGCAACCTCACCATCATTTTGGCCAACAAACGTTTTTATGATTTGCCTGAATTCTTCCATAAACATCAAATTGAAGTTGTTTCTTCTTTGCCAAGTTTTACACAAGACCGAACCGACCGGCAACGCGGCGATGGTGTTTTTGAAGATTCCATCAAAGCTTTGCAAATGCTAAATAATGTTGGTTACGGGCACGATGGCAGTGGTTTAATTTTGAACTTGGTGTACAACCCGGCCGGTGCTTTTTTGCCGCCATCGCAACAAGCTTTAGAAAAAGAATACAAAACGGAGCTGGCCAAAAAGTTCAATATTGTTTTTAACAACTTATTTGCCATCACCAATATGCCCATCAGCCGTTACTTAGATTATTTGCTGCAAACCGGCAACTATGATAAATACATGGAAAAGTTGGTTTCGGCTTTTAATCCAAGTGCCATAAAAAATGTAATGTGCCGCAATACAATTTCGGTAAGTTGGGACGGTTTTTTGTACGATTGTGATTTCAACCAAATGCTGGATCTGAAAGTTGCGCCTCAAACTTCACAACATTTATCAAACTTTGACCTTTCTTTACTCAACAATCGGAACATTGTTTTAAAGCAACATTGCTACGGATGCACGGCTGGAGCGGGTTCAAGTTGTGGCGGAGAGGTAGCCAGTTAATTGCTATGGATGCAACAACTCCGTTAAATACAGCATTGATTATTTTTGTTCGGCACCCAAAGTTGGGCAAAGTAAAAACCAGACTTGCAAGTGCAATTGGCGATGAAAAAGTATTAAAAGTTTATCGGCTTTTATTAGATCATACCAAAAATATCACGGCGGAATTAAATTGTAGAAAGTTTGTTTATTACAGTGACCAAGTGGAAGAATACGACTTGTGGAACGCGCCGGGTTATACTAAAAGGCAGCAAACCGGAAATGATTTGGGCGAAAGGATGCTAAATGCTTTTAAAGAATTGTTTGAACAAGGTTTTAAAAACATCATCATTATTGGAAGCGATTGTTATCAGCTTAAAAATATAGTGGTAAAAGAAGCATTTGAATGGCTGGATAGTTGTGAAGTTGTAATCGGCCCAACTTTTGACGGCGGTTATTATTTATTGGGAATGAACCATTTGGTACCCGAACTTTTTTACAACAAAGTTTGGAGCACAGCTCAGGTATTTAAGAAAACAATACAAGACTTGGAACTTTTAAAATTATCTTTTACAACATTAGCACAATTGCACGATGTAGATGTTGTTGCAGACTTGGAACTAAACGGAATCGAAATTTAATATGATTTGAGCATTTGTTTGTATTGATTAACCATGCTTTGTTGCGAAGCGCCTTTTCGATACATTTTTATAATTGTATAATTAGCAATTTGAACTTTGAGCCAACTATTGGTTTCATATTTCCGGGCAGATATCAATACCGTTTTTTTGATGATCTTGTATTTTCCGGTTTTTCTGGCGCGTGCACAAAATTCAAACTCCTCCATAATTCTCATATTGGTATCAAATCCGCCGCATTGTTGGTACAAACTTTTGGTGATGAACAAAGTTTGGTCGCCGCCCATTCCGGCAAAAACATCTAAGCGGCTCAACGCAGCATTCAATTTCAACAACCAACTTTTGCTATCGTACTTGGATAAATATCTGCCCAAATTGTAACCTTGCTGCAATGCTTCTTTTATGTCCTCAAAATAAGTAACAGGAGGTTTGGTATCGGCATGAACAAAATACAACACACTTCCTTTGGCTTGTGAGGTGGCAAAATTCATTTGCGCCGCGCGCCCTTTTTGCGGAGAAAGGATTGTTTTTGCACCGGCAGCTTTTGCAATTAATAAAGTTTTGTCCGTACTTCCGCCATCCGAAACAATAATTTCAATTGTTGTTTTGTGTTGATTTTGAAACAGATGCTGAATTAACTTTCCAATATTTTCGGCTTCGTTAAAAGTTGGAATGATGATGCTAACCATTTGCTGATTAAACTTTTAATCTGAAAAAATCAATTAACTTGTGCATTTAGCCAGGCCAATGTTTTTGTAATGCCTTCTTTTATCGGTGTAATTTTATATCCCAATTCTTTTTCTGCTTTTGTCGGATTGACTGTCCAATGCTTGTTATATTTTCGTACAAAAGCCGGCGTAATCAATGGTTTGATGCCAAAACTTTTTGCCAGTAAAAGAAGTATGTGCGAAATAAAAAGCATGACCGGCAACGGTAAGTTATACAATTTTCGCTTTGTACTTGTTATCTCATCAACCAAATTAAAAAAATCCTGATAATTAATGTTGATTCCTCCAAGCAAATAACGTTCGCCAGGTTTGGCTTTTTCCATCGCCAAAATCATGCCTTCAACAACATCATCAATGTAAACATAATTGCCGATGCTTTTGCCGTTGCCGGGTTTTACTTTCCATTTATTGTTGATGTACATTTTTAGCAACCGCGTAATGCCGTTACTTTCGGTTAATAAACCTGGCCCATAAACCCGACTTGGATTAACAATAATACCGCGGATACCTTTTTGGTTATACTGTTTCAACAAAAGTTCAGCCTCAACTTTGCTCTTTTCGTACAAAGTTTCTAAGTGTGGATTTTGGTTTGTTGTTTCAGAAACAGGTTGCAAATCCAAAGAATGGCCAACTACGCCAGCGGTTGAAGTGAACAACACATCTTTGATATCTTGTACCAACGCACAATCCAATACATTTTGAAAACCTTTTACATTAACCGTGTAAAACATGTTTGAATTTGGATGCCAAACCGAAGCCAAAGCAGCTAAATGATAAATTTGATGGCAACCTAACAGCGCACTTTGAATAGATGCTTTATCTAAAATATCTCCGGCAAATAACCTGATATTTTTATGTTGAAGCAGCACAGAAGCTTTTTGAGTGTTACGCACCAAAGCATGAACAGTATGCCCGTTTTCGGCTAATTTTAACGCAAGTTTTTGTCCGATAAAACCAGTTGCACCGGTAATAAAAACCGCCATTACTCAACAAAATTAGTTAGCAACAGCCACCGCCATCATAAAACCAGGTAGAAGCGGAAATAAAAATATCAGTTCTGTTTAAGGCAGCTAAGTTTACGGCAGTTTTATCGCATACTGCTAAAGGTTGATTTGGTAGGAGGATATGCCCTTTATGGTCGTCAAAATATTCCTCCTCGCCATAATAAATAGCGGCTTTACCTGTAAAAACGCAAGGCCCATCGGCAGGCATTGCATCTTTTATTGCACAAACTTCAACACTTTCAATATAAATAAGTTCATTAGTGGCATATTTCCCTGGTGCTAAAATACGGTAAGGCCGTTTTGCCCGAACCTCAATTGTGCCGAAACCAATATCAGTGATGGCTTTAATGTAGCTTTGCAGTGGAAGCGAACCGGTAAGGCACAGGGCGCGCAAACGTTCATCATTTCGCAGCTCCTTATTTATTTCCTGGTTGCAAATCGGGTCAGACATCACCAAACGACCGCCCGGTTTTAGTACGCGGTAAATTTCTTGTAATGCTGTTTTTAGGTCGTTTTCTTTAAATATGTTGAACAAACAATTTTGCCCGGCCACATCAATGGAGTTGTCTTCAATTGGTAGTGCCAATGCCGAACCTTTGCGCAATTCTATAAATTCTTTTTTAAACCACGGATTTAATGCTTCGGCTTCTGATAAATTAGCTGCACAAATGGTTAACATTTCATCAACAACATCAACCCCAATTACGCCTCCTGCATTTCTGTTAAAATAAGAAAACTGCAATAATTCCATTCCACCACCAATGCCTACATACAATATTTTAGGGTTATTTACCAAATCCCCCACATTTACAATTGAACCACAACCATAATTCATCTCCTGCATAATAGCAGGAACTTGCAGGCCAGGAAGTGCATTCATCGGAGAAGTTGTGCAGCACAAACCAACATTAGGTTTTAAAGCAGCATCACGATAAACGTTTATGGTTGTATCTAGATAATGATCCATTTGCTAAAGATTATTGTATGGAAATATACAACAGTTATTACGGTAAAAGAGATGTTTATATGAATTATTTAAAAATTTGGGTTTGGGATATCATGCTTTTTTTATCGTACCAAATTTCAATTTAATATAATTTGCAAGGATAAGTGGTGAGTAAATGCAAATTTGATTTTTGTCAATAAGGAAGGTAGTAATAAAAGAGACATAAAGCAGGTTAAAATTACAGGCAATTTCTTTCTTTCCCGTTTTTTTATAAAACTAAAACGCCCCTTTGCTTAGGCAAAGGGGCGTTTTAGTTTTAAGTTTTGGCGCCGACCTACTCTCCCGCCTGTTACGGCAGTACCATTGGCTCTGGCGGGCTTAACTTCTCTGTTCGGAATGGGAAGAGGTGGACACCGCCGATATAGGCACCTGAATATTTTTAAGGTTAAGGCAGAAAGGTAAAAGGCTTAAAGGCGAAAGGTGTTTGTCTTTCGGTCTTTATTTGCTTTCAGTCTTTCGGACTTTAACAATGACATATAATTGAAAGAAGATATTGTGTAGAGAAAACAACAGTATGTTAATGTTGATGGATGATAGTTATGATTTTTGCCACATTGCTATGAACAATGAACCATTTGCTATAACCATTATAATTACCTGCTATGAGAAAGCTTCGGGTTATTAGTACTGCTTGGCTATGATGTCA
>NZ_CALMAT010000084.1 GCF_937859865.1 uncultured Mucilaginibacter sp.
CCATTGCTGTTAGGGTTGTCTGTCCGGGCAGGTCGGCCATAACCATTGTTGCTATTTCCGCCATAATTTGGGTTTGCGGGATTGTTGCTTTGTACCGAACCATTTCCCTGGCTGCCCCACTGGCGCGAATTGCCAAACCTTCCATTATTGTTTGGGTTGCCGTTGTTCTGCCCATAGTTATTGTTCGTGCGGTTGCGGTTATCATCATAACTGCCACGTTGGATCACACGTGCCGGGGCAGGCCGGTTATTTCCGTAGCCGTTGGCAGCAATTTCCGGCCTGTAAATGTTGATGGTATTGTTATTGATCCTGGTTGCGCCCGGCCGGTTATTGTTGTTGATGTTGTAAACATTGATCCGGTTTCCTGCATATCGTTCAATTTCTGCCGGCCGCGGCCCGCTGATATACCTGCGGCTGCCACCGTTATAAACATTGCTGATAATGGTTGTATTGCGGATGATGACCACATTACGGCTGGACGGCAAATAATAACGGTTGATGGAAGGCGAGCACAAGTATTGCCTCGGCACAAAAACCCAATAGTTATTAGGCGCATAATAGCCGCTGCCAATAGCAACATTAATATCAATGCCGGGGCCAAGCGGAGCCCAACCATAATAATCGCCACCAGTGCGCCAGTTTACCCAAGCCGGTGCCCATTCTGTTCCGGGTATCCACTCCCAGCCGTAGTTATTATCATACCGCCACCTGCCATAGTGGAAAGCTGCCCAGCCCCAGTCATAATCAGAAACCCAGGTGTTGCCGTATTCTGTTTCTACCCAATGGCCATTGGTAGCATAAGGTTTAAAACTTTGGTCCACATCGGGTGCCCAAACATAGCCCAGTTCGGGGTCGTCAATCCATTGCCCGTAAGGCTCCAGCTCGTTATAAAAAGTTTGCATCGTTATAGTTGCGCCTGGTTGTGCCTTTGCAACAGGTATATTGAGGCAACAAATTACCGCTAAAACGAGCATAAATGCGGCTGTTGCTTTTCGAATTATATTTATCATGGTGAGGTTTATATAAGGTTGACAGGTAATATCTTATTTCGACTGATAATTAACAAAAACGTTTAATTTCCAGTCGGGTATATCAATCTGATGCTTCTTTTAGCACCATTTTTTCGGCAACAGCAAATTCGCATATTTTGTCAACACCTGCTGCAATTGCATCAGAATAAGTAATTTTAGCAGCAAATTGTTCCTGTATGAAAACGATAAATATCCCGCGTGTAGATTTAAACACCTATATCAATGGTACGGCCGAAGAGAAAAAAAGCTTTTCAAACGAAGTTGGCCAGGCTTTTAACGATACCGGTTTTATCACCGTGAGCAACCATGGTTTAAGTAAAGAACTGATTGCAAAATTATACGAACAGGTGCAAAAACTGTTTTCCCTGCCGGATGAAATCAAACTCAGTTACGAAAAACCCGAACTGGCGGGCCAGCGCGGTTACACCAGCAAAGGCCGCGAAAAAGCAAAAGACGCCAAAACGCCGGATTTAAAAGAGTTTTGGCAAATCGGACAAACAGTTACCGATGGCGACCCGGTGAAAGAATTGTACCCTGAAAATTTGGTGGTAAAAGAACTACCCGAATTTAACCCGATAACCCGCGAAGTTTACCAAAAATTAGAGCAGGCCGGCGAACATTTGCTGCGCGCCATTGCCGTTTACCTGGAACTGCCCGAAAATTATTTTGATGACAAAGTACACAACGGCAACTCTATTTTGCGCGGCATCCATTACTTCCCGATCGAAAATCCGGATGCTGTTCCTGACGATGCCGTTCGTGCCGGTGCGCATGAAGACATCAATTTAATTACTTTGTTAATTGGTGCCAGTGCCGATGGTTTGGAAGTATTGACCCGCGAAGGCGAATGGTTTCCGGTAAAAGCACACGGCGAAGATATTGTGGTAAACGTAGGCGATATGCTGCAACGATTGACCAACAACAAACTGCGTTCTACCACACACCGCGTTGTTAACCCGCCGCGCGAAATGATGAAAACTTCCCGTTATTCGGTCCCGTTTTTCTTGCACCCAAAATCAACCGTTAGTTTGGCTTGTTTGGATACTTGCATTGATAAAGCGCATCCAAAAGCTTATCCTGATGCTACTGCCGGAGAATACCTGGATGAGCGTTTGCGGGAAATTGGATTGAAGATGTAGGTTTTTGGGGTGGTAAAAGAAGTATTGGGAACAAAGTAAGAAAAAGTTTACCATAAATATTTTTATCTATAAACCTTGCATCTCAAAAATAGAAGGCTGGTCAAATAACCGGCCTTTTTATCGCCTTTACAACTAACAATAGTGTTATGAGTTTAGAAATTTTCAACAGGCAATTTCTTGACGTTATTGAACTAATTAAGGAAGCACGGATCAACGCCTTAAAATCAGTAAATGTTGAATTAATTAACCTCTATTGGAAAATCGGAGAATATATCAGTAAGCGTTTAGACAGATCGGAATGGGGGAAATCTGTAGTGCAGCAATTAGCACAATACATCGAAAAGTCTGAACCGGATTTAAAGGGGTTTTCTGATAAGAACCTTTGGCGGATGAAACAGTTTTTTGACACTTATAAAGCTGTTCCAAATATCTCGGCATTGCTGAGAGAAACCAGTTGGACAAACAACTTGATAATTTTAAGCAGGGCTAAAACTATAGAGGAGAAAGAGTTCTACTTGCGTTTGTGCAGTACTGAAAGATACAGTTCCCGGGAACTTGAAAGACAAATGAACACAGGCGTTTATGAAAGAGTGATGATGGGAAATCAGAAACTCTCGGCAGTGATGAGAGAATCTAATCCTGATATTTTTAATAAGTTTAAAGACCATTATATTTTTGAATTTTTAAACCTACCGGAAACACATAACGAAAGGCAATTGCAAAAGGCTTTAACCACAAAAATGAAAAGCTTTGTATTGGAATTAGGCAAAGATTTTTTGTTTGTGAGTGAAGAGTATAGGATTATGGTAGGAAACAGTGATTTTTTAATTGACTTGCTGTTTTATCACCGAAGCCTTCAATGTCTTGTGGCTTTTGAATTGAAAGTAGATAAATTTAAACCGGAACACTTAGGCCAGCTCAATTTTTACTTAGAAGCACTTGACCGCGATGTGAAAAAGAAAAATGAGAATCCTTCCATTGGTGTTTTGCTTTGTAAATATAAAGACAGTGAAGTTGTAGAATATGCTTTAAACAGAAACCTGTCTCCTGCTTTAGTAGCAGAATACCATATCATGCTTCCTCAAAAAGAACTGCTACAAAAAAAACTGCATGAAATATTTGAGCAGGGCCTGAAAGATGATGAGTAACGGTACTATCCTGTTATAATCTTAAAAGATAAATAAGCACTATTTAAATAATAAATTTTTAAAAAAGCAAGCGAGGGAAATGAATCAATTAAATCGCTTTTACAAGCAACATCCCTTCCTAACCATCCTGTTTGCCTTCCAACTTTTCCGTCTGCTGTTGCTGCCGTTTTTTGGGATGATGCCGCAAGATGCTTACTACGATTTTTACGGCGAACATTTGGCCTGGTCCTACTTCGACCATCCGGGCATGATTGGCTACTTGCTTCGTTTATTTACCACCATTTTCGGGAAACACGTTTTCGTCATCAAGCTGGCTGATTTTACCGTAACCAGCTTAACACTTTTTGCATTTTATAAATTGGCCGGTTGTTTTTTGTCGAAGCAAAAGCAAAATTTGGCTTTAGTGCTGGTTGGATCAACTTTCCTGATTTCCATTTTGGAAACCATTTCCACGCCTGATGTTCCGCTTTTGTTATTCTGGACGTTAAGTTTAATTGCACTTTACCATGCTGTTTTTAGGCATCAAAAATTGTACTGGTTATTGGCCGGTTTGCTGATGGGTTTGGCTTTTGACAGCAAATACACGGCCGTATTGCTGCAAATCGGTTTGATTCTGTTCCTGATCTTTTCCAACCAATATCGAAAACTGTTGCTTTCCGGTTGGTTTTGGCTGAGTTTGCTAATTTCTGTTTTGGTAACTTTTCCAGTTTTTTACTGGAATTACCAGCATCAGTTTGCATCGTTCCTGTTTCAATCGGCAAACCGTACGGGCGATATCGCCAAATTTCAACTTAAACCAAAACTCTTTTTGGGAACGATTGGCACACAACTCTTTCTGTTGCTGCCCGTCGCTTTTTTCGGATTGGTTGCACTCACTTTTAAAACCATTAAAAAAGTATTGGTTAAATGGAAATTACCAACTGACCAGGTACTGTTTTTACTATGCTTTTTTTTACCTGCGTTTTTGGGTTTCTTTTTGATCAGTCTGTTTTATTGGGTCAAAATCAATTGGATGATGCCTTCCTACATCACCGGTTTTATTTTCCTGGCGATATTCATCTCCCAAAAATCAACTAAAATAAATATTTGGATTGCAGCCATTTTGCACCTGGCTTTTGCCGTGGAAGTGATTTTTTATCCAGTACCAATTAAAAGCGATGATACTTGGTTTGGTTGGCAACAATTAGCAAAGCGTGTAGAAACCCTTCAAAAAACCTATCCAAACACCTTTATTTTTTCCACGGATGGTTATAAAACCAGTGCCGAGTTGAGCTTTTTTCTCCCACAAAAAATATACGCACAAAACGTCTTTAATCAACCTGCATTGCAGTTTGATTATGTAGGTGATAACATGCTTCTTTTAGCAGGTAAAAATGCGCTTTTTGTAGATTCGGATCCTGGTTTTAAAAACACTGCGAAGAATGGGACTATTCCTCCGGAGTTAAAAACTTATTTTAACGAAGTGCAGGAATTGGAACCCATTATTATCAAAAACGGAAATAGTAATGTGCGCAAGTTTTGGGTTTACTATTGCAAAGGTTATCGAGGGCCTACTAAAACAATTGAGTAATTTTATCCATCATAAGCTTTTTGCAAATCCGCAATCACAATCTTGTTCATTTGCATCATGGCCTGCATTACGCGTTTTGATTTTTCGGGATTTTTGTCTTGCATCAATTTGCTTAAATCCGAAGGGATAATTTGCCAGGAAACACCAAACTTGTCTTTCAACCAGCCGCAGCGCCCTTTTTCGCCGCCTTCCGAAAGCTTTTCCCACAATTCATCCACTTCCTGCTGCGTTTCGCAATCAACAAACAAAGAAATGCCTGGTGAAAAATTAAAATGCGGACCGCCGTTTAACGCATAAAAATTTTGCCCGAATAATTGAAAGGTTACCGAAAAAACCGTTTCGCCGTTTCTGTTGATGCTGGTAATTTTTGCATCTTTAAAAACAGCAACGTATAAGTTTGCAGCTTCTTCGGCCTGACTGTTAAAGGTTAGGAAGGTGGTGATTTTTTGCATGGCAGCAATTTAAATAAAAGATTAAAAATTTATAACCTCAACTCAGCAAACTATCATCTGCCACTTTCCCTTCCGCTTTGGCCAACGTATCTTCGCGTTTCACCATATCTGCAACGCTCGTATCACCTAAAATTTTTAACGTTGCATCACGTACATTGGCCATCACATCGCGGATGCCGCAGTAATGCTCGTCCACACATTCGGCACATTTTTCATAAAAGTTTAAGCTCACGCAGGGAAGTAACGCAATCGGGCCATCAATTACGCGGATGATGGCCGAAAGCTTAATTTCTTCTGCTGTTTTGAGCAGGTAATATCCGCCGCCTGCACCTTTTTTACTGCTTAAAAACCCGCCGCGCTTCAGTTCCAACAAAATGGCTTCCAAGAATTTTTTGGGCAACTGGTCGCCTTTGGCAATATCGGCAATCAGCATCGGCTTGTTTTCCGTATTCCGGGCCAATGCCATCAGGGCTTTTACGGCGTATTTTGTTTTTTTGGTAAGCAATGGAAATGGTGTTTAAATCTGGAACGACTAAACAAATGTAAAGATTTTTAGCGAGGGCGTTATTTGAAAAATATCCCCGAAACGATACGTAGCGAAACCAAAATAACAACAATGCCTACAAAAATCATGAGTGTTTTTACGGGCAGTTTATTGGAGATGCGCACGGCAATCGGCGCGGCAATCATTCCGCCCAAAACCAAACCTAAAATCACCTGGAAATGGTGCAAACCAATCAGCAAAATAAACGTAACGGCGCTGGTAAAAGCCACGCAGCCTTTAGTTAACGTTGAGGTGCCGATAGTGTAACGTACGTTTCGGCCGCCGGCAATTAATCCGGTGGTAACGATCGGTCCCCAGCCACCGCCGCCAATTGCATCAAGCAAACCGCCAATGCCAGCCAGCAAACCAATCCTTTTGATTTTTGTGGTCGAACGTGTTTTGTTTAACGCTTTACGGATAATCAGCACACCCAAAAACAGCGTATAACAACCTACCACCGGTTTTAAATACTGACTGTATTGATGCAACGAAGACAAAATGGTAGCACCGGAAACAGCACCGATAATTCCCGGGATCAACATTTTTTTAAAGAGTTTAAAGTTAACATTCCCTGATCTCCAGTGCATTAAACCGGAAGTGCCGTTGTTAAAAACTTCGGAAGCATGAACGCTGGCACTTGCCGCAGCAGGCGGAATCCCAAGAGAAAGCAGGAAAGTGGTAGAAGTTACGCCGTAAGCCATGCCGCAGGCGCCATCAATCAACGAAGCAATAAAACCGCCCAGCATGTACAGCAACAATTGCTGGTTAAATTGCGCGCTCAACCAATATCGCACATTTGAAATCCGGTCGTGGTTAAGAAAAGTAAAAAGCACATGGCCTAAAATCATCAAACTAATGGCCGATAAAATTGCAAAAGTGATGGCAACCGGACGTGTAATTTTAACTTTCGCCGGTTGCTCGTTCACCAAACCTGCCGTAATTTCATTCAATTGTTTTACTTTATCAGAGAAATCACCGTTTAGTTTTTGGCGGATTTGCGTCATGTTGGTCAGTACATCATCAATCTCTGCCGGAAAAGTCTCGTTTAAAACCTCTTTTACGCGTTTGGCAACTGTTGGCGATTTTCCGTTGGTAGAAATGGCAATTTTAAGGTTGCCTTTTTGTACGACGGAACTGAGGTAAAAATCGCAAAGCGGCGGCGTATCTGCCACGTTAACCAGCAGATTTCGCGCTTTGCACAATTCGTAAATGTGGCGGCCGGTTTGCTTATCATCAACCGCAACAATCACCAAATCCCTTTCCAAAAGATCAGTTTCCGTAAAAGCGCGTTCTTCAAAAGGAATGCTTCTTTTATCGGTATAATTTTTGATTTCCGCAGAAACCTCACGCCCAACCAGCTTCACGTTGGCATTTGGGCAATTGCCAAAAATCGCTTCCAGCTTTTCCATTGCCACATAACCACCGCCCACCAGCAAAATATTCAGCTTGTCCGGCTTTAAAAAAACCGGAAAAAGCGTGTTTACTTCCGCTGTTTTGCCAATAGCTACGCCCGCTGTGTCCATGCTTCTTTTATCACTATAATTTTAGTGTCTTTTCCGATAATTGTTCGGCGCGATAATCCGCAGCTTTCTGTTTAAACAAACGCGATTGCTCGATGTAATAAGCGGCAAACTCTTCGCCCGGTTCCTGCTGGTTGATCTGGTAAATCAAATCTTCAAAACTTAAATGCAGTTCGATTTTATTATTCGCCACAAAGTTCTGGTCGAAATCCGTGATAATGCCAGCCTGCGTGTTGGTTTTGATATTTTCTGAAATCAGCAATGCTTTTGCGGTATGAACAAAAGCCGAATAAGCGTAATAAATGGCATCGGCAAAATCTTGTGCCTTAAAAGAAGCATCGGCGTTATCCAGTTTTTCTTCGGATTCCAGCAATAAAGTGGCCACCAAATCAATCATCACGCCGGCACATTCGCCCACGCCAATTTCGGTTTTGTAGGGCGCATCTTGTTCCCAATCAATAAAATCATCAGGCGTAACGGTTTTGGTATCGCCTAAAGGGTTGAGCAAATCGTAGAAATAAATTTTGCCCTGGCGGTTGTAATATTGGTTAAAAAGCTCGCCTTCAATAGAATTGGTTTGATAATCAAACAACAAATCGCGTAGCACTTGCGGGCCACGTTTGCTTGGCACTTTGATTACTTTATCCGCCGCAACGCCTGCCCCGTTTCCGGTTGGGCCGCCGCCCAAAAGCACTTGCAAAGCCGGCGCAACCATTTTATCAATCTTCATGCTCGAACCATGGAAACCAATGCTGGCCATCGCATGTTGCGCACAGGAATTGATGCAACCGCTGATTTTTATCTTAATATCCGTATTGTAAATCAAATCCGGAAATTCGTTTTTCATCACCTTTTCCAGCTCGCGCGTGATGCCGGTACTGTTGGAAATTCCCAGGTTACAAGTATCCGTTCCGGGGCAGGAAGTAATATCGGCCATGCTTTCAAAACCGGGTTCGGCCAGGTTCAGTTTGTCCAGTTCTTCAAAAACATAAGGCAGGTTTTCTTCGCGCACAAACTTCAGCAACATGCCTTGTGTGTTGGTTAAACGGATATCATCTGCCGCTGCTGTTTTTACCAGTTCAATTAACTGGCGTGCAATTGGTGTTTTGATATCGCCGTTTTGAATGCGTAAACCGATGGCCACAAAGCCAGGTTGTTTTTGAGGAAAAACATTGGTTTTGAGCCATTGCTCATACTTTAACGGATCGGTAATTTTAGCACTAAAAATTCCTTGCTCCGGAGCAATTATTTCTTGTCCAATTGTACTGATCTCGTAAGTTTTATTCTTTAAAGCCAAACGTTCTGCTTCTGCCAAACGGATCAGTTCTTCGGCGCCAATTTCCTGCACCAAGTATTTCATCCGTGCTTTGTGACGTTTGTTGCGTTCGCCGTAACGATCGAAAACACGCAACACCGCTTCTGCAAAAGGGATAATTTGGTTAACGGGCATAAAATCGGTAACGGCATCGGCCATGTATGGCTGCGATCCCAAGCCTCCACCCAAAACCACTTTAAAACCTCTGATTTCTACACCGTTTTCGATTTTTACTTTCGGGATAAAACCCAGATCGTGCATAAATGCAAAAGCAGAATCGTCTTCGGAAGAAGAAAAAGCGATCTTAAACTTGCGGCCCATTTCCTGACAAATCGGGTTTCGCAAAAAATAAGCAAAAACCGCATGGGCGTAAGGCGAAACATCAAAAGGTTCTTTTGGGTCAATGCCGGCCATTGCCGAAGCGGTTACGTTTCGAACGGTATTGCCGCAAGCTTCGCGCAACGTAATATCGTCTTCTTCCAGTTCTGCCCACAATTGCGGCGTTCTATCTAAACTTACAAAGTGAATTTGAATATCCTGACGGGTAGTGATATGTAAATTACCAGTTGCATATTCATCCGAAACATCGCTGATCTTGCTCAATTGCTGCATTGAGACTTTGCCGTAAGGCAATTTGATGCGCACCATTTGCACGCCTTGCTGCCGCTGACCGTAAACGCCGCGCGCCAAACGCAAGCTGCGAAATTTTTCTTCATCAATCTTTCCCTCACGAAACAAACGGATTTTCTTTTCTAAATCCAGAATGTCTTTCTCAACCACAGGATTCTCTAACTCAGTTCTGAAACTTTGCATTATACTCTATAGAATTAATATACAATAGTAAACTATATTTTTTGCTGATAAAAGAAGCATTTAAGTAAATGCTTCTTTTACCACCTAATTTTACCTTAGTTTGAGGTTTCCAATTCTTCCATAACAGAAGCTTTCAGCGCCTGCTCGATATCCTGCAAAATATCGTCCACATGTTCTAAACCAATCGATAAACGGATGGTTCCCTGTTGAATACCAACTTCGTTGCGTTGTTCTTCTGTTAGTTTAGAATGCGTGCTGGAAGCAGGATGCGTGGCAATGGAACGTGTATCACCCAAATTAGCCGAAATTGAAAACAGCCTTAAAGCATCTAAAAATTTAGCTGCCCGTTCCAATCCGCCTTTTGGAATAAAAGTAATGATGCCACCGCCTTGTTTCATTTGTTTTTTGGCGATTTCGTACTGCGGATGCGAAGGCAAAAACGGATATTTTACCAGTTCCACTTCCGGATTTGCTTCCAAAGCCGTAGCTACTTTTAGCGCGCTTTCGCAGTGACGGTCCATCCGAACAGCTAAGGTTTCCAAGCTTTTACTTAAAATCCAGGAGTTGAAAGGCGATAATGACGGACCAGAATGCCGTGCAAATCCTTCAATTTCTTTAATCAGTTCGCTTCGGCCTAAAATAATGCCGCCTAAAGCACGGCCTTGTCCGTCAATAAATTTTGTGGCCGAATGGATGGACAAATCGGTTCCGTATTTAATGGGTTGTTGCAGGTAAGGCGTTG
The DNA here is from genome assembly GCF_937859865.1 of uncultured Mucilaginibacter sp. Taxonomy (GTDB): domain Bacteria; phylum Bacteroidota; class Bacteroidia; order Sphingobacteriales; family Sphingobacteriaceae; genus Mucilaginibacter_A. The sequence goes on from NZ_CALMAT010000084.1 coordinate 10,275, forward strand.
CAAAACAGTTATCTACAACCAATAACGTTTGGTGTTTTTTGGCGAAGTTGCCCAGCCATTCCAAATCAATGATATCAATTCCCGGGTTGGAAGGCGTTTCCACAAAAATCATTTTGGTGTTGGGTTGGATGGCTGCTTCCCATTGCTCCGTTTTGTCGAGATCAGCATACGTATAACTGATGCCCCATTTTGGCAAAATATTGTTAAGCAATTGGTGCGTAGAACCAAAAACCGAACGACTCGAAAGCACATGGTCGCCTTGTTTTAAAAACGTAGCAAAAGTGGTAAAAATAGCCGCCATGCCTGTTGCCGTTGCCCAACCGTCTTCGGCACCTTCCAAAACCGCCATTTTGGTGATGAATTCATCCACGTTTGGGTTGGCATAACGGCTGTAAATGTTGCCTTCCTGTTCGCCGGTAAACAGCGCGCGCATTTCTTCCGCATCGTCAAATTTGTAACTGGAAGTCATGTAAATAGGCACAGAATGCTCTTTGTACTGTGTGCGCTCTAATTGGGTGCGAACGGCTTGCGTTTCAAAATGCTGACTCATAGTATTTAGTTGAGCTTGTAAGAAAAGTTGATTTTTGCGGTTTTACTGAGGATTAAAGCGACGGAACAATATTTTTCGAAAGTGAGTTCCAAAGCGCGCTGTATTTTTGCTTCGTTTACCGCACCAAAAACATGAAATTCGATATCAATGGTTTCAAACAAAGACGGTTCCTTACCTTCAAAACGATGCCCGTTAATGCTGATTTTTAAATCTTCAATCGGTTCTTTTTGCTTTTTTAGGATAGAAATCATATCAATTGCACTGCATCCGCCTAAACCTGCTAATACTGTTTCCATCGGGCGAAATCCTTGGTTTTCTCCGCCAATTGCCGGATTTGCATCCATGTTTAATGTGTTGCCTTGCGCATTTACAGCTTCAAAATGATAAGCTTGATTTTTTCTGCTGAGGTTGATTTGCATTTCTGTTATAAGTTTTGAGTTGCAGGTTGTGGGTTTTTGCTGTTTCGTCGCTTTGTCATTTCGATCCGAAGGGAGAAATCTTTTCTAATTTCTGATGCTTCTTTTACCACCTAAAAATCAGGCTTGAAGAAAACCCCTCCTATCATCAAAATAACAAAGTGCCGCCTTTCTAACGTCGTCTGCAAATCGCTAATTGCTGACAGCTAATTGCTGACAGCTTCCTACACAATTATCCCCGCCGCTACCGTATTTTTAGTCTGTTCGTTAATTAAAATAAAAGAACCGTTGGCCTGATTTTGTTCGTAAGCATCAAAAAAAAGCGGTTGCGCAGTTTTGATTTTCACACGAGCAATATCGTTTAATTTGATGGTTTTGGTTTCCGTATCTTTCTTTAAAGTGCTGGTATGCACGATATAATCCACTTCCCGCACCATCGCTTTTATCAAATTATGGCTGTGTTCGATCAGATATTTTCCACCCTGAACCAAAAGCTGCGTGTCCATCCAACAAATATCGGCCGTAATTTCTTTATCAATTTGCGGTTGGTTTGCTGTTTTTACCAGCATATTTCCGCGGGTGATGTCCACTTCATCTTCCAGCAATAACGTAACGCAGGAATTCGTTTCGGCAATTTCTAAATCGCCATCAAACGTAACTACTTGTTTAACTTTCGATTTTTGTTGTGAAGGCAGCACCGTAACTTCCTCGCCTACCGAAAACGCACCGCTGATCACCTGGCCGGCATAACCGCGGTAATCATGAAACTCTTCGGAATGCGGACGGATTACATATTGAACAGGGAAACGTGCATCTTTCTTGTTTACATAACTGTTTACATCCACATTTTCCAAGTAATGCAGCAACGATTTCCCTTTGTACCAGGGCATATTTTCGGATTCATTTACCACATTATCGCCTTTCAAGGAAGAGATTGGGATGAACGTAATGTTTTGTTTGAAGTTAGGGAAACCTTGTGTAAACTGCAGAAATGCTTCTTTTATCGCATTAAATTTTGCCTGCTGATAATCCACCAAATCCATTTTATTTATAGCAACCACAATCTCCGGAATCTGCAATAAGTTAGCGATAAAAAAATGGCGTTGTGTTTGCTCGATCACACCTTTTCGGGCATCAATCAAAATAATAGAAAGCCTGGAATTGGATGCGCCGGTAACCATATTGCGCGTATATTCGACGTGGCCGGGCGTATCGGCAATGATAAATTTGCGGTTTGCTGTGGCAAAATAAATATGCGCCACATCAATGGTGATGCCTTGCTCGCGTTCGGCACTTAAACCGTCTGTTAGCAGCGACAAATCTAAATAATCGAAGCCTTTGCGTTTGCTGGCTGCTTCTACCGCTTCTAATTGGTCTTCGGTCAGCGAGCCGGTATCGTACAACAACCTGCCAATGAGTGTACTTTTGCCATCGTCCACACTGCCGGCGGTTGAAAATTTTAAAAGTTTCATGTTAATTTTTTGGTGATAAAAACAGTATGGTGTTTTGATACTGTTTTTATCGATGTTTTTTTATGCTGAGAAGGTCATCCCCCTAACCTCCTTCAAAGTGGGAAGCATGGCGCGGACCTTTCTACCGTTTACCGTTTTTCGGCTTGGCGATGTGGCGGATTTTTAGCACAAAAGCTCAATATAATTACTGCTGTTGAACCTTGCACAAATGTTTCAGAGAAGCACTTCAGCCGCCATATTGCCAAACCGATGTTAGCAGAAGTTTCTTTATTTTCCATATTTCATAATTCCCATGATTACTCCAGCAAGCATTGACAAAAACATATATGAAAATACAACACCCAAACTTCTAATAATCAAAGATTTTTTTGAATAGCCATAAATCGAAAAAAACTGTCTATAAAACCAAAAAGCATAAACTATTGTGAGAAGACTGATAAAACTATAAATTATAGTCAACACTTTGATATTAGTATAGAATATTGTTACTATCAAAAATAGTAGTCCAAATAATGATTCTGCAACAATTTTATATGAATTCAGAACAAAATGCTCGGTTATATTTAATCTTGATTTTCTAAACCAAATAAAACTAAAAATTGAGTAAAAAGGAATAGTTATAAGCAGTATTGTTTTAGGATTTTTCTTTGTGAATTCTTGCAATTCATTCATTGCCCCTTTACTACTTTCGGGCATTAAATCTAACAATTTAACTTGTGCATACTCACTTAAAAAATGTGAAATCCCAAGAATTAGAAGCAACAAAGTAACAAAACTGAAATAGCTAACTCTCTTTCCATTAATAAATTCTCTAATACTATGACCTGGGCTAGTAAACAATTCTTTAATTGTAAAAACAATTCCATTGTCAATGTGCCATATTCCGTGAATTAAGTCGTGTTCAACAAAATGTTTTAATGAATATCTATGTACAGTTGATTTTTGTCCGCAGTTAGGGCAAAATTTGTCTGTAATTGGATTTGTACAGTTTAGACAATTTTCAGTTGTTACCATTTTAAATTACGTTCTTTAAATAAATTTTGTAATTCTTTTACTTTTTTGTTTTTTGGGTCGTTAACCATCTTGTAAATAAAATATAAAGGAATTAATGTTAACATTCCCCAACTGTTTTTAACAAAACTGAAAACTATAACTCCTGCTAAAAACCCAATTAACAAGGCGTTTGTAATAGAAAAAGATTTCATTTTTTTTGCTTCGTCCAGCAATTCTTGGTCTGTCATTTGGGTGTATTCCTTTTGCTCCATTTGTTCGAAAATAATTGTTTGTCTATTTTGTGGTATTGGCTGTCTGAAATTTCTGCTAACTTTCGCCTTTCATCCCTTCATCTTTTAACCTTTCCCTAAAAATATCCTGCCAGCTTCCGTTTTTCCATTGCCGCTTCTGATCTTTTATCATCCATCCGCGCGCCACGTTCAGAAATACGGGAAGATTTGATTTCAGAAATAATATCGTCCAAAGTTCCGGCGGTGGAAGAAACGGCAGCGGTACAAGTCATATCGCCAACGGTGCGGAAACGTACATCTTGTGTCGAAATTTCTTCGCCATCCATATTCAAAAATTCAGAATATGGGAAAATCTGGCCATCACGAATTAAAACTTCGCGTTGATGCGTAAAATAAATGCTTGGCAGATTCAGTTTTTCCTGTTTGATGTAATTCCAAACATCCAGTTCCGTCCAGTTGCTGATTGGAAAACAACGCACATTTTCGCCATAATTGATCATGCCGTTTAAATGTCCCCACAATTCCGGCCGCTGGCGTTTCGGTTCCCAGGAACCAAACTCATCACGGACAGAGAAAATACGTTCTTTCGCACGTGCTTTTTCTTCATCACGGCGTGCACCGCCGATGCAGGCATCAAACTTAAATTCTTCAATCGTATCCAAAAGCGTTACCGTTTGCAGGCTGTTTCTGCTGGCATATTTTCCGGTTTCTTCGGTTGCTTTTTTCTGGTTGATGCTGTCCTGAACGTAACGAACGATCAGTTGTGCACCAATTTTTCCGACCAATTGATCACGGAAAGTGAGCGTTTCCGGAAAGTTATGGCCGGTATCAATATGTACTAAAGGAAACGGAAATTTGGCCGGATAAAAAGCTTTACGCGCCAGATGAACCAGCGTGATCGAATCTTTTCCGCCCGAAAAAAGCAAAGCCGGCCGCTCAAATTGCGCAGCCACTTCGCGCATAATATAAATGGATTCTTCTTCCAGTTCTTTTAAATGATTGGAACTCATGAATGTAAGTCGTTTTGTGTTAATTCTGGGTCGGTAATATCTGCTAATACTTTGGTTTGATGCAATCCGCATTCTTTTTTAGAATTTTCCCACCACCAGCGTCCGGCGCGCGGATCTTCTCCAAATTGAATCGCGCGGGTGCAAGGCGCGCAACCGATACTTAAGAAACCCTGATCGTGTAATTTATTATAAGGTGTATGGTTTTGATGAACAAAATCGGCAACGTCCTGGTCGCTCCAATACAACAGCGGATTGAATTTGATGGTTTGAAAAGCTTCGTCCCACTCAAACAGTTTAAAATTCTGCCGATTGGCCGACTGCGCCGCACGAACGCCGGTAACCCAAACCGCTGCACCTTTTAATGCTCTTTTTAACGGCTCAATTTTGCGGATGCGGCAACATTCTTTTCGGTTATCCACAGATAAATACATGCTATTGATGCCTTTTTCCTGTACAAAATTTTGGATTTCTTCGGCATCGGGATAAAAAGGGTCAATTTGCAGATCAAAAGCATTTGCCGTTGAAGACCAAACTTCGTAGGTTTCGTTAAAAAGCCGGCCAGTATCCAGCGTAAAAACTTTCATCGGAATTTTATTTTTTCCAATGACATATGTAATTACCTGGTCTTCCATTCCGAAAGAAGTTGAAAAAGAAACCTGCCCCGGAAAGCGCACTGCCACTAATTGCAATGCTTCTTTTAGCGGTATATTTTCAAATTCTTTTTCCAGTGCTGTCAATTGGGCTGCTTCCATTATGTCTATCGGTTTTGTAGGTTGTTTATTTTATTCAATCTCTGGATTATCATTTTAGTTTGTCTCAGCAAAAATTACTAAAATGAATATGACAACTCAAGCTTGAATAAACAGCCGTAAAATAAGTAGTAAAAATATTTTTTTCATCTTTAATTTATAGTTCTCCTTGCGGAGCAGGATTTGGCACCTTGCCTCAAAAATTGGAAGCGGGTTGCCAGAGGGTTACGGAGCCTGATCTCTCACCTCTTCTGTATAAACCAAACTTTTCATCGTGTGGAGTGGTGCAAATATAAAAGTTTTGGAAGGAGTAACAAACGGGAAGTTGTGGGAGGAAAGTAAAATTGGAATCATTCGTTTTTTGCGTCTGATAGTTTAAGCCTGATTTTTTCCCTTTCTATTTCTGTAATTAATTCTGCTTCGGTAGGAAGATAGGGTTTATATTTAGCAGCAAATAATGCAAGATTATCATTCATCACAGAATATTTTACTACTGTTTCGCTTTTTTCCAAGCAGAGAATTATACCAATGGCAGGGTTATCACCTTTAGGTTTCTTCAAGTCATCAAACATTCTACGGTACATATCCATCTGCCCAATATCTTGATGAGATAATTTTCCTGCTTTAAGATCAATCAAAACAAAACACTTGAGCAGGTAATTGTAAAAAACAAGATCAATATAGTAATGCTCCATTTCTGAACTAATCCTGAATTGTCTTGCTACAAAAGAAAACCCTTTGCCTAATTCTAATAAAAATTGTTGTAGGTTTTGGATCAAAGCTGTTTCTATTTCCCTCTCTGATGTGGTTATTGGTTCAGAAATATTTAAAAATTCGAAGATGTATGGGTCTTTTATAAAGTCGGTCAGATTTGATTTTTCTATTTGGCTTTCATTTGAATTATTCTGACTTTTTTGCGAAGAAATTAAGCGTTGGTAGTAAAGTGTATTAAGGTTACGTTCCAAAGTTCTTACACTCCAACCTTGCTCTGCTGCTTCTTTTAAATACCAGTTTCGAGCCTCATTATTATCAATTCTCATAATTAACCTGTTGTGGCTCCAGGTTAATTTGCTACACAGTGTGTAGCAAATCTTTTGGTTAGGATAAGTTAAATAAAATTGCCGGAAGTTACGAAGGTTAGCAGCAGAAAAACCCTTTCCAAATTCAGTAGTAAGAGCTATGGCTAATTCCTTTAAAACCTGCTCGCCATACGCTGCACGCTTCTCTCCTTCCTGTTCCTGTTCCACAATACGTTTGCCTATTTGCCAATAAGCCTGAACCATTGTAGCATTAATGGTTGCATACACTGTTTGTCGTGCCCTCGACAAAATTTCCCGTATATCCTCAATATAACTGTTAACCATTTAAAGCACTTATTTTAGCTGGATAAGTAATGTAAAACTATTTTAAGTGCAGGTTTATTTTTTAATGTTGATTAAACCTAACTCACTTTTCAACCTTGAATGCTTGAGAATATGAACTAAAATTATTTTTTTCCCATTTCCCCCAAGATCGCCCGTTCCAATTCATTCGGATACAGCGAACCGATGATATAAACCAAACCATCCCGGTCAGTTAAATGCACTGCGCAATTGCCGCCGGTGTAAAAACGGATCGTCCCTCTTTTGTGCAAATTATAAACCGGGTTGTTAAGGATGTAACGGCTATACGGTTTCTGCTCCACGTGGGTGATGCTGTTTAAATCAATCTTCACCAACTGCGTCGTCCACAAACCGTCAATCAGCACGCTTTTGTTAAGTACGCGGATGCGGAAATGCAGCATAAAACCCATGAGGATGGAAATCACCAAAATACCGAAACCAACCACCAGCAGCAAATCGCCGTTGCGTTCGCGCTCGGCCGTAAAAAAATAAATGGCAAAACAAAGGATGGCCAACGCCAAACGAATGGTGATCGGGATAAACTCGCGGCCGAGGTATTGCTTTTCGGTAAAAGCCGGTTTTGTGCTCATGGTAAAAGGTTGGACAATTCGAAGATAATAACTTTTTTGGTTTGGGCGCGCACTTTGTACCGGTCGTCCAGCCTGAAACCAGCAACCCAAATGATTTCCTGATTGCCGTTTACCAACACCGCAACTTTTGATTTTTGGTGCAAAGGCAACTTTTGGTGCACAAAAAAATCGCTTAGTTTTTGTTTGTGGTTCATCCACAGCGGGAAAAAATAATCACCGGTTTGCCAGTTGCGGATGATGAGTGGAAAGATGAGTTTTTCGGCATCAACGGAAGCTGCCAGCGGGTTGTCTTTAACGATCAAGGCCGAATCATCGTGCAAAAGCTTCAACTTAAAATCCTGGAAATGGATTTCGTTTTGGTTTTCCTGAATCTGTAATGCTTCTTTTATCGGTGTTTTTTTAGGTTGAATAATGATTTCAGTTCTATCTAAAATTAGTTGGTGCGAAGGTGATTCAAAGATTTTTCCCGGCTGTTTTTCCAACGATCCAATTAAATCACCAACCACTTGTTCGCTGAAATTAAATCCGCGCAGCAAACCAAAAAGCAATAATTTTTGTGGATGCAAGTTTACCAAATCCGAAATCTTAATCCGCAATTCCAAATTTTGCCTGATAAAAACAGTATCGCGCAAATGCTGCAACTGAGTTTCAAGCAAAGCTTCCAACTCGCGGAAACGTTCCAAATTTTGCTCAAATGTTTTTTCGAGGTTTGGGTTGAGTTCTTTCAGCTTCGGCACCACTTCCAGCCGGATTTTATTTCGGGCATATTTTGCAGAAGCGTTGGAACTGTCTTCCACAAAATCCAGTTTTTCTTTGGCACAAATTTCATCTATATTTTCTTTGGATAAAAACAGCATCGGCCTCACCAATTTTCCATTTTTCGGTAAAATTCCGTGCAGGCCGGCAATACCGGTGCCGCGTGTTAAGTTTAAAAGGATAGTTTCAACGGCATCGTTTTGGTGGTGCGCCAGGGCAATGCAATCAAAATTGTGTTCGGCACAAAGCTTTTCAAACCATTCGTAACGCAATTTCCGCGCGGCCATTTGGATGGAGATACTGTTTTTAGCGGCATAATTTTCGGTGTTAAATGCTGTTAAAAAAAATGGCACTTGCAACCGATCAGCTAAATTTGCGGTAAAATCCTGGTCGCGTTGCGATTCTTCGCCACGGAGCAAAAAATTGCAATGCGCTAGGGCAAATTTAAAGCCCGAACTTTTAAGCAGGTGCGCCAGTAAAACAGAATCTTTGCCGCCGCTTACGGCAGCCAGCACCAAATTTTGCGGGGTAAAAAGAGCATGGCGCCGGGCAAATTCCTGAAATTGTGGTACGGGCAGCATGAGGTTCAAATTTAATTGTTTTGGTTACCCGTTCAAAAATTTAATTTTGTGTTGTGCAGAAAATATTGATCACGTTTTGTTTGTTGCTGTTGGGCATTTGTAGTTTGGCGCAGCAGAAAAAAACAACTAAAGTTAATTTGGTTTCTTCCAGCAAAACTGTGCTTTCTAAAAATAGGGATTTTTTGAAAGTTTACAACGGCACTTTCCAACACGAAAACGCCACTTTGCAATCAGACAGCGCGTATTTTTATCCGCAAAAAAACGCTTTTGATGCTTTTGGCCACGTCGTTATCCATCAGGCCGATACGTTGAATATTTATTCTGATCTGCTCAATTACAACGGCAACACACATATTGCCATCCTCACCAACCATGTGATTTTGGTGGATAAAGATGCCACGCTTACCACCGATCACCTTAATTACAACACCCAAACCCGCTACGGAACTTATGTTGAAGGCGGAAAACTTATCCAAAAAGAAAACACGCTGGTAAGCCGCAACGGTTATTATTTTGCTTTTTCGCGCGATGCTTATTTTCGGTACAATGTGGTTTTAACGGGAAAAGATGCGCTGGTAAAATCAGACACAATGCGTTACAACTCCAATTCTAAAATCGCTTACTTTTACGGGCCAACGCATATCTACCAAAAAACCGACACGTTGTACACCGAATTTGGTACGTACAACACCATTACGCAGCAGGCTTTGGGCACTAAAAACAACCGTTACGACAGCGGAAGCAGAACATTGGTGGGCGATACGCTGTTCTTTGATGATCTAAAAGGTTTTGGCCGCGCCAACAACCATATTGTTTTTAACGATACCGAGCAACGCATCAACCTGCGCGGCGACCTGGCCAATTATTACAAAGCGCAGGAACGGACGGTGGTTACCAAAAACGCCTACGTGATTTTTGTAACTGAGCAGCGCGATTCGGTAAACCGCGATTCGCTAAAACATCCCGAAAAATATGCGGTAAAAGAAGCACCAGCAGCTTCTGCAAAAACTTCAAACACCAAAAATAGTACGGTAAAAACAGCATTGCCAAAAAACCAACCAGTTGCCAACACCAAAAATAGTACGGTAAAAACAGCATTGCCAAAAAATGAACCGGCAAAAAGTTCTCCGGCAAAACTGGCTTCGGCTGAAAAACCAATCCGAACGCTGGTAAAAGATACGGTGATTACGAAGCGGGATTCGATTTATATGACGGCCGACACGCTGGAAACGCAAATCCTCACTTTTAAAGCTGAAAAGGAAAGGCGCGAAAAAATGCGTTTGTATGGTTTGCGCGATACTTCCGTTAAAGCACGAACGCGGCCAAAACGACGCATCAAAGGCAAAAACGAACTGGAAGCGGTGCAGCTTGATTTGCGGAATTTGCAGGACACCACTTACCGGCACCGCGAATTTTTTGGCAAGATGATTTTGTCGAAAGTAGAAAAAAAACGTGCGCCAGACACGGCTGCTTTGCGAAAACTGCGGCTGGCACGGCAGGATTCCATCAAAAAAGCGTTGGAAAAAGACCCGGTTTATGCATCGCGGAAAGTGGTTTTGAGCGATACTTCACGCGTTCGGAATATTACGGCTTGGCACCGCGCCAAAATCTTTAAATCTGATTTGCAGGCCGTTGCAGATTCGATCACGTTTAGCAACAGCGATTCGTTGGTGAGCTTGTACATTAAACCGATTATTTGAGCGGAAGGTTCGCAGTTGACGGCGGACACAATTTTCCTTCAACTTAAGAACAAAAAACTGGACAACATGGACTTGATCCGTTCTTCTTTTGTGGTGAACACGCAAGGCGATTCGACTTATTTTAACCAGGTTTCGGGCAAAAAAATTCGTGGCATTTTCAGGAATAACAAATTGAGCACTTTGTTTGTGGATGGCAACGCCGAAAGTTTGTATTACACGTACGAGAACAACCAATTTACCAACATGAACCACTCGTTGAGCAGCAGGATCAGGATCAACCTGAAAAACAACAAACCGAGTGAAATTGTACTTTTAAGCAAGCCTGATGCTTTTATAACGCCTATTGCCCGCTTAAAAGATGACGATAAATATTTAAAAGGCTTTATCTGGAAGCCGAAAGACCGTCCGGTTTCCAAAGAATCCATCATTCCGGGCTTGGCACGAAAAGCTAAAAAAGCAGCGCCGCCGCCTAAACCAAAAACAGCGCCGCCGGTAATTGCAAAACCAGTTTTGGCCAATCAAAACCCTTTAAAAAAGTAGGATACTGTTTTTAAGGCACGAATTTTAGGGCAGTAAAAGAAGCATTGGTAAAAATTATTTTTCTTGTTATGGATTTCACGGCAGTAAGGGCATTAAAATACCCCAATTTCAGGTTGTACTTTTCGGGCCAGGCTATATCGTTGATCGGCACCTGGATGCAACGGATGGCCGTGAGCTGGCTGGTTTTCAGGCTCACCCATTCCGAACTGATGCTGGGCGTAGTGGTTTTTGCGGGGCAAATCCCGATCATGCTGCTTTCGCCTTATGGCGGCGCTTTGACTGACAGGCACAGCCGTTACAAAACTTTATTGTTTACACAAATTGCTTCCATGATCCAGGCTGGCGTACTGGCTGCGGTGGTGCTGACCGGCCACCACAATATCACGATCATCATTATTTTAAGTGTGGTTTTGGGGATCATCAACGCTTTTGATACGCCTGCCCGGCAATCGTTGATGATCAATTTGGTGGAGGACAAAAAGGATTTGCCCAATGCGATTGCTTTAAATTCCTCGATGGTTACGCTGGCCCGGTTGCTTGGCCCGGTTGCTGCCGGTTTTATTTTAAGCAGTTTTGGCGAAGGCATTTGTTTTTTGGTAAACTTCCTCAGCTTTGTGGCGGTAATTGCTTCGCTTTTGCTGATGAAAATCCCGCCGGTGCCTAAAATAATCAACAAGCAGGACATTTGGCAAGGATTGAGCGAAGGTTACACTTATTTGCAGCAACATACCGGTATTCGTTCGGTAATTTTGCTAATGGCTTGTACCAGTTTTTTCGTGATGCCTTATTCAACTTTGCTGCCGGTTTTTGCAACCAACATCTTTCATGGCAACGTTACTACTTTTAGCTGGCTAAACGCAGTATCGGGTTTGGGCGCGTTGGGTGGGGCAATTTACATGGCCACTTTAAAGCCCGGAAACAGTTTGTTGAAAGTGATTGCCTATTGCAGTGCACAGTTTGCCATCGGCCTGATTTTATTTTCGCTGACCGGTCTGTTTCCGTTGGCTTTGTGTTTTATCATGGCTGCGGAGTTTGGCATGTTATCGCAAATTGCTGCTTCAAATACGTACATCCAAACGCATGTGGACGAAAACATGCGTGGCCGCGTCATCAGTTATTATGTGATGGCTTTCCAGGGAATGGCACCGATCGGCAGTTTGCTGATTGGTTTTTTAGCGCATTATTTTGGCGCTTCTACCATTGTTTGTGCCGAAGGTATTGCCGGTGTGATTGCCGTTGTTTGCTTTATCCCGTATCTAAAAAAAGCCGGGACCGGAGATTTAAGCGATTTGCGGAAACGCGTGCTTACGTCCAATATAAAATCGTAGCTTTCGGAAAACGCCGTGCAATTTGCTGTTCAAAAAAGGATTTCAAAGCTTTCATCGTATCCTTGATGTAAACATATTTCGTCCCGCCGAACTTATTGGTTTTGGTTGCACGCGATGCTTCGTCCATTTCCAAACTCGTGTTCGGATACCATTCCATCAAAACATCTTTAGAACCCGGCGTAAAACGATGGCTGATCAACTCAAAAGTCAAATCACAAGGAAAATTCAGGTTTTGCTCCAACTGGTCGAACAAATTGCTGTAATGCAATTCCCAATCCGGTATCGGCATAATGGGCGCTAAAACCACACCGATCGGATAATTGCCGCCACCCAGTTCTTTCGGCTGCGCCAATTTTCGCAACGCTTTAATCCGGGCCGGAACAGAAGCCGTGCCGCCTTCCAAACGTTTGGCAACAGGCTCGGCATTTAAACTGATACGGAAACGGGAATGTCCGTTGTGCGGAATGTTAAGCAAAGGTTTTACGGCATCAAACTTCGTAACAAAACGCAAGTAAGAATTCTCGCGCTCGCCAAAAAACTTGATCGTCTTTTCCAATCCGCTGGTTAAATGCTCTAAACTTAAAGGATCAGTATAACAACTGGCCTCAAAAGTAACCGGCTTGTTCAAACGCTCAAACCGTTCCAGATTGTTTAGGATTGAAGGCAGATTTGCAAAAACACGAATTGCTGGCGGGCCAGACAAACTTCCCGCTAGATAACAATACTGGCAATGCGCCGGGCAGCCTTCGGCCAAATGGAACTGCCAATCCGCAGAAGGCGGAATTGGACGCAGATTGAAGGCACTTGGCGGAGCGTTTACAATAGCCAACGTGTTTTTGGCAATTTTATAAGTTTCGCGTTCGGTAGCGCCGCGCAAACCAGTAATGCGGTTGTTCTTTAACTCTTCAACCTGCAAACCCTGGCTTTTAATGCGTTCGTACATTTCCTGGCCGTAAGGTTCTTTCAAAGCATCAGGCGTAATCACTACGCGTTTAGGCATCCACAATTTGTAAGGTTTGTAATCGTCTTCGGGAGCCGATACTTCTTTTACCGTATCAAAATCTTCGCTTATTTGCATATATAAAAATACAAAAAAGCCTTGTTTCCAGAAAGAAAACAAGGCAATATGACGGTTGCTTTACACAGTAAAACAACCTAAAAATTAATAGCTAAATGCTTCTTTTACAGCATTAAATTAGCGGTGTGCAAAGCTAAAATATCTTCTAAAGTACCAATGGTCGGATCGTTTACGTCGGAAGAATGCACTACTTTTTTCCGCAGGTAATAACTGCCGTAAGTTGCGGCAACAGCAATGGTACTGCCAACTATAGCACCTGCAAAAGCATTCCCATTTCTGGATTTATAAAGTGCTGCACCGGTTAAAGCGCCAGCTAACCCGCGGCCTATTAAACCTGGTTTTTCTATACGGTCTGGCGCATCGGGCAATTTATCGCCGGCCATTTCTGCCAGTGTTAATGCCTTTAAAATAATAGCGACATATTTTTTTTGCATAAAACCTAATGGGGAACCTGTTAAAAAAGGCGAAGGCGTTTTGGCAAGATGACTGCTTAAAGCAGAAATGGAAGCCATGGTGCGCATGCCCGAAACAAGGGCCAGGCCGGTGGTTGGCCAAAAACGTTTTAATGGTTTAGGTTTGTTCATTTTTTGTAATGCTGTTTGTTGTTGCTACGCTTGCCCTGTTGGAGAATGCGGCGTAGAAACCTGGTTTACAATATTTTCCAGTTCTTCCAAATCAAATGGTTTGGCCAGAAAAGAATCGGCACCGGCTTGTTTTGCCAAAGATTTTATATCGTTGTTGGCCGAAAAATAAATCACCGGGATATGCTTCAAATGCTCCTGTTGTTTGATGGCCTGCGTGGCAACAATGCCGCCCGAATCCGGGATCCAGTTATCCATAAAAATCACTTCCGGCATTATACTTTCTACTTTTTCAATTACATTGTTGCAGTTTGAAAATGTACTAACTTCCCAACCTTGTTCTTCCAAAATATAAGTACAAATCGCCAGGATATCTTCATCGTCATCAAAAATCAATACTTTCTTAGGCATGTTATTATCTGTCATTATAATTCTTCATTAGAAATAGCTTATTGCAATTCATTTTTTGTTTTTTACGTACGCTGTTTCTAAACGGATTATTTTTTTTCAACTAAACGAAAATTTCCCGCGCTACTAATTAATTTTTTTTTGTTTCAGAACGGCCAACTTTGTTTTGTGAACAGCATTTTCTTTAAAATGTTTAAATGCCGCAACTAATAATTCCGCGTAAAATAATTGTCGAATGCTTCTTTTACCACTTAAAAATGAACAAAGGTTTCAGCCATTTTCAATCCCCGAACAATTATTTATCTTTGCGGCACATGAAGCAATTGCTTAACAACCTGTTTTCCTGCTGCTTCTGTTCACCAAAAATTTTAAAAACAGCAACCCAACTGCCCGTATTTGTGCAGCTTAACGATATATGGATTACCCCGAAATAGAAAAAAGAAAAACCTTTGCCATTATCAGCCACCCCGATGCCGGTAAAACCACGTTGACCGAAAAATTTTTACTGTTTGGCGGTGCCATCAACACGGCCGGAACAGTAAAACGCAACAAAGCCAACCAAAGCAATACTTCGGATTTTATGGAAATCGAAAAACAGCGCGGTATTTCGGTGGCTACGTCTGTAATGGGTTTTGAATATAACGGCAAGCGCATCAATATTTTAGATACGCCCGGCCACAAGGATTTTGCCGAAGACACTTATCGGACCTTATCAGCAGTTGATAGTGTGATTTTGGTGGTGGACAGCGTAAAAGGCGTGGAAGAGCAAACCGAAAAACTAATGGGCGTTTGCCGGATGCGCAACACACCGGTAATTATTTTTATCAATAAAATGGACCGCGAAGGTAAAGACGCTTTTGATTTGCTGGACGAAATCGAGAAAAAACTGAGCCTGAGCTTGTGCCCGCTAAGCTGGCCAATTGGTCAGGGTTATACTTTTAAAGGCGTTTACAATATTTATGAAAAACAGCTGAATTTGTTTCAGCCGGATAAATCCAAAGTAACAAAACCAATTATTCAGGCCGATAATTTGGATGATGAGTCGTTGACAGAATTTCTTCAACCTAAAGAAATAAACGGCTTGAAAGACGATTTGGAACTGATCAACGGCGTTTACGGCAAGCTGGACAAGGAATTGTATTTAGACGGCTTGCTGGCGCCGGTGTTTTTTGGCAGCGCCGTTAATAATTTTGGCATCCGCGAATTGCTGGATACGTTCATCAATATTGCACCAAGTCCGAAAAGCCGCGAAGCGATAGAACGGGAAGTTTTGGCTACGGAGAAACCTTTTTCGGGTTTTGTGTTTAAAATCCACGCCAACTTAGATCCAAACCACCGCGACCGGATTGCTTTTTTACGAATTTGCTCGGGGAAATTTGAGCGAAACAAATTTTATTACCACACCCGTTTAGGTAAAAAATTGAAGTTTAGCAACCCGATGGATTTTATGGCCAATGAAAAAAGTCTGGTAGAAGAAGCATGGCCCGGCGACGTGGTTGGTTTGTACGACAGCGGCAACTTTAAAATTGGCGATACCTTGACCGAAGGCGAAAAACTGCAGTTTAAAGGCATCCCAAGTTTCTCGCCGGAGATTTTTAAGGAAGTGGAAAATGCCGACCCGATGAAAACCAAGCAGTTGGAAAAAGGCATCCAGCAATTAACCGAAGAAGGCGTGGCGCAATTGTTTACGCAGCAACCCGGCAACCGCAAAATTGTTGGCACTGTTGGCGAGTTGCAGTTTGAAGTCATCAGTTTCCGTTTGGAGCATGAATATGGGGCGAAATGTCATTTCCGTCCGCTTACTTTCCGCCGTTCCAGTTGGCTCACTTCTACCGATAAAAAGAAAATGGAAGAGATTATGTACCGCAAGCAACACCAGATTGGAACGGACAAAGACGGTAACACGGTTTTTCTGGCGGATAATGATTACATGATCAATTTGGCCAAACGCGATTTCCCAGAGATTGAATTTCATACGACATCGGAGTTTACTAAAAATTAGTGGTAAAAGAAGTATGAGGTGTATGTTTAAGAATTAGAAATCCGTAGATAGAAAGAATCTTTAGCTCAAGGGCCAGCAGAAAGTCCTTAGCTTAATTGTACGGATTACAAATTCCGACCAGTAGAGAATGTCCTTTTGTTATATATACTTAGCAAGTAATTAGCAAGTTTAGCTTAAACTTTCAAAATATCGGTCGAAAAAACGTCCAGTTTTGACTATCTTCATATTAGAGCATTTAATCATTATTTCAATAATAATCCTTGTCTTGATTTTGTCATCAATTGATTTAATTAGCGTTTCATATTGAGAAAAGCCAAAATTAGCAATTGTTAAAGCTGCAAGACACATAGTTTCAGAATTTTTAAACATAAAATAAGACATACTATTTAGTAAAATTACGATGTCATTAGATGCTGGATAATGGGAATGTGTTCTTAAGCTTATCAAGTAATTTTGTACTTTACTTGAATCTGAAATAGTTTTAATTGCTGCTGTTGCTTTCATCTCCCCGTGCTCATGAAGATACTGGTTTTCGAAAGCGTTAACTAATAGATCGAAAGGAAAATCGAGTAAATGTTTGGAAACGTTGTGCATTTGTTGATTAAATAAATTATTTAGCCTCTATCGTTACTGTAACTTGGGCAAGTATTTTTATATTTTCGTTCATAATTTTATTATTTGGTATAGCTATACTACTGCCAGCTCTTATATAAAAATTCACTAATTCTTGAGCAGAAGGTTTTAAGCAAGCAACAATTATAATTCTATTTTCATTATAGCCACCCTCAATAGTTATTTTAGACTGCCATTTTTTATTTATATTATCTAATGTTACTTCATTTTTGGGCCAATATTCATTTTTGATACTGTTAAATACAATAATCATTAACTTACCTTTTGAAGGGGCTTTGTTATAAGTACCATTAACAGTTATTGGAGTTGTAACTTTTTCGAATACTACAGGAGTTGATATATTAAAATCGAAATTAAATCGTTTCCAAAATACATATAAAAGTATACTTATTAACATGACTGCTGACAATGCTGTACATATGATCTGAAAAATACCTTTAGAAAAGATTGCACCCATAAAACAGGCAATTAAAAAAATTGCCGCCCGATCAATCCAAGCTGCAAGTAGCTTACTTACTACAGGATCATTCCAGATACTATTAAACCATTTCAAATCAATAATTTTAAAGGTTAAAATCTTATTTTTATCAAGAGTTTACTTACTTAAATGCTGGCAAGATAATAGATTTTCAGAAGTATTTTAGAAATCAACCATTTTATACCGATAAAAGAAGCATATTGCTAGTTGGGATTTGTAATCCCGTCCTCCGAGCTAAGGATTTCCAATCCTTTCTACTCAATCAATAAAACATCAAGCAACCCCATCTGCCCGGCATAATTAATAGCCGAACTGTAAACGTAAATAATACCTGCTGCAACAGGATTGTGGTGCAAATAATCCAGAAGTATATTGCTCTAACGTCCAGCTTATGTGGGCAATACAATTATTCGGTAAAGAAGCTATTTTGCAAAATCCCTAAGAATACCATTAACAGAAAGGTCCTCGTCAATTAAAGGCCAATGTATGCCATAACCCGAAGGAGAAATCCTATACATCGCCCTTTCTACATCAGTTGCAGCTTGCAGTTTACCAGATAACTTATCTAAAGGTATGGTAAGTTCATTGCCATCAATAGTTAGCATAATAAAATCTTTTTTAAAACGAATGGCTTCAATTTTATGTGTAGCTATCATATTGTCTTTTTTAAAAAATTATTCCAAGAATCTGTTATCGTATCAAAGTTTTGAAATATGATCTTCCTTATTTTTCGTTTATCTTTTGGCGACATATTATAACTAAACTCTTCTTTTATATCCATTTCCTCAACTAAAAGCCAATATTTGCAATCCATATCGCCTTTCTCTGCATGGATATGAATTGGCTCATTGTTTTCATTTGCGTAAAATAAAGCCTCCATTCCCAAATAAACAAAACTATCGGTATACAGCCTAAGGTAATAATTATCATTCTCATCTATACATAAGTTCCATTTAACGCATTCTTTCGAATACCATTAATTTACTTACCAATCCGGACTTTTAGATTCCAGTTGGCTCACTTCTACCGATAAAAAGAAAACGGAAGAGATTATGTACCGCAAGCAACACCAGATCGGCACGGACAAAGACGGCAACACCGTTTTTATGGCCGATAACGATTACATGATCAACTTGGCCAAACGCGATTTCCCGGAAATTGAATTTCATACCACTTTGGAGTTCACCAAAAATTAGGCGGTAAAAGAAGTATGAGGGTTTTGTAAATGAACAGCAACAAAATTTAACCTGATGCTTTTATAATTGCATGTAGAACTTTACTTTTAGCTTATCTTTATACCAAGCAAAAAAAGCAAAACATGAAAAAATTGATCCTTTCCATCGCCTTTTTTACATTGATTGTATTAAAAGGCTTTAGTCAAACTACCACCGAAACAAAAACCATTGATATAAAAGATATCGCGAAGCACAGTGGCGAAAAAGTAACCATTTGCGATCAGATTTATGGCGGCAGGGTTTTAGACGGGCCGGACATTATCATTTTAAACATGGGCGGCGAAGGCGATAAAAGTTTGATTACGCTGGTGATTATGAGTGCAGACAAAGCAAAGTTTAAAACAAAACCGGAAGAAACCTTTAAAGGGAAAAAAGCTTGCGTAACCGGAACGATAGGCGATTACCAGGGCAGGCCAATCATGAACATTACAGATCCTGAACAGATCAAGGTGCAGTAACTTTTGCGAAGCAATAATATTTTTAAAGGGCAACACGAGCATATTCGTGTTGCCCTTTTTATTAATGATTTTTCATAAGTCAAGCCTATTTCATCAACAAACCAAGCGCGGTTTCCACGAAACTGAATTTTATACCACTTCTGATTTTACTAAAAGATAGGTGGTAAAAGAAGTATGGGAGTTTTGTAGTTGCAGAATTAAAAATGTCAATCAGTAAACCTTAAACATTGCCTGCCGCTTCGGAATGTCCGGTGGTTATCTTGCACTTGTTCAACAATCTTTTCAGATACTTCTTTTACCGGTATAAATTAGGTGGACGATTTGAAAAAGATTTCACTCTCCGTTCAAAATCCCAGCAACACATTCGGCAGATATTTCAGTTTATAATTTCATGGATCAAGCTGATACAATCATCATCGGTGCCGGAGCTGCAGGTTTAATAACGGCTTATGAACTCACAAAAGCCGGACAAAAAGTAATCGTTTTAGAAGCCAGGAACCGTATTGGTGGCCGTTGTTTTACGTTTTCAGGCGACGAATTTATAACGCCGGTAGAATTAGGCGCTGAGTTTATCCACGGCGAATTGCCGCTTACGTTAAAGCTGCTAAAAGAAGCACAGATTAAATATGAAGCCGTTTCCGGAGAAAGCTTCCAATCGAAAAACGGGGAAATTGTTAAATCCGAATTTTTTACGGAGAACTGGGACGCGTTTGAAAAAGCGTTGCTGGAAGTACAGGAAGACCAATCGCTCGAAACGTTTTTGCAGCAACATTTCCACGAAGAAAAATTTGCAGGGTTGCGTAAATCTATCCAACAGTTTGCGGCTGGTTATGATACGGCCGACCCGGCGCGCGTTAGTCTGTTTTCGCTGCGCGACGAATGGCTGGGCGGCCATAAAGAAGAAACGCAGTTCCGCATTCCCGGCGGCTACATCCAACTGATGGATTATCTGGCAAAACAAGTACAGGATTTAGGCAGCGAAGTTCACTTGGAAAAAATGGTTCGGCAAGTTAACTGGCAGCCAAACTCAGTCGAAGTTATCGCCAATCAGCATGCTTCTTTTACCGGCAAAAAATTGGTGTTAACGGTTCCGTTAGGTGTTTTAACTTTAAGCGGAAACGAAACCGGCGCAATCACTTTCGATCCTGATTTGCCCAAACAACGAAAAGCAGCTACCGAAATGGGTTTTGGTGCCATCATCAAAATCCTGATGGAATTTGCCGATCCTTTTTGGAAAAAACAAGGTTTAAACAATATGCAGTTCCTGTTTTCCGAAGAAAAAATACCAACTTGGTGGACGCAAAACCCACAGCAAAACAACGTTTTGACAGGCTGGCTGGGCGGTAAACCGCAGGACGGAATGCAGCATTTAAGCGACGAAGAACTTCTGCAGGAAGCCCTCATATCACCGGCACATATTGTTAATGCCGATGCTTCTTTTATCGAACAAAAATTGGTGGCCGCAAAAGTTTATAATTGGACGGCCGATCCTTTTGCCCGCGGCTCTTACAGTTATGCCACTTTGCAAACCGCCTCGGCCTTAAAAATTTTAAAAACGCCGGTTGCCCAAACTATTTATTTTGCAGGAGAAGCTTTGTTTGAAGGCGAACAATTGGGCACGGTGGAAGCTGCACTGGTTTCGGGCTTGGAAGTGGCGAAAACAATAATCGGAGCTTAATCTTTCGAAAGATAATCAAACTTAAACTTCCTCAAATCCGGCAAATACTTCTTTTGCCTTTGCAATTCGTGCTGATAAACCACTTCGCCCAAATGTTTTAAAAACGGCAAACACACGGTTTCATATTCGTATTTGTTGTCGTTGTAAATGCCGTCTTCGTTGGATTGGATTACGGCAGTCAGCATAAATTCTACCTTGTTTTTGAAATCTACGATGTAAGCGTTATCAATATCGTAACCGTAAGAATCGCCAACTTTGTTAAAAATGCGGATGTTTGGATTTAAACTTGCATCTTTTTCTGAACCATAAAACAAAAACTTGCAGAACGTTGGCCAGTAGTTAGGTGCCGAATATTTTGGATAATTACTTTCGGTTGGAAACATGCTCATGTACTTGTACAAAAGCTGATAATCTTCTTTTTGAAGCTGAAACTGCTGTTCTTTCGGATAAACTTCCGGGAACAACAACCGCTTTAAAACTTCCTGCTGATCGGAAATTGTGTAAATGTTTTTTTCCGAAAAATCAAAAGGTTGATTGACCAATTGGTCGTAGTTGTCCAAATAACCTTTTCCCTGCAACATGTTTTCCAATTGCATCGGATAATCCTTCGGGTCGAATTGAGCAGGTTTTTGATAAATGCTTCTTTTACCGGCAAAAAATTCGATTGGGTTGGTATGTTTGGTACTTTCGCCGGCATCGCCAACGGCCAACCGGCTGATAATGCGCGTTTGGTTCAAACCATATTTTTTCAGTTTTTGGTTGATTTCTTCGCGGCCCACAAACTCGTACAAACGGTTGTAGGCATCGTTATCGCTCACCAGCAAAATCTTTTTGATGTACTGATTGATGCTTGGCAAACCGTTTTCGGCAGAAGTATCAACGCTGACTTTGGTTTGCCCGGCAAAAGCACTGTCGAGTTGCATGGATGCTTCTTTTATGCCCTTGATTTTAAGCTGGTTGCATTTCTCCAAAGCAAAAATAGCCGTCGGCAATTTAACGGTGCTGGCCGGATAGAAATAGCGTTTCGGGTTTAAGTTGAAGCTGTACGAACGGAAATGCGGAATATTATGTTCATCACGATCTATCTGCGTGTACAAAACCTGGACTTCGTTTTTAGTTGGATGGTTTAAAATTCCGGCAAAATATTCGGGGTGCTTTTCCAGTAAATTTTTTAGAAAAACGGTATCAGTTTTTTGGGCGGAGGTTTGCAAGGCGAGGAGGAAAAAAAGGATGGATAAACGAAGCATCATATGGTTAAATATAGCGCATTAAATGTGATGCTAAGTTTTAAAACCTGTTTAAATTTCAATTTTGGTATTGTGCTAAAGTACACACCCTTAATTTCGTTCAAAACTTTTCGGCGGTTACCAGTTTTTATAGGATAAAAGAAGCATTATCAACCGGAAACAGTTTACACCCAATTCGACCGGCATTTTGTAAGTTTGCAGCAGATGGAACAGGAAGCAATAGAAAATTTAAGACGGGATTACCGTTCGGCTACGTTATCGGAAGCTGATGTGAACCCGAATCCAATCAAGCAGTTTGAAAAGTGGTTTAACGAGGCCATCAACGCCAAGTTGTACGAACCGAACGCCATGACTTTGGCCACGGCAACCACCGACGGACGGCCTTCCGCACGTATTGTTTTGTTGAAAGGTTTCAGCGAAAACGGCTTTAAATTTTACACCAATTATTTGAGCCGGAAAGGAAAAGAACTCACCAAAAACCCTTTGGCCAGCCTGATTTTGTACTGGCCGGAAATGGAACGACAGATCAGGATTGAAGGCACGATCGAAAAACTGAGCAAAGAATATTCTTCGACGTATTTTCATTCGCGGCCAAAAGGAAGCCAGATTGGTGCCGTAGTTTCTCCGCAAAGCCAGGAAATTTCTTCGCGCGAAGAACTGGAACAAAAGTGGCAGCAACTGGAACAGGAATACGAAAACAAGGAAGTGCCAAAACCGGCGCACTGGGGCGGCTACATCGTAAAACCAAGGCTGATCGAGTTTTGGCAAGGCCGTTCGAGCCGCTTGCACGACCGCATTTTGTACAAAAAAGCCGATCAGCAAAACTGGAAAATAGTACGTTTGGCGCCATGAGTTTTGAAGAGATCAAGCTTCTTTTATCGGCACAATTTGGCGATGGCGTAATTTTGGGCGAAGAAACGAGCGGCCTGCAACCTGCCTTGCTCATCGAGCCGGATCAAATTGCAGCGGTTTGCCTTTTTCTGCGCAACCATCCGCAAACTTATTTTGATTTTTTGGCCTGCCTTTCGGGCGTGGATTATCACCAGGAAAACCGTTTTGGCGTGGTTTATCACCTTTCTTCACTGCCGTATCAAACACAATTGACGCTCAAAGTAAGCACCGAAAAACCTACCGATCCGGAAGTGCTTCCCTCCTTTCCAACCGTTTCCAACGTTTACCGCACGGCAGATTGGTTTGAGCGGGAAGCCTACGATTTGTTGGGCATTGATTTTAAAGGCCACCCGGATTTGCGCCGCATTTTACTGCCCGACGATTGGGAAGGTTTTCCTTTACGGGAAGATTATAAAAGCGCCGAATATTACAAAGGCATCAAGATTGATTAATGCTTCTTTTAGCACAATAATTTTTGTATGGTAAACGAAGCATTTAAACGGTACCAGCAGCGCATCCAAAACTTAAGCGCGGAGGATTTGGTACTGAACATGGGCCCGCAGCACCCGTCAACCCACGGCGTTTTGCGTTTGGAACTGATTACCGATGGCGAAATTGTGAAAGAAGTGATCCCGCACATTGGCTATTTGCACCGCTGTTTTGAAAAGCACGCGCAGTCCATGTCGTACCAGCAAACCATTCCTTTTACAGATCGCTTGGATTATTTGTCGTCCATGAACAGCAGCCACGCATTTGTGATGGGGGTGGAACGGATGCTGGGCATTGACAAAGAAATACCAAAACGGGTAGAATATATCCGCGTTTTGGTATGCGAACTCAACCGCATCGGCTCGCACCTGATTGCTTTGGGCACTTACGGCATTGATATTGGCGCTTTTACGCCTTTTTTGTGGTGCTGCCGCGACCGCGAACATATTATGGGCTTACTGGAATGGGCATCAGGTTCAAGGTTGCTGTACAATTTTATTTGGGTGGGCGGCTTGTTTTACGATTTGCCGGTTGGTTTTGAAGAACGCTGCAAAGAGTTTGTAGATTATTTTAAGCCAAAAATGGCGGAACTGAACCAATTGCTGACCGATAATCAGGTTTTTATCAACCGCACGGCTAACGTTGGCGTATTGCCAATGGATGTGGCGATCAATTATGGTTGTTCCGGGCCGATGCTGCGCGGATCGGGCTTGAAGTGGGATTTGCGCCGTGTGGATGGTTATTCGGTTTACCCGGAGCTGGATTTTGACATTCCAATCGGAAAAGGAGAAATGGGCAGCGTAGGCGATTGCTGGGACCGGTTTAAAGTGCGGATTGATGAGATCGGCGAATCCTTAAAAATGATCGAGCAGTGTGTGGAACGTTTGCAAAAAGAACTGAAACGTACGCCTGATTTTGACCCGCGGGCTAAACTTCCCCGCAAAATTATCCCGAAAGCGCAAGATTATTATATGCGTGGCGAAAACCCGAAAGGCGAACTGGGTTTTTATTTTATCGCCGACGGCAAAACGGAAATCCCGAAACGCGTCAAAGCACGCGGCCCAAGTTTCAACAACCTGTCAGTATTGCCTGTTATCAGCAAAGGTGCGATGATTGCCGATGTAGTTGCCATGATCGGTTCTATTGATATTGTTTTGGGCGAATTGGACCGATAACAAAAAAAGCTCCCTTTTACAGGAGCTTTTTCGAATTTATAGATAGATTTTAGGGGGCTAAAAGAAGTATCTCAATTATAAACTTTCACCATAAACACATAGTTCTGCAGTTTCTTAATTTGCTGGGCACGGCTCAGTTTAACCATGTTGTTTTTGCTATTTAAAACGATTTTTTTACCGATAGAATCGGCAGGAATAGACTGAATGGCTTTCATTAAATAATTGGATTTGGTGGCAAAAGCGGCACCATCAACCTGCGTTTGCTTACCTTTGATAATGCCGATGATGTTTCCATAATTGTCCAACAAAGGTCCGCCACTGTTGCCCGGGTTTACAGGGATAGAAACCTGGTAAGCCAGGCTATCGTTTTCAAAACCGGTGAACGAGCTTAAATAACCTTTTCCGATCACCACCGAATCTTTTGGATAACCGATGGTAAACACATCTTCGCCCAAATCAGCCTTGGATTTTTTGAATGCGTATGGCACCGGGCTTAAATGTTTAAAAGAAGGATCGGTAATCCTCAAAACGGCCAGATCATAATCTTCGTTGATATAAATTGGTTTTACTTTAAAAGATTCGCCGTTAGAGTTTTGCACATAAACAGAATCTGCTCCGTTTATCACATGAAAATTGGTGATGATATCGCCGTTGGTATTGATGGCAAAACCAGTTCCGCCAAAATTGCCCGGGTTCAGGTTGTTTTTTCTGATGCTTTTGCCCGAAATATCACGCATCAAAGCGCTTTGCGAGCGTTTTACATTATCCAGCTCGCGGCGCAATGCACTGTATTTTGATTGCTGGCTTTGGTTGTTGAAATAGCCGGTGAAAAACAAAGTGAGCATCACGGCAAAAATGGCAACCGAAGCGGCAACCGATATTTTTGAATGATGGTTTCGCCATAAAGCAATCACACGGTTTTGGCGGAAACCCAAAGTTTGTTTAACGGCATCCACATCAATTTCATCATGGATGGCGTTCAGTTTATGTTCAAATTCTACGCGCTCGTTCCAGCCCGACAGGTATTTCATAAACTGCTGATGTTCTTTGATCCGCTCGTTCAAACGCGGGTCGCCCAGGCGCATCACCTCAAATTCCAATTGCTCATCCTCAGAAAGCTTATGGCCAAGATACCTTTCAATCCAATCCAACAGTTGTGGCTCGCTCATTTTAATTCAAATTTATGGCTGAAAAAACAGCTTTTTTAAACGTTGCAGGCATTTGTATTTCTGCGTTTTTGCGTTTTCCGCATTGGTATAGCCAAACTTTTCGCAAATCTCTTGCATAGACCGGTTCCGTATGTAAAAATCCTGGATAATCGTCCGGCAGGGCTCGCCCAGCATCAGCAACGATTCTTCCATTTTACTAAACTGCAAGTCGCGCATTTCGTGTTGTTCCAAGTCGTTTTCTACCGGCAAAAAATCGTGCACATCTTTCAGCTCGCATTCTTTTTTGTTCAACTGGTTCAACTTTTTTAGCCAAATACGCCTGCAAACCGAATAAATATACGTTTTCAGTTTGCTGGTCAGTTCAAAATCCCCGGCTTTAACCTTGTTGTACAAAATGATGATGCTTTCCTGGTAAACATCTTTCGCATCGGCTTCGCTCCCGTTATTGTTCAGCACCATCTGCAGCACCATCGGAAAATGGGTTTTGTAGATACGCCTTAACGTATCCGGGGAATTGTTTAAAATCCCCATTATGTCTTCGCTGTCGGTAGGTGCCGGGTTTTTTATCTTTAAATTCACTAATTAATACAGTTTGTACAAAAATGTAACCCATTTTCCGAAAAAAAAATATTTTTTCAATTAGCGGGTTACCTTTTTAAGGTTTGGGTATTAAGTTAAAATTTCACTGCAATTTAAAATTTAAGAAACACATGAAAAACTCATTCAAATTAGGCTTTTTAGCTTTGGCAATCACTTTCGCTGTTAGCGCTTGTAACTCAAACAAAACTTCTACTTCTGCTGATTCCACTTCAGTATCTACTTCTACCGATACTTCATCAAAAATGATGGACTCTACCAAAAAAGGCATGGCTTCAGGTGCAGATACTGCTAAAAAAGCAATGTCTTCAGCTATGGATTCTACCAAGAAAAAAATGTAATTTTTAGCAATTGCTAAACTAATAGTTAAAACAGAACTGGGTTATTAGTGTTATAAACCCAGTTCTGTCAATTTTTTTTAAAACATTAACCAAACATTATGAAAAACGTATTTAAATTAGGCTTTGTTGCCTTTGCAATATCTTTATCTGTTGCAGCTTGCAGCTCTGATAAAAAAGCCATGGGCACTTCTGATTCTTCAGCAGTTGGCACTACCAGCACAACATCTACTGATTCTTCAGCAACTTCAACTACCGGTACAACTGGTACAACATCTACAGATACCACTAAAAAAGACACTACTAAAAAACCATAAGTTTTTTACCAATTATAAAAAAAGGCCGTGCAATTTGTACGGCCTTTTTTTGTATCACCAATTTTTAGGGCATAAAAGAAGCATCGGCATCAAGAAACCGCGTAAACAGTTGCGGTTATTTCTACTTTTGCAGCTACAAGTTTAAGCAACATGCCTTTATCCCCCCTTTCTGCTATTTCGCCTGTTGACGGCCGATATTATGCTGTAACCAATCAACTAAGTCCATATTTTTCCGAGGCAGCGCTCATTAAATTTCGGGTTTTTGTAGAAGTAGAATATTTTATCAGCCTGTGCGAACTGCCTTTGCCTCAGCTTCATAAATTTTTTAATAAGAATTACACCGATGAGAAAGATTACACGGATTTAAGGAAGGTTTATGTTGATTTTTCGGAGAAAGATGCGTTGGAGATTAAAGAAATCGAAAAAACCACCAACCACGACGTAAAAGCGGTGGAATATTTTTTGAAAAAGCATTTCGACCGTTTGGGTTTGGGTGAATATAAAGAGTTCATTCACTTTGGTTTAACTTCCCAGGATATTAACAATACCGCCATTCCATATTCTTTTAAACTCGCTGTGAACGAGCAATATTTGCCAACTTTGAATGAATTGATCAATCTGTTGAAGGCTTTGGCCGAAGATTGGAAAGACGTTTCTATGCTGGCCAGAACGCATGGGCAACCTGCATCGCCAACACGCTTGGGCAAAGAATTGTTGGTTTTTGTGGAACGATTGGAAGCGCAAATTAAGTTGCTGCAGCAAATCCCGTTTTCTGCAAAATTTGGCGGCGCAACCGGAAATTTTAACGCGCACCATGTTGCTTATCCGCAAATTGATTGGAAAGCTTTTGGCAACCAATTTGTAAACGAAGTTTTAGGTTTAAGCCGATCGCAACTCACCACACAAATTGAACATTACGATAATTTTGCTGCGCAATGTGATAATTTGAAACGCATCAACACGATTTTGATTGACCTGAACCGCGACATTTGGACGTACATCTCCAACAATTATTTCAAACAAAAAATTAAAGCCGGCGAAGTTGGTTCTTCGGCCATGCCGCACAAAGTAAACCCAATTGATTTTGAAAATTCGGAAGGAAATTTAGGATTGGCCAATGCTGTTTTTGAGCATCTTTCTGCAAAATTGCCCGTTTCCCGTTTGCAGCGCGACCTTACGGATTCTACCGTTTTGCGCAATATCGGCGTCCCGTTTGCGCATACCATCATCGCTTTTAAATCAACTTTAAAAGGCTTAAATAAATTGGTGTTAAACGAAGCAGTTATCCGCAAAGATTTGGAAGATAATTGGGTTGTGGTGGCCGAAGCGATCCAAACTGTTTTGCGCCGTGAAGGCTATCCAAACCCGTATGAAGCGTTGAAAGATTTAACGCGTGTTGCCGGAAAAGTTGATGAAAATGTGATTGCTGAATTTGTAAACAATTTACAGGTTTCTGCGGAGCTAAAACAGGAATTGATGGCGATTACGCCTTTCAACTATACCGGCATTTAGTGGCTAAGTCAACAAGTGGTAAAAAAAGTAGCGATAAAAGAAGCATTCTAAACAAGCTGTTTTAAATTTTGTAATTTTATAAAAAAAGATCATCATGAACATCAACGTATATACCGAAACCACGCCGAACCCGGCAACCATGAAGTTTATTGTAAACAAGTTGCTGATCAACGGAAGCGCGGATTTTGCAACGCGGGAAAGCGCAGAAAAATCGGCTTTTGCGAAAGAATTGTTTAAGTTTTCCTTTGTGAACGGTGTGTTTTTCGCCAGCAATTTTGTAACGGTTACCAAAACCGAAGGTTCTGACTGGAACGATTTGGAGCCGATTTTAAAAGAGTTTGTAAAAGGCGCGGTAGAATCTGAACTGAGCGTGCAGGAAAAAGAGCAGGAAGTGGTTGCTTTTGAAGGCGACGATGCCGAAATTAAAATCCAGCAAATTTTGCACGACTACGTTCGTCCGGCAGTAGAGCAGGATGGCGGCGCGATCACCTACAAATCTTTTGAAGATGGCGTAGTAACCGTTGAATTGCGCGGTTCTTGCAGCGGTTGCCCATCCTCCACCATCACTTTAAAATCAGGGATTGAAAGTTTATTGAAACGCATGGTTCCGGAAGTTACGGAAGTGGTTTCTGAGGCTTTGTAGGATTTAGGTTTTATCAACTTTATAGGGGTAAAAGGAGTATGATGCTTCTTTTACCCTTTGTTTTTTTGAAATACATTTAGAAGATCTAAACCTGTTATTTTTAAATTTT
Source organism: uncultured Mucilaginibacter sp. (assembly GCF_937859865.1). Lineage (GTDB taxonomy): Bacteria > Bacteroidota > Bacteroidia > Sphingobacteriales > Sphingobacteriaceae > Mucilaginibacter_A. The sequence continues at coordinate 39,631 of NZ_CALMAT010000084.1, forward strand.
CAAGTTTCATCTTTAATTTTTAACAAAAATGGCGACAAAACTTTATGTAAGCAAGTTGAGAGATACTGCTATAAAATCTTAGGCGATTTCTATCTTTAGCTTTAAATGCAATTACCAAAATATCAGCTAAAATCAGGGCGGGAATTATTAAGTTATGAATTTATTAGCCAGGGACCGAAGGGACTTATTGAAAAACGTATTCAGTTTACTTTGTTAAACCAAGAGGAAGTTTATAATCTTGCGTTCGGTGATAAAGACCCGATAACAGGAGAAATTGATGACTTAGTGGTAAGCAATAATGGCGATAGTGAAAAAGTTTTGTCAACTGTAGTAAGTGCTGTTTATGCATTTTGCGATAAACACCCAGAAGCATCCATTTTTGCATTAGGCAGTACTCCTGCCCGAACAAGATTATACCGAATTGGACTAGCGAAATATTTTGATGAAATTAAAGACGATTTTGAAATTTATGGACAATTGGAAGACCAGTGGGAATTATTTGAAAAAGGGAAAGAATATTTAGCATTTCTTGCCCAGCGAAAATTATCTTAAATTTACCTATTATGAAAACGATTGAAGAACTAAATACGAGTAAAGTGCCAATTGTGATAATTGATAAGTCATTAGACGAACTAAACGATGTTGTGCTTTTCCCGGAAAAGGTTGAAAAGGCAAAAGAAGTAATTGCCAAAGTTGGGCTTCCAAAAAAAATAGCATTGCCGCAAACAAGCGTATCACCAATAACAGATCATGGCAACGACCCTTTTGTTGTAAAGAAAGTAGAAGAAGCTAAATCATTCTTTCAAAAAAATGGGTTGAATGGTTTACCTAAATCAGTTAAGTAAGTAAAAATAACTTGTTTTCATTTTTGAATTTAAACCTGGCATTGAAAGTTTATTCAAACGTATGGTTCCAGAGGTTACGGAGGTAGTTTCTGAGGCTTTGTAGGAAATAAGTTTTATTGAATTTATAGGGGTAAAAGAAGTATTTGGATGCTTCTTTTACCCTTTGTTTTTATATACTAAAATTTACATTGATAAAGTTTGTTGATTTGGATATGAACATGTATTATTTTGTTGTAAAATTGTTTATTTATAACTACACAAATTCAAAAATGAGTGTAGTGTAAGAATAAAAAAGCAACGAAAATTTACAATAAATAATTGTTAAATTTAAAACTAATATCATGTTATGAAAACCTTAGAAGCTGTTTAAATTTTGTTCAAGTTATTGGCAATGCTTCTTTTATCACCTAAAAACCATCAAGGCCAATTGCTTTTTGTAGCGGCAGCAAAGCATAGATACCAATTTTTTAGTGCTAAAAGAAGCATCAGGATTTTTCTTGAGAGAAATTTAAACAGCTTCTTAGACATTTCTATTTCAGATTCTAAATTCAACAAATTTGGTATAAGGCAAGATGAGCTGACTTTCATTGATTTGATTCATCTTGTTAGAAAAGAATAGATGCGTGAAAATTTAAACAAATGTGGTGAGCTTGCAGCAAAGTATGGACTTTCTAAAATGATGATGGATGAAATTTCTGAGGAAGTAAAAGCGGTGAGGCAATCTTAACCAGCAGAGATAATTACAGGTCCAACAGGTAAATTCCCACGGTTCAAAAACTGCTTTATTTTTGGTGTCAACTTGGTGAGTGCTGCGTACTGATTGATCGGAGCTGTGAGAACAAAAACAGTAAGGGTATATTTTGAAAAATTTTGTTGATAGCGTAAGTTTTTATCAAAAGTTAACAAAGCATCAAAAGAGTTTGCAACCATCAACTTTAACAATTCGCCGTTTTTAATTCCGTTCCATTGCATCTCGCGAACGGTGAATATTTCATGATCTGAAAAATCAAACTTGAGAAGTTTGGGCAAATTTTCATCAAGCAATAGCCGCATACAATTGCTCTACATTTTTAGAAGTTAAAAGTTGATTGGCCAAATCTAACAATGCAACGGCTTGCGTTTTAGAAACGGTTGGAAAATCATCTAAAAACTCGTCCAATGAAACGCCTGCTTCCAAATGGTCGAACAAACTTTCCACCGGCACGCGGGTGTTTTTAAAAACGGGTTGGCCGCCAAGAATATCTTGATCTACTGTGATAATAGCTTTAATATCCATTTTGTAAATTTTAAATCAGCACTATGAATTAAAATTAATGCGATAAAAGAAGTATCGCCCTGGTTTTGTATTGCTAATTTACTGTTTTACTTCCTAAACGCAAACAAAACCTTATTCAACAACTCCTGGCTAACCTTGCCATTTGTAGCAATTACATCCCGCGTTTTCAGCATGTTTCTGCCACCGGTAAAATCAAAAACTTGTCCGCCGGCTTGTTTGACGATGAGGATGCCGGCAGCCATATCGTAATCATTCAGGTTGTATTCGTAATAGGCATCAAAACGGCCGCAAGCGGTATAAGCCAGGTCAACGGCGGCCGAACCTAAACGGCGCAAACCCTGGCAGCTTTGCATCAAATCTTTAAACAAATTCATATACGCATCAGCTTTCTCGAAGTTGTAATACGGGAAACCGGTGGCAATTAAACTTTCGCTAACGGTTGGTTTATCAGAAACACGGATTTGTTTGCCGTTTAAAAAAGCAGGCGCATCTTTCCAGGCGTAAAAACACTCGTCCTGGTTAATCTCATAAACCACGCCCAAAACCAGTTCTTCGTACTCTTTTAAAGCGATACTAACCGAATAAACCGGCAAACCATGAATAAAATTCGTTGTTCCGTCCAGCGGGTCAATCACCCAATTGTATTGCAATGCTGTTTTTACCACTGTTTTTTCTTCGGTGATAAATCCTGCTTCAGGTAAAAGTTGCTGTAGTTTTGCCACAATCATTTCTTCGGAAGTTTTATCCACGTAAGAAACCATATCGTTTAAACCTTTAAACTCAACGCTTTCGGCCTTAAACTTTCCGGCTTCGGTTTTGATGAATGTTCCGGCTTGTTTGGCCAAGACAACAACTTCCCGGCATAATATTTCTAAATTCATTTTGGGTTCCTTTTAATATTGAACGAAAAAAACTTGTGGACGAAATAACTGGCCACGCCCAAACTTAATGCGGCAATAATCCGGGCCAGTGGCGGATAAACTTTGAAGATAGAAACAAACAACCGCAGCATCAATAAATTGGCAAAAAAACCTAAAAAAGCAACGGTAAAAAAGCGTGCAAACTGGTTTCGGGAAGAAAGCTTAGAATGCGCAAACACAAAGTATTTGGTGAGCAAAAAATTACAAACAATGCAGCAACTGTAGGAAATGATTAAAGAAATTACATCCCTCGAAATAAGAAAGCCTAAGATTTTTACTTCAGCCGTAATAAAAATATAATGATAAACGAAGTAGTAAACCAAAGCATCAACAATAAAACCAACGCCGGTTGACAAAAAGAACCGAACCATCTCATTTTTGAGCAGCTTTTTGATCAAAGGTTTTCGGTTACTTTTGGCCATCAAACTTGAGGATCAATGCTTCTTTTATCACCTAAAAATGCGTGGGCAACAAATCCAATCCCCGTTAAAACCAAAACAGCAGATATAAATTCGGCTTGGGTAAAAGAAATACCGGCAACATGGTATTTGGTGTTTACGCGGATCAGTTCGATCAGAAAACGTTCAACACCATTTAAAATGAGGTAAATGCCAAACATCAAACCGGGCGTTTTGATATACTTACGAATGCTCCACAAAAACAGAAACAATAAAATACAAATAACAGATTCGTAAAAAGAAGTCGGGTAAACCGGAACCGGCAGTTGATGACAATATTTACCAACACAACCCGGAATAGGAATGCCTTCATCGCCAACATTATGCGGAAAACGAAAAGCCCACATCCAATCGGGTGCCCAGCTTAACCAATTGGGTTTTGGTGAAGTATTGGCAATCCCCCAATCGCCATCGCCGGAAAGCTGGCAACCGATGCGGCCAACGCCATAAGCAATCATCATCCCCGGCGAACCAATATCAGCCATATGAATAAGTTTGATGTGGTTTTTATGGGCGATATACATTACCGCCGCACCCCCACAAATCAAGCCGCCATAAAAAGTTAATCCACTGAAACCAACCAGCATCCCAACCGGATCTTTTATCAATTCGTTCCAGTTTTCCAACCCGTTAAACAATTTTGCTCCGGCAAAACCCCAAAAAGCGGCCCAAATCAGCATTGTTCCCATCAACTCGTATGGATGAACGGTTACTTCTTCTTTTTTGGGTTGCGCTAAGGCGTATTTTTTCTTTTCGGCATAAGCCCAATAAGCAAAAACAGCGGCAACAAGTATTCCGCCAATCAGGTTGCCGCGGGTAGAAAGCAAAAATTCTTGCGGGTTATCAACCAAAGCACGGTAATGAAAAACGGCATCCAGAATTTTGTAGCCGATGAGAAAACCAAAAAGCGCATTACCAACCAACTCGCCAATAGAAGCAGGCTCGCCAACGGTAATTGTTTTTTTAAAAGGATGAATGTAACCCAGCTTTTCTTTGCGGATAAACTCCTGCTCGAAAGCCCAGTACGAAAACATAAAAGCCAGTGCCACGCAAAAACCGAAAGTTTGTATGGGAAGCGGAATGTTTAACCCGGTTAAATATCGGAGCAGTTCGGTGATGGTTGGAAACATGGATGGCGCTGTTTCGGGCGAAGATAAAACTAATGAACCAGAATTTCTGCTGTTTCCTCAATTTCCATATGGCCGGATGCGGCAATAGCAGTTAAAAGCACTGGCCTAATCTCGTTCACCAATAAAGGATCGTAAACGGTTTCAATTTTAACATAATTGCGCGTGAAACCGTGCATTAGGCCATCGTTCGTTTCGCGCTCAAACAAAATATCGGCCGTGGTGCCAACTTGGGATTCGTAAAAAGCGCGGCGTTTTTTATCGGATAAAATATGCAGCATTTTGCTTCGTTCTGCCCGTGTTGAACCCGGAACTACTCCGGATAGTTCTTTTGCCGGTGTATTTTCGCGTTCGCTGTAAGTAAAAACATGGAGGTAAGAAACCGGCAATTCGTTTAAAAAGTTGTAGGTGTCTATAAAATCTTCACGCGTTTCTCCCGGAAAACCAACGATCACATCCACGCCGATGCAGCAGTCAGGCATCAGTTCTTTGATCTTGGCAACCCTTTCTACATACAGTTCGCGTTTGTAACGGCGGCGCATCAAACTCAATATTTTGTTGGAACCGGATTGCAAAGGAATATGAAAATGAGCCACAAAACGTTTGGAAGCGGCTACAAAAGCAATAATTTCATCGGTTAACAAATTGGGTTCGATGGAAGAAATACGGATACGATCAATGCCTTGCACTTCATCCAAAACTTTAATCAGGTCGAGAAACCGGTATTGACGAAGTCCATCAACCAAACCAAAATCGCCCAAATTAACACCCGTTAAAACAATTTCTTTGACGCCTGACAAAACTATTTCCTGCGCTTGTTTGACCACATTTTCAATCGCATCGCTTCGGCTTGCACCACGTGCCATCGGAATGGTGCAAAAGGAACACGAATAATCGCAGCCATCCTGAACTTTGAGGAAAGTACGCGTTCGGTCGCCAAAAGAATAAGAAGGGATAAATTGGTTTGCTTCTTTTACCGGCGAATTATAGACAAGTGCTTTTGGGTTTTTGGTAAGATCGGTAATGTGGTCAACCAACTGAAACTTCTCGGCAGCGCCTAAAACTAAATCCACGCCTTCAATCTCAGAAATTTCTTTTGGCTTCAATTGTGCGTAACAACCCACAATGGTGATATAAGCGTTTGGAGAAATCTTTAATGCTTCTTTTACCACCTTTTTACATTTGCGGTCAGCATTTTCGGTAACCGAGCAAGTGTTAATTACATAAACATCAGCCTGGTCTGTAAAATTAACAATTTCATAATCAGCCTGTTTAAACTGTCTGCCAATTGCAGAAGTTTCGGCATAATTGAGTTTGCAACCCAGCGTGTAAAAGGCAACTTTCCTGTTCATTCGAGGTTGCAAAGATAAAAATTTGTGTGCTAAAAGAAGTATGTTAGATCGTAGGATAATAGTTAATGGTTCATTTTTTATGGGAAAATACAGGCACTAATTTTTATATGGTAAAAGAAGCATTGTCATTTCGCACCGAAGGGAAAAATCTTTTTTCAACCGATACTTCTTTTATCAACCTAAAATTGAAGAAGATAAGTTACTTTGAAAAATATCTCTCCCTTTGGTTGAGATGACAAAAAACCGGCTTTTTATTACTTTCCCCCTTCGCTCCAACGATAGCTTTCGTGTTCAAAACCAGCGAGATCTATAATGCGGTTTACCACCGTCATAGCAACATCTTCAATTGTTTTGGGCAAACTATAAAAAGAAGGAACAGCCGGACAAATAATGCCGCCAGCCTCGGTAACCGTTTGCATATTGCGTAAATGGATGAGGTTGAGTGGCGTGTCGCGGGCAACTAAAATCAACCTGCGCCTTTCTTTCAAAACTACATCGGCGGCACGCGTAGTCAAATCATTGGAAATGCCGCCGGCAATTCGGCCTAAAGTACCCATCGAACAGGGAACGATAATCATCGTGTCAAACCTGGCCGAACCCGAAGCAAAAGGCGCCATAAAATCAGTTTTGCCATAAATTTTGAAAGGTATATTTTGGTAGCTTTCATCGCCCAGCTCAAAACGCCAAACGTCTCTTGCATTGTCAGACATGACCACGCCAACTTCGGCAATTTGTTCCTGCAAAACCTGCAATTGCTGCAACAACAACTTGGCATAAATAGAACCGCTGGCGCCGGTTATGGCCACTACAATTTTTTTCTTCATCAATTTTTAGGTGGTAAAAACAGTATGCTATTTAAAGTTTTCTTCGATCAAAATTTGGATAATCCCATCAACCATGCCCACTTTCGGTACGTAAATGTTTGCCACGCCTGCCCATTTCATTACCGTAATAAAAATCTGGGCAGCGGGAATAATCACGTCGGCACGGTCGTGGTTTAAACCCAGAACCTGGATGCGGTCTTTCATGGAATACGAATTGAGGTGGTTGTACAAACTTTTTAACTTAGACAATGACATCGGTTTCCCTTCTTTTTCTTCGGAAAGCCGGAACAATTTGTTGATGTTGCCGCCGGTGCCGATACCGGTAATGTTTTTATGAGATTTGACTTTGGATTGGATGAAACGTTCCATTTCTTTCCAGGTTTCGGCCTTGTCCTGGTTGTCCAACATACGGATGGTGCCGATGTTGAAAGATTGGGAGGCCACCAAAATCTCATCCGAAAAAAAAGAAAGTTCGGTGCTGCCGCCGCCAACATCAATGTACAGGTAGTTCTTTTTCCGGTCTAACTTTTCTTCAAAATGGCTGGCGTAAATAATTTTTGCTTCGCGTTGGCCGCCAACAATTTCCAGGTCAACGCCTGCCTGCTCTTTTACCTGTTTTACAATTTCCGGCCCGTTTTCTGATTCGCGCATGGCCGAAGTTGCGCAAGCCAGATAAGCCGAAACGCCGTAAACATCCATTAAAAGCCGGAACGAATGCATGGTTTTTACCAAATCATTGATCTTTTTTTCGGAGATTTTTTTCTGGATAAACGCATCATCGCCCAAACGTAGCGGCACACGGAGCAGCGTGTTTTTTTTAAAAGTAACCGGTTCGCTGTTTTCGGACAGGTCTGCAATGAGCAGCCGAATCGCGTTGGAACCAATATCAATGGCAGCGTATCTCAAAATGTTATTTTTTTTGTTTCAAATAGGTGTAAATGTCAAACTGCGAGCGCACTTTTATCTTTTCGTCCGTTTTGTGGTAACGGTTGTTGTTTAAACTGTTGATTTCGCGGGCTTTAGTATTGTCGTGCAGTTGGATGTTGATGATGTCGCGGATTTCCTGCTTCAGATCCTTATCGTAGATTGGGAAACCAACTTCCACGCGATGGTCTAAATTTCGGGTCATCAAATCAGAAGATGTTAGAAAAATTAATTCCTTTCCGCCGTTGCAAAATATATAAACTCGGGCATGTTCCAAATATTTATCCACAATGCTAATCACCTCAATGTTTTCGCTGTAGCCTTTTACACCCGGAACAAGGCAGCACATGCCGCGCACAATCAGCGTAATTTTAACACCGGCATTGCTGGCTTTGTACAAACGTGCAATCATTTGTTCATCGGCCAGGCTGTTCATTTTTAAGATCATGTATGCCTTGTTGCCTTTTTTGGCATTCGCAATTTCCTTGTCAATATAACCAAAC
>NZ_CALMAT010000085.1 GCF_937859865.1 uncultured Mucilaginibacter sp.
AAATCAGCCTTAAACAAATGGTGCCAGGCGCATGATTGTAAAAACCTGTTTGTGGTGGATGCTTCCCCTTTTGTGCAGCAAGGCGATAAAAACGCTACCTGGACAATTTTGGCCCTGTCTATGCGCACCAGCGAATACATTTTGGAGCAAAGAAAAAAATTAAACGTTTAACCGCTTTTTTAAAAATATTAAGATGAACAGACGCGATTCTTTAAAAGCATTAGGCTTAGCCACCCTTTCAACAGCCGTATTACTGGATGCCTGTAAACAGGATACAAACAAAACAGCAGAAGTTGCGGCAACCCCGGCTGGAGACGAAGCAGGCCGACAGCCTTACGAAATAGACCGGGACAAAAAGTTAAAGGCCGAAACATTTTTTACCAAGCAAGAAATGGCAACGATAACGGTTTTGGGCGATATCATTATCCCTAAAGATGCGCATTCGGGAAGTGCATCGGATGCCAAAGTGCCGGATTTTATAGAGTTTATCGTAAAAGATATCCCTGAACATCAAACGCCAATGCGTGGCGGCCTGCGCTGGCTTGACCTGCAATGTATGAACCGCTATAACCGTACTTTTACAGATTGCACGCCGCAACAGCAAATAGAAATGGTTACCGAAATAGCCTATCCGCTAAAGGCTAAACCGGAAATGAAACCGGGCGTAATATTTTTTAACCGGATGCGCGACCTTACCGCTTCCGGGTTTTATACCAGTAAAATAGGCATCAAAGATATTGGCTATGTTGGCAATTCGCCAAACCGGTGGACGGGCGTGCCGGAAGACATTTTGAAGCATTACGGCATGGAGCATGTTTAAATCTGCTTCATAAAAACTTTGTTCCTTTTATTTTCGATGCTTCTTTTATCAGGTAAAAATTAGTGGGCTTTCGATGCTTCTTTTATCGTGTAAAATTCAAACATTAAATTTTACTCGATAAAAGAAGCATCGTTTTCAATTCCCGGCAAATAATAAATCTTGGCCAACCAACAGCAATAAATCTTATAAAACCACTCTTTTGCTGGTTGCTGCCGAACGCTTGGCTGCATCCAGTATTTCCATCACGATCATGTTGTATTTTAAAGATGACAAATCATCGGTTCCCGGAAGCTTATTTCGAAGGACAGCCGTGAGATAAGCAATTGGAGATGCTATCTGTTCAGCTAACGGACCTGCTTTTTTTGAGCCTTTGATATTTTCCCGCATCCGGCTGGTGATATCCTCATTATTGAAGGCATGCAAGTAGCCTGTTTCCCCAAAAACCTCTAAATCTTTGATCGAAAAAGGCCAGTTCCAGGAAGCTTCGATCAGGCCGGTTGCTTCTGGATATTCTACAATAATCGTTGCATCGTCCTCCACTTTAGGATAAACAGCAGGTTTGTAGTGCCGCGCAACCGCCGTAACGGCGATAGGTTTTCGCCCTTTCATCAGCCAGGTCATCAAATCTGCACCGTAACAACCAAAATCATTTAAGGCACCGGCACCATTTAATACCGGGTCTGTCAGCCAACTTAAAAACTCCGGGCTGCAGCCAATTTCTTTCGGGCCCTGGTGCCCATCGTGCACAACCATTTTTCTGATCCGGCCAATACTGTCTTTTTCAACCGTATTGTAAACATCGGCATAAGAAGGATACCAGGTGGTTTCAAAATTGGTCAACACTTTGATGTGGTATTTATTGGCCAATGCTTCGATCTGTTTTGCCTGCGCCAAAGTTGCGGCCAATGGTTTTTCTACCATCACCGGAATCCCTAATGGCGCACATATTTCAACCACCTCCAAGTGCTTGCCTACGGCATTGTAGCCCAACACGGCATCCGGTTTTTTCTGTACCACCAATTGTTTCAGGTCGCTGGCAAACAAGGATTCGGGCAGATGATAAATTTTACCAAATTTTTGCCACAACTGCTTGTTTGGTTCGGCTATTCCAACAATATCTACTTTGCCTTTGCCATATTGGCTTAAAATTCCATGCACATGGTCGTGGTTTAAACCGGCTACCACTACCCGCAAAGGCTGTTGGGCAGCAGCGTTTTTGGCTGCGCCGATAACCACCATCACGATGAGCAGCTTTTTAAGGTTGGTCAAAGTTTGTTTTAACTTGCTTTTGTTCATCGTTGTAATTGATTATTTATCTGTTTTTAGAATATGTTCAGTTTGTTTTTGGATGCTTCTTTTACCACCTAAAAATCATAACATAATTTAGGCGCAATGTTTTTTGGTAGTTAAGTTTCTTGATTTCTGGCTTACCAAATTTATGCCGATAAAAGAAGCATCGCCTATTAATCCAATAAATTTAAAATACAAGCTCGCCGCTTTCCCATTTTACCTTCTCGTTTTTAACTTCCGCATCGCAAATTCTGCAATTTTACCGCCTTCGTCCATCCCGTTTTCAATGGAAGGGATGTAATGGATGCCGCCGTAAAAACGGCTGATGGCTGCTTCTTTGGCAGCTTGGTTAAAGGATTTAAACGTGCGGACCGGAATATCAAACCGTACTTCCGTAGAATCCGCAAAGCTAAAATTATCCCCAAAAAGCTTGGTCAGCATTTTGGCGGAGGCGACAGAAACAACACTGTGCCCGCTGGTATATTCGGGAAAAGGCGGCGTTTGCAGTAGTGGCATCCAGGCCTGATCAATATATTGGTTGATATAAGTTTCCGGCCGGATGACCTTGCTCCTGTATTTTTCGTCCCAGCAACTGATAAAACCATCTGCAATAACAACCGCCAAACAGGCATAAGTTTCGGCTGTCTTCACATAATCTGCTTTTGCTTTTTTGCAGGCTAAATGCGCAATATTGATCCAATGGCCACCCGGCGAGATTTTTTTGACCGCAAACATCGTATGCCCGTTAGTATTTACCCTAAACGGATTGCAATCCCAAAAATTTGCAATGTCCTTTTGCTCTTCGGTTAGATGAACGTTTGCATCATGTACCGCCAAGGCCAGTTTATAAAAAGAACTTGCAGGTTTTGATGAAAAAGCCGGGGCAGGCAAAGGCTTAAACTGCTGTGCCGAATCTATGATAAAAGGCCGCAATTTGCCCCAGTTTGGTTCAACAGCTTTCATATAAGCAGGCGGGGTTGGTTTCCAGGAAACGTCATCACTTAAAACATCGTATTTAGATAAAGACCGCGTTTGTTTGTATTTGTCTTTTGCTGCCCAGGCCAAAATTTTGTCGGCCACTTGTTTACCGTAAGTGATGGAATTTTCATACACCTCGTCTGGCATGCCTGCATCTTTAAATTCCTGCATTAATTTGGTATGAAAATCTTCAATCCGCCCTTCCGAAGTTACCAGCGTTTTCCCAACGGTTAAAATAGCATGGGAAGCGGCCAGGTTAAAGCTGTATTTTTTATGCGGATCAGGTTTTGGCAAAGAATCCAAACCGTGCAACTGCCCCAAAAGCGAAATATATTTGCTGTTGCCGTTGACTGCCGCTTCGTATCCGGCCACGCTGATGTAAGCATAAATACGGCTGGCCACCGGTGGCGAATAAATATCGTACAGCATCACATCGGTAACTTCCTGGATAGAACGATGGATGTAATCCGCGTTTTCGGTTGATTTTTTCCAGTCGTTTCGGTGCGCAGAACACGCGGTCAGCAACAAAGAAATTAAAGAAACATAGAACAACTTACGCATATAAAAGCAGAAAGAAATCAGTTCAGGTTTTGATGTCCGGCAAATTGGCAAAGGTCAAATTTAATGGTTAATAAAATATATTTAACATTTATCCATATCAAGCGATACAATTTGATGAAGTTTTGATAGGATTTGAAGAAACAAAGCTGATCCAAATTTTTTCAGATGCTTCTTTTACCACCTAAAAATCAGTGGCCCTTCCTCCTTTTTTTGATAAGCTCCTTTCCTCTCAACACCAAATTTACCTGCCTAAAAGAAGCATGCCGATCAACCATGAACAAATTTAAACAGGTTTTAAAACAGTTTGATTTTTACAATTTTTTCGGACAATAAAGCACAAAAAAATGGTAATTTCACCGCTATAAACCTTGATTAATTACCTGCTGCCATCACGCAGATTTTACTATAGAAAGTACCTGGACAGAACATGTTATATAACTCCTTTCGGCACGCAAAACTGCTCACGATACTGATTGCTTTTGCGTGTGCTTCCTGCTCTAAAAAAGATAACTCCAACACACTTTTTAAACTGCTTCCCGCATCCGAAACCGGTGTTGAATTTAAAAATACCATCACCGAAAGCGATAGCTTGAACATTTTAAACCATCCTTATTTGTACAACGGCGCGGGCGTGGGCATTGGCGATTTTAACCACGATGGTTTGCCGGACGTGTATTTTGCCGGGAATCAGGTTTCCAACAAAATATACCTGAACAAAGGCGGTTTAAAATTTCAGGATATTACCGATGCAGCAGCAGTTGGCGGCGAAGGCCGTTGGTGTACCGGCGTTTCTGTGGTTGATATCAATGCCGATGGCTGGCCGGATATTTATGTTTGTGCTTCTTTTAACAAAGACCCCAACCAGCGCCGAAATTTATTGTACATCAACCAAAAGCTGAACAAGGATGGTATCCCAACTTTTAAGGAATCTGCCCATGCTTACGGCATTGATGACAACGGCTATAGCACGCAGGGTATCTTTTTTGATTACAACCACGACGGCTTGCTGGATTTATATGTGCTGACGAATGTATTAGATAAGGGAACGCCTGTGGCTTACCGGCCAAAAGTAGCTGATGGAAGCGCCGTTAACAACGACCGTTTGTACAAAAACAATGGCAATGGCACTTTTACCAACGTAACCAAGGAAGCCGGGATATTGATGGAAGGCTTTGGCAACTCGGTTTCGATCACCGATGTAAACAACGATGGCTGGCCGGATATTTATGTGGGCAATGATTTTATTTCCAACGATTTATTGTACATCAACAACAAAAACGGAACTTTTACCAACCGCGCAGGCGAATATTTTAAACATACGGGCTGGTCGGTAATGGGTTCAGATATGGTTGATATCAACAATGACGGCCTGCCCGACCTGGTTTCTTTAGAAATGCTGCCTGAAGAAAACCTGCGAAAGAAAACCATGCTGATGGGCGATAACTACATCACTTACATTGACAATAAAAAATACAATTACGAGCATCAGTATATCCGCAACGTGCTGCAATTAAACCAGGGCAAAACGCCTTCCGGCCATACGCAGTTTAGCGAGGTTGCTTACCTGGCCGGCATGTATCAAACCGACTGGAGCTGGACACCACTTGTTGCAGATTTTGACAACGATGGTTACCGGGATATGGTGATCACGAACGGTTATCCCAGGGATGTAACCGATCTGGACCACGCACTTTACAGCAATAGCCAGGGCCGGTCGCCCAAAGAAAATACGTCGCTGGCCAGTGCCGATTCTTTTCCGGTGGTAAAAACAGTAAGTTATGCTTTTAAAAATGCAGGCGGTTATACGTTTAAAAACCAATCTGCCAACTGGGGGATTACAAAACCTGCATTTTCAACCGGCGGCGTTTATGCTGATTTGGACAACGACGGCGACCTCGACCTGGTGGTCAACAACATTGATGAACCTGCTTTTATCTATGAAAACACGCTGAACAACAAAAAACAAGTGGCCAAAGGCCATCATTATTTAAGTGTTGGTTTAACAGGAAACAGTAAAAATACAGGAGGTATTGGTGCATCTATCCGAATTTATTACCAGGGGAAACAACAATTTTATGACCAGCAGCCTTGCCGCGGTTATCTTTCTACCGATGATGCAAAAGCACATTTTGGTTTGGGCGATGCAACTACGGTTGATTCTTTAAGGATCAGATGGCCGGATGGGAAAACCCAGTTGCTAACCAACATTAAAACTGATCAAACCATAAATTTAGCCTATAAAAACAGTAGTGGCAATCTTTCGCCGGGTATCTCTATTAAAGAAGCTCCGCTTTTTCAATCGGTAACCAAGCAGGCAGGCATCAACTACAAACACGAAGAAAAGGATGCCATTGATTACAACATCCAGCCTACTTTGCCGCACAAATTGAGCCAGTACGGCCCTTGTATCGCTGTGGGCGATATTGATAACAACGGTTATGATGATTTTTACATCGGCGGCTCGGCCGGAAACAAGGGCACGTTTTTTATGCAGGATAAAAACGGCAGGTTTACTGCGGATACCAAACGTTTCCTCCACGAAGATTTTAAAGAGGAAGAAGACATGGGCGCAATTTTATTTGATGCCAACAACGATGGTTTCTTGGATATGTATGTAGTAAGCGGCAGTTACGAGTTCCCTAAAGGGCATTCTTCGGCGCAAGACCGCTTGTACATCAATAACGGAAAAGGGCAGTTTGAACGGAATTTTGCCGCCGTTCCGATAGAATATGATAACGGTTCTTGTGTTCGTGCCGCTGATTTTGACAAAGACGGCGATTTAGACCTTTTTGTTGGCGGGCGTTCGGTTTCCGGTGCTTATCCTGCCTCGCCGGTAAGTCATTTGTTGCGTAACGAAGGCGGAAAGTTTGTAGATGTAACCAAAAAACTTTGCCCTGAACTAGAACATGCAGGCATGATCACCGATGCATTATGGTCTGATTTTGATAATGATGGCTTGGTGGATTTGGTTGTTGCAGGAGAATGGATGCCCATTACTTTTTATAGAAACAACGGGCGTGGTTTTACCAAAGTCAACAATTCTGGTGTGGAACAGCATGTTGGCTGGTGGAATAGTTTGGTGGCCGGCGATTTTAACAATGATGGCAAAATGGATTACGTAGCCGGGAACTTGGGCCAAAACTCCAATTACAAAGCCACATTTGCCGAACCGATGACCATTTTGGCAAAAGATGTGGACAACAACGGTTCATACGATGCCATGATTTTTTGCTACATGAAAGCAGAAGACGGCACACAAAAACCGTTTCCGATGCATACACGTGATGATTTGATCAGTCAAGTGATTTCCACCCGAAAAAAATTCCCTACTTATAAAGGCTTTGGCCGCGCAACCATGGACGATTTGTGGAGCAAGCAAGACAAAGAAAATGCCGTTGTTTTAAAAGCAACCGATATGAACACCAGCTTTATCGAAAACATGGGCAATGGCAAGTTCTCGATCAGCGCAATGCCTATTGCAGCACAAATGGCCCCGGTTTATGGCATGGTTGCCCGGGATATAGATCAGGACGGCTTCCTGGATTTGCTGATGGTAGGAAATGATTACGGCATGGAGCCTTTTACCGGCAGGCACGATGCATTTATGGGCTTGTACCTAAAAGGCAACGGCAAAGGCGGTTTCAGCAGTAAACCGGTAACGGGGAGCGGGTTTTTTGTGGATGGCGATGCAAAAGGTTTGGCCGTAGTTCATCGTGCAAAAGGCAATGACCTGTATATTGCCTCCCAAAACCAGGACAGCTTAAAGGTTTTTAGTTCGAAGGTTCAAGAGAAAACGCCAGCAGTTTGGATCAACCTCAAACCGACTGATTTTTACGCTGATTTAATCTATAAAAACAATCGGAAAAAGCATGTGGAGTTTTATTACGGCTCGACCTATCTGTCCCAATCTTCCCGAAAAATGGAGTTGGATAAAGATGCGGAAGCTATTTTTATTACCGATTACCAAGGAAATAAGCGGAAAGTGAAATAGGTTCCTAAAAACAGAATGCTTCTTTTATCGGGTAAAAATTGGTGTAGATGCTTTTTATGTAATACCAATTTTTATGTGGTAGAAGAAGTATTAAAAATCAGAGCAATCAATTAACCGGAATTACTATTTTATCCAAACCGTTTGTGTAAAAGCGCCGTTGGCTGCCGCGTCCCAAACTTCTAAACGTAACCATTTTCTGTTTTTCATTTGGGTAGTGAGATGAAAAGTATGGTTTCCAAACGCTTTGGTGTCCTTCAAATCCAACTGCTGCCGGTAAACTTTGATGCCATCTCCGGAAATAATTTCAGCAAAGTTTAAAGGGAATGTCCAGTCAACTTTAAAAGTAATGTTGCAATTGCCGTTTGCTGGCAATTGGATGGTGTCTCCGGAAGGCGAATTGTTAACGGTAAATTCCGGTATCAGCACTTCTCCCGTAGAGGAAAAGAACTTTCCGTTTTGCAGTACATCCAATATTGGTTGCCAGCCGTTGTTAAAAGCAGGCAACTTGTCCATTTGCAGATAATTTACGTTTACGTGGGCATACATTTCATTTTCCGGTTCGATAGAGAAAAGATCTGATTCGGCAAGTACTTTTTTGTGCAGCCCCCAATTGTTCATATCGTCCATCAAATCGAGCACGCGCTTGCCTAATTTGGGTTGAGACAGATCAGCAGGCAAAGCTTTCCAGGCCGCGCCCAAAAAGCGGTCGGATTTGTAAAAGGCTTCCTCTTTATAAGCATCCGGAAACCCTGTTGAACCTTTTGTCCGTGCATGTGCCGTCCAAGCTAAACCGTTTTCGGCTTTTAATAAAGCAAACATATCCTCTTTACTGCCAATGTGATAAATTTTCCCGTGTTCCTGATCGGTGGTTGTAAAAGGCGTACCTGCTTTTCTCGACATGATCCAGTAAACGGGTTTCGGAAAAAACTCCAGCCAATGGCCGCCAAAAAATTCGTTAGGTTCTTCTCCCGGCAGCAACAAAAAATTTGCCGATGACAAGCGTTTGCATTGCTCAAACAAGGTTTTTAATTCTAACAAACGCTGTTCGTCAGGTCCGCGGGGATGGCCGGTTCCGTGAAATTCGGCCAGGTGTACGATATTCACCCCTAAATTTTTAAATACTTTTAGAAAAGAAGGCGTATCCGGAACAGGTTTGCCGGCAAGCACCACTTTCGAAATAAATTCATTGTGAAAATGGCTCGACATGGTTTTATATCCCGCCAATGGTTTGTAGCTGTCGTTGTGCGTGTATTTCTTTACATCGGCCAACAAAGCCGTTGGATTGCCCGTACTTAACAAGCAGAAAAAGTTTAACCGTTGTTGTGTTCCCGGCGGCGAATTAAACCAGGGCACATAGCGGTTATCTCCGTACAAATCCTGCCGGATGCCAAAACCAAAGCCCGGCAGCAGCTTGCGGTAATTATTGCCGTACCACACAAACTTCAGGTTAAAAGCTTCATCCAAAGGATAAAAATACTGGTGCGGCGCAGGGAAAACGGCAATACTGCCGGAAGGGTTTTCGCCAATAATAGTTCGATATTTAACAGCTATGTTTTTTGCAGTATCTGCAGGATTTAGATTATTTACCTGCATTTTATCGTAAACATTGCTCCAGGAAATATTTTTTACAGACTGCTGTTTACTAACCAAACCTGCATCATACAATATCGCTGTAGAATCAATTTGGGTAGAGATGACTGCCGCAACATTAAAAAGCGGCTGCCCGTTGTACAGAGTGATTTCTAATTTCCCTTTAAAGTTTGGCGCTTCAAGGTTATTAATACTGATTACGGTGCGCGATCCGGAAGTGTTTACACTTGCCGACTTCTTGTTAAAACTGATTTTATAAGATTGGTGTGGTTTTAAAGGCACTCTGTCAAAAAAAATATTCCAGCCGTTTTGCGAAATCAGGTCGCGTTTGCCTTTGGTCAGGATAAATTCAGGATCTGTATTTTCAATAATCGTATGATAAGAACCTTCTTTGCCAAGCTGAATACTACTGAACAATGGTTTACCGCTTTGCATGTTCAACAGTAAGCGTCCGTTGCCCGTGTTTCCTGTCGGCCAGGTAACTGTAAATCCATTTTGGTCAGATACTATTTTTACGCCTGAATTTTGGTTGAACCCTTTTCGGTCAACAGGAAAAACTTGCGCTTTTGCCTGAAAAAAGAAGATGGTTAATAAGAAGAACAGGCAATATCTTCTGATTAGATTTAAGCCTGATATTGCCTGTTCCATATTCAAATTGTTTGGCGGTTTGTGCTTTGTTTATTTCGACAGAAACTTGTAGCAGCTTTGGGTTTTATACGTTTGCCCGGGTTTTAAAACGGTTGTAGGGAACTGCGGCTGGTTGGGCGAATCCGGAAAATGCTGGGTTTCCATGGCAAAAGCAGTACGGTAATCGTCTTTTTTCCCGTATTTCATACTGTTTTTACTGTGCATAAAATTGCCGCTGTAAAATTGCAGGCCGGGTTCTTCGGTATAAACTTCCATTACAATACCGCTTT
>NZ_CALMAT010000086.1 GCF_937859865.1 uncultured Mucilaginibacter sp.
ACAACGTCATCATCATTTGCTCGATTGAAAACTTTGATCCGATGGGCATCCACACCGGTGATTCGATCACCGTTGCGCCAGCCATGACGTTGAGCGACCGCGCTTACCAATCTATGCGCGACCAGGCCATCAAAATGATGCGCGCCATTGGCAATTTTGCGGGTGGTTGCAACGTGCAGTTTTCGGTTAACCCGGCCAACGATGATATTATTGCGATTGAAATTAACCCGCGCGTTTCCCGTTCCTCAGCCTTAGCTTCCAAAGCAACCGGTTATCCAATCGCTAAAATTGCGGCCAAATTAGCCATCGGTTTTAACCTGGACGAACTGCAAAACCAGATTACCAAAACCACTTCTGCTTACTTTGAGCCAACTTTGGATTACGTCATCGTTAAAATCCCGCGTTGGAACTTTGATAAATTTAAAGGTGCCAACCGTGAGTTGGGTTTGCAAATGAAATCGGTAGGCGAAGTGATGGGCATTGGCCGTAGCTTTATTGAAGCGTTGCAAAAAGCTTGTCAGAGTTTGGAAATTGGCCGTGCAGGCTTAGGTGCTGATGGAAGGCAAAGCCGAAACTTAGATGAAATCATGTACAGTTTGGAGCATCCAAGCTGGGATCGGTTGTTCCATGTTTATGATGCGTTGAGTTTGGGCGTCCCGATAGAATCTGTTCGTAAAGTAACTAAAATAGACCGCTGGTTTTTGAACCAGATTCAGGAAGTGGTGAATTTAGAAATCGAACTGCGGCGTTATTCACTCAACAATATTCCAAGAGATTTCTTCTTCACCTTAAAACAAAAAGGCTTTTCGGATGCACAGATTGCTTATGTTTTACAGCATGTAAGCGAGGAAGACGTTTATCAACGCCGCAAGGAATTAGGTTTGCACCGCGTTTATAAAATGGTGGATACTTGTGCGGCAGAGTTTCAGGCCAAAACGCCTTATTATTATTCTACTTACGAAGGCGAAAATGAATCTGTTGTTTCCGACAAGAAAAAAATTATTGTTTTAGGTTCCGGCCCAAACCGGATCGGCCAGGGAATTGAGTTTGATTACAGTTGTGTGCACGGTTTGCTGGCTGCAAAAGAATGCGGTTTTGAATCTATCATGATCAATTGCAATCCCGAAACTGTTTCTACCGATTTTAACATGGCGGATAAGCTGTATTTCGAGCCGGTTTTCTGGGAACATGTTCGGGAAATTATTGATCTGGAAAAACCGGAAGGTGTAATCGTTCAGTTGGGCGGGCAAACGGCTTTAAAAATGGCCGAAAAGCTGCACGAACACGGTATCAAAATTATCGGAACGAGTTATGATAACATGGATATTGCCGAAGACCGGGGCCGTTTTTCTGATTTGTTGAAAGAATTGGGAATTCCTTATCCAAGATATGGCGTTGCCGAAAGTGCCGAAGAAGCATTGGTTGTGGCGCATCAGGTTGGTTATCCGGTTTTGGTTCGGCCAAGTTATGTGTTGGGCGGACAAGGCATGAGCATCGTCATCAATGATGAAGACTTGGAAAAAGCTGTCGTAAATCTCCTCAAAAACCTTCCCGGGAACCGTGTTTTGATTGATCATTTTTTGGATCGTGCCGAAGAAGCCGAATCTGATTCGATTGGTGATGGCGAAGATGTGCATATTATTGGTTTAATGGAACATATCGAACCTGCGGGAATTCATTCCGGTGATTCGAGTGCCGTTTTGCCGCCTTTCAACTTGTCGGAAAATGTGATCCGGCAAATGGAAGAACACACCGTTAAAATTTCCAAGGCTTTAAATGTTTGCGGCCTGTTGAACATCCAATTTGCAATTAAAAACGAAGAAGTTTATGTGATCGAAGCTAATCCGCGTGCTTCGCGTACCGTTCCTTTCATCGCCAAAGCTTATGACGTGCCTTATATCAATATTGCAGCAAAGATTATGTTGGGCGCCAACATGCTTAAAGATTTTACGATTGAACGGAAGTTGCAAGGTTACGCTATTAAAGAACCCGTTTTCTCTTTTGATAAATTCCCGGAAGTGAACAAAGAATTAGGCCCGGAAATGAAATCCACGGGAGAAGCGATCCGTTTTATCCGCGATTTGGAAGACCCGTATTTCCGCCATTTGTACAAAGAAAAATCAATGTATTTGAGCAAATAAGGGATGCTTCTTTTATCGCATAATTTTTTACTTTTTGTTATATGAGTGTAAAAGAACATTATGACAACCATTTGGGGAATTTTTATTCCTGGATGGTTGGAGACTTTGAAATCAAGCAGAATGAACAGCAGGATTATTTTGAAAGCCGAAACATTAGACCAACGAGTACAGGACAAGCTATTGATTTAGGTGCAGGACACGGAATTCAAAGTATATCGTTGGCTAAAATTGGATTTACTGTTAAAGCAATTGATTTTAACAGACAATTGTTAAATGAATTAGAACAAAACAGTATTGGTTTACCAATCGAAATAATTAATGCTGATATAAAATCTGTCAGAAACTATACAATTAACAATTCAGAACTTATAATTTGTGCAGGCGATACCATCACTCATCTTAACAACATAAAAGAAGTTGAGCAACTAATTGAAGATTGTGCTGGTACACTTTATAATGAGGGAAAGTTGATTCTTTCTTTTAGAGATTACACTAAAGCAGTATCAGGAAATGACCGTTTTATTTTCGTAAAAAGTGATGAGAGCAGGATTCTTACTTGTTGCTTGGATTATTTTGATGATAAGGTATTAGTAACTGATTTGTTAAATTCAAAAACAGAAGCTGATTGGAAGCAAAGCATTAGTTCTTATTATAAAGTACGAATAACTTCAGTTAAAATAGAAAGCTTTCTTAATAAACATGGTTTTAAAATTCAGCATAAAGATTTAGTAAACAGAATGGTTACAATTATTGCCCAAAAGGAATAACGAAAATTATTTTAGTAAGCTTATTACTTTAACAATCATGACAGAAGCAATCACCCAAAATTTCCCTGCTTCCTATTTTCCAATAGACGAAGCCACCAAACAATCCGGTTTTACCATGGCTTCTGATCCGCTGACTTGTTCGCTGCTAAAAACTTTGGCTGCTTCAAAACCAGGCGGAAAATTTTTGGAATTAGGAACTGGTACAGGTTTATCTACGGCTTGGATTTTAGACGGAATGGATAGCACTTCTGCCTTAATTTCAGTAGATAATGATGCCCGTTTTTTAAATATCGCCAAAGAATATCTATCCGATAATCGCCTTGATTTAATTTGTGCCGATGCCGGCGAATGGCTCAACCAAAACCTGGAGTTCGACTTTATTTTTGCAGATACCTGGCATGGCAAATATTTAATGCTAAAAGAAGCATTAGCGATGCTTAAACCGGGCGGGCTTTACATTTTAGATGATATGCTGCCGCAACCGAACTGGCCGGAAGGACATCAGGAAAAAGCATTAAAACTGATTGCAGATTTAGATAACCGTACTGATATAACGCTTACAAAATTGCGTTGGGCTACCGGAATCATCATTGCAAGTAAGAAATAATTTTGATCTTCTGGTTCTCTTAATTGAAACCAATGCTTTTTTTACCCATAAAAAAACCACGTCTACTTAAAGCAAACGTGGTTTTTTTATGGGTAAAAACAGTATCGCTAATTCATTAACTGCACACCGCGAGCAGCCATTTCATAAGTCCCGGCATTGTTCTTTTTTTCGTCGTTTTTATCCATGCCTTCGTTAGAACCGGCATAATGTTGTTTGTTGTTGGCGATAAAGTTTTTAGAAATCACGCCGTCAATCAGCACTGTTTTGCCTTTTACATCTTGCGGAATTTTAGAACCGGCATTTTTAAAGCGGACAGTTACCGGCCGCCCTTTGTTGTCTTTCACGTAAAAAAAGTCGCCGCTTTTATCAACGTCGGTTACTTTTGCAATAATGGTGGTGGTAACTGAAGTGCGGCGCCCGAAATAAACATTCAAATCACCGATGGGGTGTACTGTTTTTACATCTACTTTTTCACCGTAAACTTTTCCTTTTGGTGATATGCTGGACGCACTGCCTTGAGGCTGCATCGCTCCTTGCTGTGCCGAAACCGTTAAAGCGCTAAAAAGAACGGCTATGGAGAAGAACATTTTTTTCATAAGTTTTAAAATCAATCTAAAGCATTAACCTTTAAAAAAACAGAAGGTTTTGATTAAGATAAAAGCAGTTGACTTAATTATCTGCAAAAACATCTTCTAACTTCAATACAAAACCAGGAAGAATTGGTGTAGTAACTTCAGCGTTTGAAGGTAATAATTTTGAAGCTACGTAAACGCCGTCCTGATTTAAAACATATTTTAAAAATGTTTTTTGTTGCGGGGAAACAATCCAGTATTCTTGCACACCGTTTTCTTCATAAACATCATATTTATTCTGTAACTCAGTTTTGTTATTGCCTGGAGAAAGGATTTCTACAACAATATCCGGTGCACCAATACAACCACTCTTGTCAATTTTACTTCGGTCGCAAACCACACAAATATCAGGTTGTACAACTGTAGTTACATCTTCGTCCATCAATGACTTCTTAGTAAGCCGAACGTCAAAAGGAGCAGGATAAACTTTACACGTTTTCCCTTTTAAATAATTTGCAAAAACCCTGGTTACCTCTGCAGCTATTTCCTGATGGTAGGAACTCGGTGCCGGACTCATTTTAAAAATCCTGCCTTTTATTAATTCAATTCGCTCATCAAACTTCCACTGTAAATAATCAGCGTAAGTATAAGTTTTTGAAAGATCGAGATCAGATAATTGCATTATTTCCTGAGTTTCCATAAACATACTGTTTTTATCACTAATAAATTTAGGTATTCCTCAGCCAAAAAGCAACTGAAAAACTTCCTCAATCCGGCTAACGGCTTTTACTTCAATATCATATCTTGAAAAATCCAAAACTTTTTTATTTTTTCCGCCAGCGGGAAGGTTGTACCGGGAAATAACAATTTGCTCGAAACCTAATTTTTGCGCTTCGGCAATACGTTGTTCCACACGGTTTACGGCGCGGATTTCTCCGGATAAACCTAACTCGCCGGCAAAACAGGTTTTAAAAGAAACCGGAATATCTTCCTGCGAAGAAATAATGGCTGCTGCCAAACCCAAATCAATTGCCGGGTCTTCTACCCGAATTCCGCCGGTAATGTTTAGGAAAACGTCTTTGGCACTCAGCTTAAAACCACATCGTTTTTCAAGAACGGCCAGCAACATATTCATCCGCTTATTGTCAAAACCAGTGGCCGAACGTTGCGGTGTGCCATAAGGCGAAGGGCTTACCAAAGCTTGGGTTTCAATCAGCATGGGCCGCATGCCTTCTAAAGTTGCGGAGATGGTGATGCCGCTCAACGCTTCGTCCCGTTGCGACAACAATATTTCGGATGGATTGGAAACTTCGCGCAAACCTTCTCCCTGCATTTCATAAATCCCCAATTCGGAAGAAGAACCAAAACGGTTTTTGATGGTGCGCAGTATTCGATAAACATGGTGCCGGTCGCCTTCAAACTGCAAAACCGTATCCACCATGTGTTCCAAAATTTTTGGTCCGGCAATGGCGCCATCTTTGGTAATGTGGCCGATCAGGAAAACTGGCGTAGAAGTTTCTTTGGCAAAACGCATTAGTTCGGCCGTGCATTCGCGCACTTGCGAAACGCTTCCGGGCGTAGATTCGATATGTGCCGAATGCAAGGTTTGGATCGAATCAATGATCACCAAATCCGGTTCAATCGCTTCAATCTGCTTAAAAATATTTTGGGTAGAAGTTTCTACCAGTACAAACGGGTTATTAATTTTAGTGGTAAAAGAAGCACTGATGCGCTCAGAACGCATTTTGATTTGCCGCTCACTTTCCTCGCCCGAAACATAAAGCACTTTTAAACCCGGAATAATCAAAGCCAATTGCAGCATCAAAGTTGATTTTCCGATTCCGGGTTCGCCGCCCAACAAAATCAACGAACCGCCAACAATTCCTCCGCCTAAAACACGGTTTAATTCTTTGTCGGGCGTAATTAAACGGTCTTCTTCCGTAAAAGCAATTTCCGAAACCGGGACAGGTTTGTTAGCGCGCTGCAAACTGGTAGTGGCTGGTTTCCACTCCGGAACTGCCGTGTTTGCTTTCTCAATCACTTCTTCTACAAACGTATTCCATTGCCCACATTGCGGACATTTGCCCAACCATTTAGGCGCTTCAAAGCCGCAGCTCTGGCAAAAATAGGCACTTTTAGTTTTAGCCAAGTTATTGTTAAAATTTTAGGATTGTTAAAAATGATTACAGGATTAAAAGCTTGTTTAAATTTATGCAAGAAAAAATACAATGCTTCTTTTACCCTATAAAAATTGGTATTTGTAAAATTTAAATAAAATCAAAAACCAAATGTTTGCCAATTTTTAGGTGATAAAAGAAGCATGGCCAATAAACGGAACAAAATTTAAACACGCCCTAAGTAAAACAGCGTTTAAACTTAAGCTGATTCAGGAATACAATTTACGGAATTTTCACCAAAAAAACACTGGTAAAAACAGTATCAACAAAAAAGGTTTACAGTTTTACAATGTTGGTACATTTTGTAAAACCGTAAACCTTGCAGTTTTTTTTCGGAATGCTAAAGTTTAATTTCTTCGTCTTTAGAAGACAGGAAATGGAACTCGTTCATGGTATAATTGAGCATACTTTTTACCTTAATCCACTGGTGATAACGGAAATACCATTTCATTTGGCGGTTATAAATGCCTTTTTTGATGTAGGCTTCAATATAAGGGTGAACGCACAAAGTAATGCCTTTTTCGTTCTGTTCCTGCAAAACGTAATTAAGGTTGTTCTCGATATCGTCCAGCAACAAAATGCTCGGGCGGACAGTTCCTGTCCCGTTGCAGGTTGGGCAAATTTCCGAAGTAACAATGTTCATTTCCGGCCGCACGCGCTGCCTGGTCAACTGCACCAAACCAAATTTACTTGGTGGCAAAACGGTGTGCTTTGCCCGGTCGAGCCGCATTTCATCGCGCATAAACTCAAACAAATCCTTGCGGTTGTTCGGGTTGTGCATATCTATAAAATCAATTACCACAATGCCTCCCATATCGCGCAAACGCAGTTGACGCGCAATTTCTTTTGCGGCTTCTTTGTTTACCTGGAACGCATTTTCTTCCTGGTTTTCTTTGCTGGCTGTCCGGTTTCCGCTGTTTACATCAATTACGTGCAAGGCTTCGGTATGCTCGATCACCAAATACGCACCGCCAGGCAGGTTTACCGTTTTTCCAAAAGCGGATTTGATTTGCTTTTCGATACCCAAATGCTCAAAAACAGGAATGCTGTTTTTATACAGCTTAACTATGTTTTCCAGGTCTGGAGAAATTTCTTTGACGTACGATCGTACTTCCTCGAAAATAGACTGATCGTTCACGGTGATGCCTTGAAAATCAGCATTCAACAAATCGCGCAACAAAGTGGAGGTGCGGTCTATTTCGCCCAAAACCTTTTTTGCAGGTTCTGTTGCAGGCAAACGTGTGGTGAAAGATTCCCATTTTGCAATCAGGTCCAACAGGTCTTTCTGCAACTCGTCCACGCCTTTTTCTTCAGAAACGGTACGGATAATTACCCCAAAGTTTTTAGGCTTGATGCTTTCTACGATCTTACGCAACCGGTTGCGTTCGGTATTGCTTTTGATCTTTTTGGAGATGGAAATAACATCCGAAAAAGGTACCAATACCACGTACCGACCTGCGATAGACAGATCGGAACTGAGCCTGGGGCCTTTGGTAGAAATCGGTTCTTTAGCGATCTGAACCGGTATCAACTGGTTTTTACTTAAAATATCCGAGATTTTACCTGATTTGGCAATATCTTTTTCAAGCGTAAAATGATCCAGCAGTTTTGATTTATAACTTCCGCCACGGACTGTTTTAGTCAGTTTTAACAAAGACTGTACCTGCGCACCCAGATCAAGGTAATGCAGGAAAGCATCTTTTTCGTAGCCAACATCTACAAAAGCAGCATTTAAGCTGGGCATGATTTTTTTAATCCGCCCCAAATAAATATCACCAACGGTGTAATTGTTGTTGGTTTGCTCTTTGTGAAGTTCTACAAGCTGCTTGTTTTGCAACAAAGCAATAGTTGCGCCAGCCGGGGAAGCATCGATAACTAATTCTTTTATCAATTACTTACTCCTTATTAACGGAAAATAACGACCGTTATATTAAAAAAAATTAAGAAAATTTATCAGAAAAACAAGAAAAGGCGCCCTGTACCACAGAGTGCCGTTAAATGGGAAAAGCGTAAACTACTTCTTTTTATGCCTGTTTTTTCTTAATCGTTTTTTCCGTTTGTGGGTGGCCATTTTATGGCGTTTTCTTTTTTTACCGCTTGGCATAACTTCTTTAATTTAGATTATTTTAATTTTTAATTCTTCAATTCTTTGATGTACTCGTCCATCTTTTGGTTAAAAGCGGCATCAACAACCATTTCTTTGCATTTTTGGTAAGCGGCAATTGCTTCGGGTTTCATGCCCAACTGTTTGTAGCTTTCGGCCAGGTAAAAGTAAGGCTCCACTTCCGGCTTCTGTTCTACCACAGTTTTAAAACGCTGTACGGCTTTTTCAAACTGGCCGGATTTCATAGAAAACAAACCTAAGTTTAAGTTTGCTTTCAAATTTTTCGGGTCTTTGGCAACCACGCCTAATAACAAACCAATGCCTGTCATCGGGCTTGGCGCGCCGCCGTTTACATCAGCAATGCCCAAACCGGTTTGTGCTTCTAAATTATCGGGCGCTAACTGTAATGCTTTTTTAAAAGACTCGACCGCGTTGACTAGAAATGTTGGCTGGGCTACGGTGTCTTGGGTTAGTTTATAAGCATCGTTAAAACGGCTGCCGGCATTTAACCAGTTTTCTGCTGTGTTTTCTTTTCTTGCTATGGATAAGTAATAAAAGGCAGCCGGTGCAGGCACGTTCAAATCGTCCCAGGTATGGGCCAAGTCTTTTGCGATCGTTATTTGTTCCTTGTCAGAAGCTGAGCTTTTAAGCCGGGCTTCTTTATCCGAAATTTCTGCTGCCATTTGCGGAGTAAGTAGTTTTTTGGCTGCAACCGCCACATAATCTTCGTCAATCCGGTTGGTAGGCTGCTCCTCATGTTGCATTGCGCCACCAGTTGCGCCCGGCCTGGTACGTTCTTCTTTCGGCCTGATCAACCCTTTAACCGGCAAAGAAATTAAATAGACCATCATTGCAACAACAATTACAACTACACCTATTTGCTTCTTTTTCATGCTAAAAATTACTTACCTTATTTTGATTTGTTGCCCGTGCGTACTTTTTCTACAAAAGTTTTTGCCGGTTTAAAGCTTGGGATAAAATGCTCCGGGATAATGATCGCCGTATTTTTAGAAATATTTCTTGCTGTTTTTTCAGCCCTTTTTTTAACAATAAAACTACCAAAGCCGCGTACGTAAACATTTTCCCCGGTAACCATTGCCCCTTTTACCACCTTAAAAAAGGCTTCCACTGTTTCCTGCACATCTACTTTTTCTATCCCTGTTTTGGTAGAAATTTCAGCTATTATCTCCGCTTTAGTCATTTGCTGTTTGCTCTTATTTATTTGTAATCCTATTGCTGTTTTGGGGTTGCAAAAGTATTGCTTTAAAACGAAACACCGAAAAAAATTCCGTTTTTTTTATTTACACATCTGCCTAACAATGATTTGGTTAAGCTTTTGGCTGCGTATTTTTGTCGGATGAATTGGAGCGAGGAAATACAAAACTGGTACATGCAGCACAAACGCGACTTGCCCTGGCGCAACACAACCGATGCTTATACCATCTGGCTTTCTGAAGTGATTTTACAGCAAACGCGGGTAGAGCAAGGGATGCCTTACTTCTACCGTTTTTTAGAAAAATATCCAGATGTTACGGCTTTTGCCCAGGCTTCCGAAGATGAAATTTTAAAGCTTTGGCAAGGATTGGGCTATTACTCGCGCGGAAGAAACATGCTGACAACAGCTCGCCAAATTCTCGAAAAGAACGATGGAATTTTCCCGACAACGTATGAAGAACTCATCCAGTTAAAAGGCATTGGCGAATATACCGCAGCCGCCATTTCCTCTTTTGCGGCTGATGAAGCAAAAGCCGTGGTTGATGGAAATGTATATCGTGTTTTGGCGCGATGGTTTGGCGTGGAAGAGCCCATCAATTCATCAATCGGGAAAAAGCTTTTTCAGCGATTGGCGGATGAGGTTTTAGACCGAAAACATCCCGGCCAACACAACCAGGCGATGATGGAATTTGGCGCAATGCTGTGCAAACCCAAAAAACCGGATTGCCAAATCTGCCCGGTCCGTGAAGTTTGCAATGCTTATCAAACCAACCGCATCAACTTATTGCCGGTAAAATTGAAAAACCTGAAAATCAAGGAGCGTTATTTCAATTATTTTTTGCTGGCCGATCAACACCAAATTTTGCTCAATAAAAGAAGCATTGATGATATTTGGGCTAATCTATATGATTTGCCTTTGATTGAAACATCCGCTTTTGTGCCGGTGGAAGAAGTTGTTGCATTACCCGGTTTTAACCATTTTTTTGGAAATCAGGCTGTGATCATTTCTGCTTCTTCCATCCAAAAACACATTTTAACGCACCAACGGGTTTTTGCCAGGTTTATCCATCTGCAAGTTAACCAAACAGATGTCAACTTGCAGGCTTCCTGGTTTTACACTTCGGTTGCTTCGTTAGAAAAACTGGCCATGCCAAAAATTATCCACCGGTTTTTAGATCAGTTTTACCACGAACCAGCCCGGCAAACAGAAATGCTTTTTTTATAATAAGAATTTTGGGTGGTAAAAGAAGCACGATTAAAGTTGTTTAGATTTTTATATAAGAAAATAGGATAGAAATTAGTCAAATGACAATCAACTCATCCCCCTAACCCCCTTCAAAGGGGGAAGAGGACCAGGGCGTATATCTTTCTATCTCCAAAATTTTAAACTTTAGAAAGGTAGGCGATAGGTTTCCCCCTTTGAAGGGGTGTTAGGGGGATGACCTTAAATTTGATGCCATAAAAGAAGTAGTTAGAAATGAGTTTAAACAATTACTATTGATGCTTCTTTTACCACCTAAAAATCAATGTGCGCCGGGCGGACAATGCTCTTTTAAAAACTGTGTGTAAGTTGTAGCCAAATGCCGGCTCGTGCCTTCGCCTTCCGAAATGGCATGCGTCCGGTTTGGGTAACTCATCAACTGGAAAACCTTATTGTTTTTGATCAGCGCATTAATCATCTGCTCGGCATTATTATAGTGTACGTTGTCATCGCCAGTCCCATGAATAATCAGCAAGTTGCCACGCAGGTTTTGGGCGTGTGCCAAGGGAGAATTATCCACAAAAAAATGCTTGTCTTCCGGCAATAAACCCATGTAGCGCTCCTGGTAAATGTTATCGTAGTTCAATTGGTTATCAACCGCAGCAATCGAAATCCCGGTTTTGTAAATTTCCGGATATTGGAACATCAGGTTTAAGGTTGAAGAACCGCCGCCGCTCCAGCCCCAAACCGCAACCCGGCTGGTATCTACATAACTTTTTTTCAAAATTTCCTTCGCCGCCATGGCCTGGTCGCGGATGTTGATCGAACCGATGTTATGATAAATCGCTTTGCGCCATTCGCGGCCTTTTGGTGCCGGCGACCCACGGTTTTCTACCGAAACATAAATGTAACCATCGTTGGCCATATTGCCCACATACAAACGGTTGGAACTTACGCCGTACGTATCTTTCACCGTTTGGCTAGCCGGTTCGCCGTAAACATAAAACACGATCGGGTATTTTTTGGTCGAATCAAAGTTGGTTGGCTTTACCATCCAGCCGTCCATTGTTACGCCATCTGCTGTTTTTACCTTGAAAAACTCGGTCTTATTTGCAGCAGCGTTACGGCTGCGGCCGGAAGCTGGCCTTTCAGCTAGTTCCAGGTGTGCGGGCAACGAAACCACGTTAAACACCGGTGCCGTAGAACTGCTGGAGAAATAATGCAATGCCACTTTTCCATTTGGCGAAATATCATAAGTATGTGTTCCGGGCAAAGTTGCAGGTGTTACGCGTTCTGCTTTTCCGCTGCCGTCCAGGTTTATTTTGTATAAATATTGCTGCGTGGCGTTTTCCGGCGAAGCCATAAAATAGATTAAATTGTCCTTTTCGTCAATGCGCTCCAAACTGATCACGTCATAATCGCCTTGTGTTAAAAGCTTTTCCTGCCCGTTTCGGCTGATGTTGTAAATATGCCTCCAGCCATCTTTCTCGCTCAGCCAGATAAAACTTTTGCCCTGGTTTAGCCAATCCCAACCCATAGGTTCTGCTTTGGCATCCACCCATGCTTTGTCGGTTTCGGTATGAATGGTTTTTGCCTCGCCCGAAACCGCATTGCACAATATAATCTTGCTTTCGTTTTGCCGGCGATTAAGTTGCTGGACAATCAATTGGGATGAATTTGCCGCCCATTCCATCCGTGGGATATAATGCTGCATGGCATCACCCGGCACTTTCATCCAGGTTGTTTTTCCGCTGCTTACATTTACTACGCCAATTTTGCAACGGCTTGGGTTTTCGCCAACAACGGGATACTCAACCGGAACAGTAAAAGGGTAAAGCGAGTCCGTGGTGTTCAGCATCAGGTAGTTTCGGATTTTGTTGGCATCTAACTGCCAATAAGCGATGAATTTCTCGTCCGGCGACCAACGGAAACCGTCGCGGCAATCCAGCTCTTCTTCATAAACCCAATCAAAAGTTCCGTTAATTAGTTTTTTTGTTCCGTCGGTCGTTAGCTTTTTTACCGCGCCGGTTTTTAAATCCTCGGTGTAGATATTGTGTTCGCTTACATAACCAACTTTACCCGCATCAGGCGAAAACTTGGCAAACATCAATGAAGAAACCGGGCGCGCACTGCCCACTTGTTTCAAGGTTTTTGCAGCCAAGTCGGCCACCCAATAATCGCCGCGGGTATCATAACGCCAAACTTTTTTGCTATTGGTGTAGATCAATACCTTTTTGCCGTCATCAGAAAAAGTAAAACTCCGGACGGCAAGCGGAGCCGTT
>NZ_CALMAT010000087.1 GCF_937859865.1 uncultured Mucilaginibacter sp.
GACTTCTTCAAACTTTAACAGATTTATTAATAACTTTGAACGGATAAATTAGCAGCATGGCCCAACAGGAAACCATAGAAATGGTTAAAAAAATTTTTGAGGCTTACCTTGAAAATAAAAGTTTGAGGAAAACACCGGAGCGTTTTGCCATCCTCGAAGAAATCTACTCGCGCAGTGATCACTTTGATGTCGAATCGCTTTATATCCACATGAAAAATAAAAAATACCGGGTTAGCCGGGCAACGGTTTACAATACGTTGGAGCTGCTGCTTTCCTGCGATTTGGTTACCAAGCACCAGTTTGGCAAAAACATGGCGCAGTTTGAAAAATCTTACGGTTACAAACAGCACGACCATATCATTTGCCTGAACTGTGGCCGCGTGGTTGAGTTTTGCGACCCGCGTATCGGACAAATCCAAAACATGATGGGCGATTTGCTGAAGTTTGAAATCAAACACCATTCCATGAACATGTATGGTGATTGTTCCCGTTTAAAAGCAGCAGGCTCCTGCGAATATTACGCTAAAAATTAAATTCTGATAAATCAAATAAATGGCTGTTGATGTATTGTTAGGCCTTCAATGGGGAGATGAAGGCAAAGGAAAAATTGTGGACGTGCTTTGTCCGCATTACGATTTAATTGCCCGTTTTCAGGGCGGCCCAAATGCCGGGCACACGCTGGAATTTGACGGGCAAAAATATGTGCTGAACACCATCCCTTCCGGTATTTTTAATGAAAAAACGCTGAACCTGATTGGCAACGGCGTGGTGATTGACCCAATTATTTTAAAACGAGAACTGGATAACCTAAAAAAAGCAGGTTTTGACCCGGTTGGAAAAGGCAAACTGGTAATTGCCCGCAAAGCACACTTAATTTTACCAACGCACCAGTTATTAGATGCGGCTTCTGAAAGCAAAATGGGCGCTGATAAAATTGGTTCTACGTTAAAAGGAATCGGGCCAACTTATATGGACAAAACTGGCCGTAACGGTTTGCGTGTTGGCGATACCATGCAGCCGGATTTCAAAGAACGCTACAATAAACTGGTGGAAAAGCACAAATCCATTTTGATCCATTATAGAGAAGTACCGGATTTCAGCGAAAAAGAAGCTGCTTTTTTTGAAGCGGTAGAATTGCTGAAAAGCATCCCGCAGGTAGACAGCGAACACTTGGTGAATAAATTTTTAAAAGAAGGAAAAACCATTTTGGCCGAAGGCGCGCAAGGCACGATGCTGGATGTTGATTTCGGCTCCTACCCTTTTGTAACTTCTT
>NZ_CALMAT010000088.1 GCF_937859865.1 uncultured Mucilaginibacter sp.
ACAGAAATCGGGTCTTCGATCCTTAACGAATTTGATAAAAACTGATCGCGCACGCTGTGGTAAAACTCGTTCAGGCATTGCCACAATTCTTTGGTGATATGGTCTTGCACTGATCGCGCATTTTCCCGGCTTTGGGTAACCAGGTTAAAAACAGCATTGGTATTTTCCCGTTCTAAAACCATGTAACGCAACACTTCTCGTCCGTTTTTTTCCATTTTTACAATATCTTCCTCTTCGCAAAAAGAAAATATTTTGAGTACGGCACGCCAGGTAAAATCAGGGATATCATCCTGGGAATAAGCATAATTGATACGCAACATCCGCAAAATACCGTCGGAACGTTCCATATACCTCGACATCCAATACAAAGAATCCGCAACTCTGCTTAACATATTTTATCTTTTAGAAATCTTATTTACTTAATATCCAGGTATCCTTACTGCCGCCGCCTTGCGAAGAATTTACAACCAGCGAACCTTCGCGCAGTGCCACACGCGTTAAACCGCCGGGCACAATTTCAATTCCGTTTGGCCCGCAAAGGGCAAAAGGGCGCAAATCAATGCGGCGAGGTTGCAGTTTTCCGTTTAAATAACATGGCGCAGACGAAAGGCTGATGATCGGTTGCGCAATAAATTCGCGCGGGTTTGCCAGGATGGCTGCTTTAAAATCATCCATTTCTTTTTCGGATGCTGCACTGCCGATCAGCATCCCATATCCGCCGGATTCATTGGTTTTTTTGATCACCATCTTATTCATGTTGTTAAAAACATGCATTCGCTCGTCCTCATTGCTCAATTGGTAAGTGGGAACGTTTTTCAAAATCGGTTCTTCATTTAAATAATAACGAATCATTGCCGGAACATGAATATACACCGCTTTGTCATCGGCCACACCATTTCCGGGCGCGTCGACGATGGCTACGTTTCCTTTTCGATAGGCCGACATCAAGCCTGCAACGCCCAACAAACCATTTGGGTTAAATACCAACGGATCTAAAAATTCATCATCAACACGGCGGTAAATGACATCAACCTGTTGCAAGCCGCCGGTAGTTTTGGTGTAAACACGATGATTATGAACCACCAAATCACGGCCTTCAACCAGTTCGATGCCCATCAAACGGGCAAGCGTAGTATGTTCAAAATAAGCTGAATTATAAATCCCCGGCGTTAGCAAAACGATGTTTGGGTTTGAAACATGCCGCGGCGACAACGAAGCCAAATTTTTGTACAGCAACTGCGGATACTGCATCACCGTGCGTACATTGTTTTGCGGCAATAAATCAGGGAAAATCCGTTTAGTAATTTCCCGATTTTCCAACATGTAGGAAACACCGGAAGGCGTGCGCAAATTATCTTCCAACACATAAAACTCGCCATCAGCATCTCGGATAATATCAATACCGGCGATGTGGACATAAACATCGTGCGGTACGTTCAGCTCGTGCATTTCGCGCAAATAATGCGGGCAGGAATAAATCATGTCTATCGGCACAATTCCATCTTTCAAAATAAACTGTTTGTTGTAAATATCCTTGAGAAAAAGGTTCAAGGCTTTCAACCGTTGTTTGATACCGCGCTCAATGAAATCCCACTCAATAGAAGTGATGATGCGCGGAATTACATCAAAGGGAAAAATCTTTTCGATGCCTTCACCGCTTGAATAAACCGTAAACGTAATGCCCTGGTTCATGAACAGGCGGCGCGCCATTTCTTCTTTTCGGGTCAAATCTTCGGTGCTGATCTGCTTTAAAAACTCATATACCTTTTGATATGGAATCCTCACGCTGTTATCGGCACACATTTCGTCCCAAACGGTTGATGTTAAAGGGTATTGGTTTAAAAGTGAAGACGAATCCATAATCGTTTTTGAGGTTTTATTATTAAAACTGTTTTTAACGCAACAATTTTTTGAAAAAGTAGTGTTTATTTTTAACCCGCCCTAAAAATTAATTTAAAATAAAGTTTTTAGAAGCCTGGTTTTATAAACCGTAACGCCGATGCTTCTTTTATCACATAAAAATTAGTGGGCTTAATTGTTTTTTTAAAGATGCCAAACAGACACTGATTTTTTAGTGCTAAAAGAAGCATCATGTTTTTACAAATTGCAATTTTAAAAAAGGTAACTTATCGCTTTTTTTTACGGTCATCGCTTGAGGCAATAACCGCCTTATCTTTTACAGCTTATAAACTTTGTTTAAAAAATATTGTTAAAATTTGCAGTCCACACAACCAATTAACCAAACATTCCTGTTTATGCGATTTAAATTTACTTTGCTGTTTATCCTTGCTGTTTTCGCGCTTAGTTTTATCAAAATCCCGGTAAAACCTAAAGTGCTTGTTTTTACAAAAACTGCGGGCTTTCACCATGCCTCGATTCCGGCCGGTGTAAAAGCCATTATTAAATTGGGAAAAGAAAATGATTTTTTGGTTGATACCACTTCTGATGCCTCAAAAATTAATGAAAGCAATCTGGCTAAGTATGCAAGCGTTATATTTTTAAGCACAACCGGGAGTTTGCTTAACAATTACGAGCAGGCAGATTTGGAAAGGTACATGCAGGCAGGCGGTAATTTTGTTGGTATCCATGCTGCTTCCGATGCGGAATACGACTGGCATTGGTATGGCCGTTTGATAGGCGCTTATTTCGACGACCATCCGCAAATACAACCTGCCGTTTTGCACGTAACTGATAAAAACCATCCATCAACCCGTTCTTTGCCTAATGAATGGAAGCGGACCGACGAATGGTATAACTTCAAAAAAATCAGCCCGGACATCAAGGTTTTGATTAGCATTGATGAGAACAGTTACAAAGGCGGAACAAACGGGGCCAGCCATCCAATGGCCTGGTACCATAACTTTGAAGGCGGAAGGTCTTTTTACACGGAGCTTGGCCACACCGATGAATCTTATACTGACCCAACTTACCTGAAACATTTGTTGGGCGGCATCCAATACGCCATCGGAAACAATCAAAAACTGAATTATGCAAAGTGTACAACGCAGCGGGTGCCCGAAGAAAACCGTTTTGTAAAAACCAGTTTGGTGCAGGGCGTATTTTTTGAACCTACCGAAATGACTATTTTGCCCAACCTTGATATTTTGGTTGCCCAGCGCCGGGGCGAAATTTTGTTATATAAAAACAGTACCAAAAAGGTAAAACAGGTTGGTTTTTTACAGGCTTACTGGAAAACACATTTAAAAAACGTGAATGCCGAAGAAGGCGTTTTGGGCCTGCAAGCCGATCCTGATTTTAAAAACAACCATTTTGTCTACATCTATTATAGTCCGGTGGATACTTCGGTCAACCGCTTGTCGCGCTTTACTTTTGTAAACGATACGATTGATAACAAATCAGAAAAAGTGGTACTGCAATTGTATTCGCAAAGGGAAATATGCTGTCATACAGGCGGTTCTATTGCTTTTGGAAAAGACCGGCAGTTGTTTCTTTCTACCGGTGATAATTCTACGCCTTTTGATGAAGAAGGAAAACCGCCTTACAACACCCATAACTATGCGCCGCATGACGACCGGCCAGGCCATCAGCAATACGATTCCAGGCGTTCTGCCGGAAACTCCAATGACCTTCGCGGAAAAATCCTTCGGATAAAAGTAAAAGAAGACGGCAGTTACGAAATCCCCGAAGGAAACTTGTTTAAACCGGGCGAGGCAAACACCAGGCCCGAAATTTATGTAATGGGCGACAGGAACCCTTACCGGATCACAGTTGACCAAAAAAATAATTTTTTATATTGGGGAGAAGTTGGGCCGGATGCCAACAACGATAGCCTGAGCACCAGAGGCCCGCGTGGATACGACGAGCTAAACCAGGCCCGGAAAGCAGGCTTTTTTGGCTGGCCGCTTTTTATCGGCCCTAATATTCCTTACCGTCCGTTTGATTATGCAACCGGCCAATCCGGCGATGCTTATGATCCTGCACATCCTGTAAACAATTCGCGCAACAATACCGGTTTAAAAGTTTTGCCACCGGCTCAGCCTGCTTTTATCTGGTATCCGTATGGCGAATCGGCAGAATTTCCGCAGGTAGGCTCAGGCGGCCGGACGGCAATGGCAGGGCCGGTTTATTATACCGATTTGTACCCGAAAAACACGCGCTATCCGGATTACTTCAACAAAAAAGTTTTCTTTTACGAATGGATAAGGGGCTGGATAAAATTGTTGACGTTGCAGCCCAACGGCGATTTGGACAAGATGGAACCGTTTATGCAAAACACCAAATTTAACGGGGCGATTGATATGGAAACCGGACCGGACGGCAGGGTTTACGTTTTAGAATACGGCTCCGGTTGGTTTGCAAAAAACCCGGATGCAGGTTTGGCAAGGCTTGATTATAACTTAGGAAACCGGGCGCCGGAAGTGAAAAATATACTGGCAAACAAAGCATCCGGTACGCTGCCTTTTCCGGTTACGTTTACGGTTTTGGCAAAAGATCCGGAAAATGGTAAACTGACTTATGTTTGGAACCTCGGCAACGGTATCAAAAAACAAACTTTGGTGCCAAAGCTAATTTACACTTATACCAAAAAAGGAAATTACAATGTTTCTGTTGAGGTTAAGGACGAACAAAATGCCACGGCAAAAAGCAAAACGGTCAGTATTTTAGCGGGGGATTTTGCGCCCGACATGAAAGTTAAATTGGCTGATTTGAAAGCAAACAATGCAGGCAAAGCGTTGATGTTATCGTTGGATTGCAAGGGTTGCCACAGTGTAAATGAGCGTTCAATTGGCCCGGCATTTACAGATGTGGCCAAAAAATATCCGAAGAACAATGCCTCGTTCACGCATTTAAGCAACAAGATCATCCAGGGAGGAGCGGGCGTTTGGGGCGATGTAGCGATGCCCGCACATCCAAACCTGAAACCGGCAGAAACCAAACAGATCATCAATTGGATACTTTCACTTAAACAATAAAATTCCTGATGCTTCTTTTACCGGCTAAATTTTAGTGTGGTAAAAGAAGCATCAGGATTTAATAATCTGCAGTTGAACATATCTTAAAAATTAAACATCATTTATTTTTTTACTGATCTTGTTTGTTCTGATCTTATAAAACCCAATCGGCACAATTCTAATTTGATTAAACTTATGGCCTATTTAAAAAACTGTATCCTGTCGGCAATTGTATTGTTTCTGATGACCAGTTGTCAGCAACCTTCCACTAAAAACGCGGGAAACCAAACTATGAACCAGGTAGAAATTCCAGACTCCAACAATTTTAAACAAACGGTTGAAGGCAAACCAGTACACCTTTACACCATTAGCAACGGCAAAATTAAAGCGGCGATTACCAATTTTGGCGGAAGGTTGGTCAGCTTGCTGGTGCCGGACAGCAGCGGAAAAATTACCGATGTGGTTTTAGGCTACAACAGTTTAAAAGATTATCAGCAATACACCAAAAATGGCGCTTACTTTGGCGCTTTGATTGGACGTTATGGCAACCGCATTGCCAAAGGAAAATTTACGTTGGATGGAAAAAGCTACCAGTTAGCCATCAATAATGCGCCAAATGCGTTGCACGGCGGGCCAAAAGGTTTTTCGACCGTAGTTTGGGACGTGGTAAAAACTACGCCAAACAGTATCGAACTGCATTATTTGGCCAAAGACGGCGAGGAAGGTTATCCCGGAAACCTGAATGTTAACGTAACTTATGCTTTAAGCGATGACAACGCATTGTCCATCACTTACAAAGCCACAACGGATAAAGCGACCGTTTTAAACCTCACCAACCACTCATACTTTAACTTGAACGGGGAAGGCAGCGGAACGATTAACGATCATTTGCTTCAAATTAATGCCAGTCAGTTTACACCGGTTGATGCGACATTGATCCCGACAGGAAAGTTGGAACCGGTTGCCGGAACGCCGTTCGATTTTACCAAACCAGAAAAAATAGGGGCGAGGATTGACGCAAAAGACCAGCAGTTAGCATTTGGCGGAGGCTACGACCATAATTTTGTGTTGGATGCAAAAGAAAAAGGCCAGCATTTGGCAGTAACCCCTGTGGGCGATAAAAGCGGCATCGAAATGCAGGTTTATACCAACCAGCCCGGCATCCAATTTTATGGCGGCAACTTTTTGGAAGGCGGCGACAAAGGCAAAAGCGGAAAAGCCTACGAGCATCGTACCGCGTTATGTTTAGAAACACAGCATTTCCCGGATTCTCCAAACCAACCGCAATTTCCAACTACGACTTTAAAAGCTGGGGAAACTTTTAATTCTACCACTTCTTATAAATTTCCTGAGAAGAAGTAACGAATTTAGGTTGCTAAAAGAAGCATCTGTTTCAGCATTAAAAGGGGCGATTTAACGATCGCCTTTTTTTTATGTATCAGTTTTTTGGTTGGTTCTTTTTAATTAAGCAAAAAGAACGAAATGCAGGGCTAAAAGCCCAATGGAACATTTTAAATGATAAAAGAAGCAAACCTGCGGTTGCTTGGTTTTACGTTCTTTTGTCTTGATACAAAAGAACCAAAAATCAAGCATTTCGGATCGCCTCCGGGCGGCATTCAGCCCACCACGCCTGGGTGGCTACCTTTATGATGATGACCTTGTAAGTGTTGAATGTCCTGATGCTGATTGCTAACATCTACACCAATTCAACCCAACCGATTTAAAACATTCCATATCGTTTATTTAGAGCTATTTGCAAGGTAGCCACCCAGGCGCGGGAAGGCCCGACAAAACGCCCGGAGGGATCGGGTTTGTCTTGAATTTTTGGTTCTTTTTGTTCAAGCAAAAAGAACGTTAAATCTAATTTGAAAGTAAACAATAATCTATAATATTCAACCTAAAAAACACCTGATAAAAACAGTAGCGGCCTTTCATCAAAGCTGCCGCTACTGTTAAACCCAAGCCATCATTGTACAATCCGCGATAAAATATCCGAATAAGCCAGCTGATCTTTGCGGCCAATGGAACCCACACGTGCATAAACCCGTGTTCCGCTCGGCAAATCGCTGAACACGGTTGTAACGGTAGAAGTTACCCAGGTAATCCAAGCCGCGTTTTCATCCGGTGCCGTCAGGCAATATTCATGGCTGTACATAATAGCCTGCGCAACGCCTTTTACGGTAGATTTTATTTCGCCCAGGTTCAGGCCATCCGTCAGTTTAAAACCGGTTGGTGCCAGCATCGCCGGTACGCTGTCGCCGTTGGCGGCCAGGTCAAACCCGGTAGAAACCAATTTTGCCTGATTGCCCAACGCCAGTCCTTCCAGATTGATCGCCAGCAAACGCATGGTGCCCAGCAACGAATCTTTATCCTGGTTTTTGAGGGCAATGGCTGCACGGTCGCCGTTGGATGCCGCCACCAAATTGTTAGAATACGTGTTTTTCACCGTTGTAAAATCTGCCAGGGAAGGCAAGGTAGCCGGAAAATCCAAGTTGCCGGTTAAACTGGCGATGATTTTTCCGCCTTTCAAATCCAGGTTAGATTCACTCAGTTTCGAGTAATCTTTGATCAGGGTAATGTATTTCATAACTTTATTTTTTTGCTTACCCGAAACCATTTTCGGGCGATCTGACGAAGCTAATACTCCTTTTAGCCACTAAAAAACAAGTTTGAGCCGCATTACCAGTCGGGCCTGCACCTTACGTTTCTTTACCAAAAACTACGTTCCTTTAACAGATTACAAAGTTTTTGAGCTTTACTGTCTGCGTTTGCGCTTGGCCGATAACAGCTACCATTTTCTACTGTTTTTTTCACTGGAAAAGGCTTTTTCGTGTGGAGAAAGAGGCTTTTCTAAAGGAGAATCTCCTGTTTCCGGTGGAGAAAGAGGCTTTTCTAAGGGAGAACACAGGCTTTCCTGCGGAGAAAGAGGCTTTTACTGTGGAGAGAAGCTTGTTTCCAGAGACGAATAAGGCTTTTCCTGTGGAGAACCTCCTGTTTCGGGCTACGAATCTGCACTTTCCTGTGGAGAATGCCGCTTTTACTGCGGAGGAACAGAGCCTTCCTGCGGGGAATAAGCCTTTTCTACACAGGTTTTAAGCTGCTAAAAACAGTTAAGGCAAATGGATAGGCTGGCCAGTTCGTGTTATCCTGAACTTGTTTTAGGATCCCTGATACAAAATAAAACTTGTTAATCCTTGGCCGGGATTTGCAATTACGGGTGTAGATAAAACCAACAAGGTTTTAAAAACCTTGTTGGTTTATAGAAGCTTAACCAAGCACAATTTTTAGCCGATAAACGAAGCATGATAAACCCTTAAAACAAAAAATGCCCTTCCTAAGCAAGAAGCGCATCCGGGTATAGTTAAAAATTGAATTTTCTACTGGCTCAAATGGAACTCCAGCTGTTCGCGGGTTAAGCGGTACTCTTCGCAAAGCTGGTAAATGTTCAGGCGTTCCACGCCGTGTTTGGTACAAAAGCGGTTCAGCTCCTGGCGGCAGTTGGTTTCGCATTGCTTGGTTAGCTTGTGTATATGCTGCCAGGTAATAAACAGTGGCAAAGGTTTAACAACAGGGCTTTCCATAGCTTGAGGGGTTTAGGTGATTAGAAGATGAATAATTCAGGTTTATAACGGTGGGCGTTTGTACGTAGGTATTATAGTATAGGTTACTGAAAAGGAGAGGGTTAAAGAAATAATATTATTTAACCAGTCGCTGTTAGTTAGGATCGGTGATCCCATAGTTGTAAACAGCGATGCTTCTTTTATCGACTAAATTTCTGGTTGTCTCAACTTGTTAAAAGTTTGAGTTGGGCGCGTAATTGAAAGTAATTGATTATAATGAGTAAAGGACTGAAAATTCTTGGCTCACAGGACAAGATTGCAAATCACGTTTATCAGAGTTTTTTCTGCTTTAGTT
Organism: uncultured Mucilaginibacter sp.; assembly: GCF_937859865.1. GTDB lineage: Bacteria > Bacteroidota > Bacteroidia > Sphingobacteriales > Sphingobacteriaceae > Mucilaginibacter_A. The sequence continues at coordinate 8,829 of NZ_CALMAT010000088.1, forward strand.
TTCTTAAAAATGTAATTCTACGTACAGATAGCGTTTTCCTAACTATTGTTATCTTGTGCCTACAATTTTATGGCAAAACAGAATTACAGTGACGAGCTTGAGAAACTTAAAGAATACTTAAAAAGCGAAAGTGGCGAAAAATCCCGGCAGCATTATTTGTATCCGCTATTCCTAAAGCTATTTAAAGACAAATTTAAAATTGAAGGCGATGCAAATGGCGCAGATGGTTATGTAGAAGGCGCATTAATCATCGAATCAAAATCAACCTTTCAGCAATGGACGGAAGGTTTTTATCAAGCCTTGCATTATCAGCGTAAATTTGGTTTAACCTACAATACTATTATCGTTATTGCACACAAGTACGTTGGCATTTGGAAACTGAACAAATTACCGGAATACGCAACTATTTTAGCACATACAGCAAGTGTACAACTGGCACCAAATGTTGTAGGAAAAGAAAATGCCCGAAAAACCAACGCAGCAAATAAAATAGAAATTAAAAACGCAGCCTTTTACTGGCTGGAACCAAAAGATTTAGAAGGCAATATTTTTGCCGGTGCGCGTAACCTAACGGTAGAATCATTTGAGATATTAAAGATTTTAAATAACCTGGATTCGGACAGGTTACAAATTAATACGCACAATTTTATCGATGCTATTGAGCGGATGAAACGCTTTTTTGAACATCCGATTGATGCCGTACATGCTTTTTATGCTATTGTGCCTTATTGGGACATTACCTCAACAGTAGCCGAAACAGAAAACGGCGAAATTCGTGTAGTTGGATTTAAAGGAAACCGGATGAGCGAAACAGTTCAAATTTCGCCTAAACATGTTCATGATTTTAAAAAGTTTATCCAAACACAATACGTTTTTACAAATGAAGGAAGCGGTTTAACAGCCGATTATTACTTCAGTCGTTTTGATGAAGTAATGGCTGTTATCGATCCAGAATATGTAAAACAACATGGTATCTTTTTTACCGATCGCAACTTGAGCAAGTTTGCTTTATGGTTTGCCAAACATCATTTTCCCGGCAATATTAATGAAGATTATATTGTGTTTGATCCTGCTGCCGGTTCCGGCAATTTGGTAAGCAGTTGGCGTGGGAAATTGAAACATAAAATTGTTTCGGAATTACAACCCGATTTGCTTCGTACGATTGAACGAAGGATGAAAGCTGATCCTTTTCATTTGGAAACCGGTTTTACAATCATTCCAAAAACTTCTTCCAACAAAGGATTGAATTTTATCGATCATCCGGCGGCTGATTATTTAGCGGAATTAACAAAGGAATTAAGACTAACAAACGTAGCGTTGGATAAACCAATTGCTTTTCTTTTAAATCCGCCTTATAAAAATACCGACGAAAAGCAGGAAGTGCGCGAGCAAACCGAATCGCATTACGAAATAGATCCTTCTATACTGCAACTAACCGGAGAAGATGCTGGCAAAGAGCGTTATCTTGCTTTTTTAGGCCAGATTATTAATATGTCTAAAGCACAGAATCTTCAAAACCCAGATTTGAAACCTATTGTGATGGTTTTTACGCCAACTTCCTGGTTAATCCCAAGAGCAAATTATATTGATTTTAGAAAAGCATGGGATCAGCATTTTAAATATCACAACGGTTTTATTGTAACCAGCAACGAATGGTTTAAACTAAACGGAAAATGGCCCTTGGCTTTTACCATTTGGGCTTACGAACCAGATGAAACCGGAAATAAAAACGAAATAATTGTAAGCGACTTAACCCATTTGAGCCGGCCAGACCTCAACATCAACTGGAATGATGAAGATGAAAAAGTAGAAAAAGAATTATTTAAGGTGCTAAAAACAGTATCAGAAGTTAAGCTTGATAATTCAAAAGGAAGTATAAAAAATAGTGTTAATCAAATGCAATTCGCATTTAAGCGTGATCCTACTAAAACCGAAATTGAATCAAGATTAATAATAGGAGGTCTTCCTTTAACAGATGAGAGAAGGGGAAACAAGAAAACCTACGGCATACCTAATTCTTCATTTGTAGGATTTATGGATGATAATACACCTGTTAGAGTTAACGAGGATCGCTATAAAAGAACAAGTATTAAACCTGATAGAGTGTGGTTTCAATTACGGCCAACTTTTATTGATGTAAACTTAACTAAAATACAAACTGGGCCACAAGATAAATATGGTTATTGTGCTTATGATTTAGCTTCTGCAAGATTAACATTTACTTGGTTTGCTATTACAAAAGCATTGAATGGCGCTTATCCTGTTTGGGCGAATCAATATGATATATGGCCGCCTCAAATTAAACCAAAATCAGAAAGCTATTGGTATTCCCTGTGTTTCGCCTTTGTACTGGCAGAAAACCGTTGTGTAGTTACCAAGTTTGAAGAAAATAACCCGGTAAAAGGAGCACCGGAAGTTTTTGTTGATAATCCGCTTTGTCCAACTAATAGAAACAGTTTTTGGAACACAACTTTAGATGCCGAAATTGCAAAAGAACCAGATGCTGCTTTTTTACTGGTCGAAAAAATAAAAGAACTTTACCGCTATTGGAACTTGAATTATTGCAAAGGCCAATACTTGTACAATGTTGGTTTGCAAAATGAGCCGTATTTTAAATACTTTGATTATCCTGATTTCCTGACACCATACAGCGGTTTGATACAAATCAGAAAATATGCAGAACAGGAAGGTTTAACAGATTTGCTTGAATTGTTTTTAGAAGTAATTAAATTGACTAAGCTGGTAAAAGCAGAAATCTATCGGTTGTTGGTTAAAGAGTTTAAATATTTTGACTGATCTAAAAACCAGTAGACCGCAAAGACCGGGAACTGAATTTTGAAGATATTTTTTATTTTAGGCAAATGATTGTAGCATTGATAGAAACGGGTAGGGTGATGAGGTGGAGATAATGTGATGTAATGCACCTGCTTTGTTAAAACTGTTAGTAAATGTTAAAATGTGGAAAACTAATACTAAAAAAAACAGTAAGCTTTATTTATATTTGAGTTATAAATGAATTAATAATAAGAACTAATATATTTGATACTAAAAGTAGGAATGTGGATTAAACTGTTATTTAAATATTTCTTGAAAAACTGAATATGCTATTCAACAATTATATCTAAAATTTATAATTCTTAACTGATGAAATCAAACTACGAAAGAGTTACAAATCTTAATCAAAATAAGAAGCTGATTCTATATGTTTCAACAACAATTACCCTATTACTTACAATTAATGAAAAATACGAAATCGCAAAAAATAATGTCTTTTTATTAGATTATGTTCCAGTCATTGTTGCGTTAAATTTAATTCTAATAGTAACGTATTTAGCTCTTGATTTTAGAGCTACATATATATACTCAAAAGCAGAACGTAATAGAACGTTACAATATTTAGATAATTCTTTTGATACAAACTTTGCTGGAAAAAAACTTGAAAATTATTTTACTCAAGACAAATTAAATCCTGGATTCTTTAAATTGTCAATTAATTGCTTTGAAAACACGTTTCACACATTTAACATCACTCGTGAAATGCAACCTTTAGCTTATTTGAAAGCAGGAATTGTAATTATTATATTTGTTTTCTCAGCAGCCGTCGGTGATAAAGGAATTGTTAGATCATTGATTGAAGCTATTTTACCAATAACTCTTTTGCAAGATGCAGCTAAACTTTCCTTTTTTACCTCAAGGTTAGAGACTTTGTTTGAAAATTTTAAATCTTTCTTCACAAATATAAAGAACTCGGATTTTGATAAACGCGAACCTGAGGCTATGCGATATGTTATTGAATACGAAACAACTTTGGCATGGGCTTCTATACCTTTAGATAGTAATATCTTTCTTTCTAAACGTGATCAATTAACAGTTGATTGGGAAGAATTAAAATTAGAATATAACATAAATAAAAATTAAAGCATGAGTATTAATAGTCATTTAGTAACTACTGCAGGTAGTCTAATTATCACGCAAACAGAAAGAGATGTAATAGATAATCATATAACAGCATTAAAAAACAAGCTTAGTTCTTATTTTGATAAAGATACATTTGAAGAACAATTTACTTTTGGATCATATGCTAGAAAAACACTTATGCCTAGAAGAGCTGACCCTGCTTCTGATGTTGACTTTATGCTTGTATTCAAAAATAAATCATATCAACCTGCTACATACTTGCGTTATTTGAGAGAGTTTGCTGTTGAAAAATATTATAGCTCTGAAATTTACCAGTCTCATCCTACGATTGTTTTAGAACTTTCTAAAATTAAAATTGAATTAGTGCCTTCAATTAAATCTGCTTGGGACGATTATCAGATTCCAGCACCAAGTAGTAACTACGAAGCATGGTTAACTACCCATCCAACTATATTTAATGCTACTTTAAGTTCTAAAAATACCGCTGAAAAAAGTTTGATTCGACCACTTGTAAGAATTATGAAATACTGGAATGCCGCCAATGATCACGTATATAGCTCTTATGAGTTAGAAGGTTTGATAGCAAATCATTTTTATTACTATTGCAATAGTCTATGGGATTACTTCAATAGCTTTGTTTCTTCATTGTCAACATATGGAAAACCTTCTTATAAAGTTACCAAAATTGAAAAGCTAAAAAATGTTGTTTCGGAAGCTAAACAACTTGATGCAAACGGGTATCCTTCTATAGCGGAAAATAAGCTAAAAGAAGTCATACCTGTTTATTAAAATAAATATAATCTTGCTGGTCATAATTTGCAATCCAACCTTTGAACTTAATATCTGTCATCCGCAAAAAAAGAAACCAGTAATCACCTTCCCCAAAAAAACACCGATAAAAACAGTATTTCCTGTATTTTGAGAAACAATACTGTAAAATAATTACTAACTCGTTTTGCTAAAGAAACATACCCCTAAGCCCTCTCGGAGAGGGGAAGCATGGCGGCCATCGTTCTGGCGGCATTTATAAAGTTGAAAGAAGATCCTTCGACAAGCTCAGGATGACAGTACAGCGGACGAAAAAATAGTCGATAAAAGAAGCATCCAAAAGAAACGATTAGCCGCAAGAAAAGGAAACTTGCAAGGTCATCACCCAAGTAGGTAGGGCTGAACAAACGCACGGAGGGATCGGGTTGTTCTTGATTTATGTATCAAAACAAAAGAACGTAATACCAGCAGCCGCAGGTTTGCCAAAAGGATTAAAAACCTTTAGTTTAGTGTAATTTCTGACCAACAAGTAAATAATTTAAGTTTCTTCATGAGCACAACAGAAATCATCAAAGAAATACAAACCTTACCTGTTGAAAGCAGGTGGACGATTATTGAACAAACACTGCGTTCGATTAAAGAAGCAGGAAACCAAAACCTGTTGCAGGAAGCTGCTGAAAGCCTGTATCATGATTATCGCAACGATAAAGAGTTAACGGCTTTTACTAATTTAGACTTGGAAGGGTTTTATGAAGCAAGGTGAGATTTGGTTAATCAGCCCTTGATCCAACCATTGGTTCGGAAATCAGAAAAACACGTCCGGCTATTATCGTAAACGATAACCAGTTGGTCCTTTGAGCTTGGGATCTATGATCCGCAAAAAAGAAATCAATAATCACCTTTCCCAAAAAAACACCGATAAAAACAGTATTTCCTGTATTTTGAGAAATAATACTGTAAAGCAATTACCAACTGTTTTACTAAAGAACACACCCCTAAGCCCTCTCGGAGAGGGGAAGCATGGCGGCCATCGTTCTGGCGGCATTTATAAAGTTGAAAGAAGATCCTTCGACAAGCTCAGGATGACAGTACAGCGGACGAAAAACAGTTGATAAAAGAAGTAGCCAAAAGAAATGAACCATTGTAAAATAACCATCAATTTTTGGTCTTTCTAACTTTTGGTCTTTCTAACTTCCCGACTTCCTAACTTTCCAACTTCTTCCCCATCATCGCCACAAAATCATCAAACAAATACCTCGAATCATGCGGGCCGGGGGAAGCTTCCGGGTGATATTGCACCGAAAACGCGTTCTTGCCTTTTACACGGATGCCTTCAATCGAATTATCATTCAGGTTGATATGCGTAATTTCTACTTTGTCAGAATTTTTAACCGCATCCTGCACTACGCCAAAACCATGATTTTGGGAAGTTACTTCGCAATGGTTTTTAATGATATTTTT
>NZ_CALMAT010000089.1 GCF_937859865.1 uncultured Mucilaginibacter sp.
AATTTAAAGATGCTTCTTTTTTGTTTGCAGTTGATTTTCCTTTTTGAGATAGTTTTAGCTTGTGTTTTATAAAATCTATATAAAACATTTTGCTTGTGGTGTAAACATTTAACCTATTATCAAGTTTATCCTTCAAAAAAACAGTTCAACTTAAACAGATTATATGGCCTTACAAAGTTTACAAACCAGCCGTCCTTTTTATACCAAATTAGCTATGGTGCTCATCAGCATGCTTGCACTTGGCTACCTGGTTATCCATGGAAAAGAAATCCTCTCGCCTTTAATATTTGCAACGCTGTTTTCAATTATGCTACTGCCGGTGGCCAAGTTTTTTGAAACCAAAGCCCATTTGCCCAGAGGCGCTGCCTGTGGGGTTTCTGTAATACTGCTTATTGCAGTTGTTGGAGGGGTATTGTACGTAGTTGCTTCGCAAATTGGTAATTTGGCAAGCGATTGGCCGCAATTGAGGGACCAGGTAACCAACTCATTTGCCAATTTTCAGGATTGGATTGCAGAACATTACAATATCAATGCAGAAAAGCAAATGAACTATGTGCATTCTGCAACATCAAAAATTTTAAACGGCAGTACGGCAGCAATTGGTTCAACGGTGCTTTCCTTATCGTCCGTACTGTTGTTTTTGATTTTTATGCTGATTGATACCTTTTTCCTGTTGGTGTACCGTACGTTGTTATTGCGGTTTCTGGTTGCTGTTTTTAAGCAGGAAAATTCTCAAATTGTTTATGATGTAATACAAAACATCCAATCTATTATCCGAAAATACATTACCGGTTTGATTTTAGAAATGCTGATTGTGGCAACTATTGTTTGCACGGTTTTCTTAATTGGCGGCATCAAATATGCTTTTTTGCTTGGAATACTGACCGGATTATTTAACATCATCCCTTACATCGGTATTTTCACGGCGCTTTTATTAAGCGTTTTAATTACTTTTAGTACCGCTGCCATTGGAAAAGTGATTTTAGTTGCCGTTACTATTTTGGCCATGCACCTGATTGACAGCAACGTTTTGTTGCCTGTAATTGTAGGTTCCAAAGTAAAAATAAATGCGTTGGTTACCATTTTGGGCGTAATTATTGGCGAAATGCTTTGGGGCATCCCGGGCATGTTTTTATCCATCCCTGTAATTGCCATGACCAAAATTATTTTCGATCGGATAGAATCTTTAAAACCTTGGGGCGTTTTGCTGGGTGATGACGAAAAGCCTTCTAAACATTCCATTTTAAATCGAAAAGGGGATGTGCCGGAAGCCGAAGTTGCCGGTAGTTAAAACAAAAAGCCTTGATAAATAAATCAGGGCTTTTTTGTTGGATATAAAACTGACAACAAATCTTCGCCCGAATTTAAGTTGCCTTTTAATTCCCCCAAAATTTCCGGTGCTTTGATGCCTTTTCCCCAACGGGTTTTGCTGGTAAAAATGCGCGCTTCGTCCCACAAACCGGCATCAATAAAAAACTGTAAAGTTTTGGCGCCGCCTTCTACAATTACGGATTGAATATCCTGCAAATACAACTGAAACAAAATGTATTGCGGCAAATACAAATCAAAATCTTCTAAACCAATATACTTTATGTTTTCTTCCAATGCTGTTTTTACCTCGTTAAAAACCAGGGTTTCTACGGATTGATCGAACAAATAAAGGTGTCTTCCTAATTCCAGCCTTCGGTCTAAAACAATCCGTTTGGGTTGTTTTGCTTCGGGTTGATAACGGTTGTTCAACTGCGGGTTATCGGCCGCCGCCGTATTTTTTCCTACCAAAACCGCGTCTTCCTCGCTACGCCATTGATGGACTAATTTTTTGGAAACCGGATCGGAAATCCATTGCTGGCTGCCGTCTTCCGGTGCAAAAAACTGGTCTTGTGTTTGCGCCCATTTCAAAACCACATACGGCCTTTGCTTTAAAACACGTGTAAAAAAACGTTTGTTCAGTGCTAAACATTCGGCTTCCAATACATTTTCTACCACTTCAATCCCGGCGTTTCGTAACTTCTCAATCCCTTTTCCATCCACCTGAACAAAAGGGTCGCGGCAGCCAACCACCACCTTCGGGATTTGGTTTTTGATAATCAGATCGGCACATGGCGGCGTTTTGCCAAAATGAGCGCAAGGCTCCAACGAAACATAAATGGTAGCTTCTTTTAACAGTTCTGCTGCGTTTTCATGTCGTTCTAAAACAGCATTTACCGCATTAACTTCGGCATGCGGCTGTCCGTATTTTTGGTGATAACCTTCGCCAATTATTTTGTTTTGATGCACAACCACGGCACCAACCATCGGGTTCGGGCTAACAAAACCGGTACCCAAAGCAGCCAGTTCTAAACAGCGGCGCATGTATTTTTCGTGATCGTTCATCCCACAAAAGTAGCTTTTTCCGTTCTTTGCTGCATGAAAACTGTTGGCGAAGCACGCATTTGGTTAAAAGAAAACCTGAAATCGGTTTACGCTTCGGAAGAGTTGGATCCGATTGTGTTTCTCGTGCTCCATTCCATCACCAAATTACCGCCAACGCAACTGCGCGCTTTTCCCGAAAAACAACTTTCTGAAGCTCAAACTCAAATGCTTCTTTTATCGGCACAAAAACTGCAAACAGGAATGCCAGTACAATATCTGTTGGGCGAAACCGAGTTTTTTGGGTTGAAGTTCGAAATCAATCCATCCGTTTTAATTCCACGGCCGGAAACGGAAGAACTGGTTGCCTGGGTTATGGAGGAGAAAGGAAGCTTGAGCGGAGATAAGAGGAGCGGCGAGCGGGGAAAGCTGAAAGCTGAAAGCTTAATGCCGAAAGCCATCCTCGATATTGGCACGGGCAGCGGCTGCATCCCAATCTCGATCAAAAAAAACTGGTCCGAAGCAGAAGTTTTTGCTTTGGATATTTCTGCGGAAGCTTTGCAAACGGCACAAAAAAATGCTTCGTTAAATCAAGTTGAAGTGCATTTTTTCCAACAGGACATCCTCAACTTTATACCGGTAAAAGAAGCATCATGTTATTCCATCATCGTCAGCAACCCGCCTTACATCACCCCAAAAGAACAATTGCAAATGCACCACAACGTGCTGGCTTTTGAGCCGCATTTGGCTTTGTTTGTCCCGGAAAACGATCCGCTGCTTTTTTACCGCGTGATTGCTGGTTATGCTTCTTTTGCCCTGCAAAAAAATGGGTTGCTGTTTTTTGAGGTCAACGAAAAATATGGAAAACAAGTATTTGAATTATTAAAAGGGGAAAATTTTATTGATATAGAAATACGAAAAGATTTAAGCGGGAAAGACCGAATGGTAAGGGCAAAATTAGGTTGATTGCTTTCTTTTTTTCCAAAACATTATTGTTTTTAGGATTAACTGCTGATTGTAAAACTTCGCCTACTGCTTTCCGGCTGCAAACTTATCGTATCTATATTTGTAAAATAACCTATAAAAAAGGTACAAGTAACATTAAAATGTTAGGCGAAGCGATACAGCAGGAAGAAGTTTTGGCTCCAATAGTTGAAGTTGATAACTCTAAAAAACTATTTCAAGACCGGAAAAGGACCAATATTCTTCGGAGTTTTGAGCAAAGCTTGATTACTTTTTTAGTCAAAAACACGCCTCAATTTATTACTTCCAACATACTTACTTCCATTGGTTTGGCCGGAAGTTTACTTGTTTTTGCCGGTTTTATATTGGCTACCTACATCCACCCGAATTTTATTTTGCTTGGCGTTTTTGGTTTGGCTGTAAATTGGTACGGCGATTCGTTGGACGGCCGCATTGCTTATTACCGCAACATTCCGCGCAAATGGTATGGCTTTGCGCTGGATATTATTATGGATTGGATCAGCACGGTTTTAATCGGTTTAGGTTATGTGGTTTATGCCAAAGGCGAACACGAACTGGGCGCATTTCTGTTTGTGGTTTTGTACGGCTGGTCTATGATCATTTCCCAACTTCGCTACAAAATTACCGATAAATATACCATTGATGCGGGTTTGTTAGGCCCAACAGAAGTGCGCATCATCATCGCATTGATATTGATAGCCGAAGTTGTTTTTCGGGATTCCATTCAAATTTCTGTAATTGTAATTTGTGTTGCCCTTTTTATCATCAATTGTATGGATACCCAAAAACTGCTGAAACTGGGCGATAAACGCGACCGGCACGAGCGACGGGCAAAACGGAAACAGCAGCGTTTGGATGAATGAGTAAACCGGTTTTTACTTTTGCCAAAGCCCAGGTTTCGGCATTCTTGGGCGGCGTGCTGGATTATATGGTAATGATTGCCTGCACCGAACTGCTGCACATCCATTACACCATTTCCATCATCATCAGCGGCATTGTTGGCGCGGTTTTAAACTTTTCTTTAAACCGGTATTGGTCGTTCAAAGATCAGGGATCGGAAAAATCCCCAGTTGGTTCCCAGTTAATCAAGTTTGTTTTTATGGTTGCCGGAAGTGTTTTGCTGAAAGCTGCCGGAACTTATGTTTTAACCACCGGGTTGAAACTGGATTACCGCATCAGCCGGATTGTGATTGACATTATTGTGTCGCTTGGTTTTAATTTCGTGCTGCAAAACTTCTGGGTTTTTAAAAAGCAGGCCGGCTAAATTTTAGGTGCTAAAAGAAGCATTGGCCTCGTTGCAAAGCGTTTCTTGCATACTGTTTTTACCACTATAAAAATAGCGCCATTGCAAATGCGAGCACAAACCTTCCAGCTCTGGGAAAATGGTAAAAGCATTTACGCCAAGCGTGTTTAAATCGGTGCGGATGTCCTGGAATTTTTCTGACGGGATTTTGATTTTTAAAAGTTTGTTTTTAAAGCTGTCTGCTTTGTTCAGCGGTACTTTTTCTTCGATTTCCTGATTTGGCTGGATCGAAAAAACAGCAGATTGGTTGTTGATCCTTTGCTTGATGATCCTCGGCCGGATAATCTTGGTTTCTTTAACCTCAAACGGATGGACGGCTTCAATATTAATATCGTAGTCTTTTGGTTCGGCCATCAAAATCCAAACAACCGCATAAGGTGCTTCCTGAGATTGCAGGTCGTTTTCCCAAATGGCAAACCACAAAGCAGTCAAAGCATTGTTAGACCAATCCAAAAGCCGCGTAGGCAAGCCAAAATGTTGGCCAATGGTCAGGTAATCCCAATCGTCCATTGGTCTTTGGTTATCAATCAACAATGGGTTTGTTCTTTTAAACTCCTGTAGAAGTAAAAACTCGGTGTTAAATAATTCCCCTTTCGGTTGCAAACGGGCAATTTTGGGGATCAGGATAAAATCATCTTTCTGTCCGCGGAACAAAAAATCTTCGTCGTTTCCCTGCTTAATGTTCTTCTCTTTGTTTTTGTGGATGATCTGCAAATATTCTTCCACCGATCCTATCTTTTCTTCCAAATCCATAAACAGTTCCTTATACTATTTAGATACAATGCAATCTTTTAAGGAAATGTTTATAAAAGTTATGGAATTAGTCTCGTCATTGGATTTCTAAAATTGTTTTTTCAAATGCAATCAGCTTTCAATTATTTTAAAAATAGGCGATAAAAACAGTATAAGTTTTATACCTGTAAAAACAGCATCTGCAAAAAACAAAGCGGCCAGGTTTTGCAAAAAACTTGGCCGCCAATCAAAAAAATCAATGTTTTTTTTACATAGTAAAAGTTAGTTTCCCTAAAATAAACCTGCCGTTGAAGCCAAATTGCGAAACGGCTGCGCTGTATTGAAACCTTCCATTAGAAGTATTATCGCGGTTGGTGGTATAATTATTGGCTGAATTCCCGCTCAAGTTGTTTTGGTTATTTCTTGGGTCCATATATAACCGATCGGGATAAATATCAAATAAGTTGCTCGCGCTTACCGTAAAATTAAGTTGTTTGGTGATTTTGTAGCCCAAAGAAAGATCGGTAACCCATTTTCCGGAGAAAGTTTGATCAATACCCAACGGTAAATTATTGGAAGCAATGTTTGGGTCAACCGAATTAAGGTAAGTTACTTTTCCAAAATAAACCGTTCTTAAAGCTACGTTAAACTTTTTGAAAGTATAATCGCCGCTTAGGTTAATCTTGCTGGCTGGAACGGAAGTTTCAAAACGAGACTTTTCTGTACGGTTAAACAATTTTTGCAGCAAAACTTGGTCGCCATTGATTTTATCAGAACCATTGATGCTCGTTACTTTGGTTTGGTTTACGTTTGCCGCCGCCGAAAGTACCAAATTGCTGCTTCCGTTTAAAGAAATGCGGTCTGAAATAACCACATCCAAACCACGTGTGCGGGTAGAAATGGCGTTGGTAAAGAATTGTACACTGTTGATTTGCGCGTTCGGGTCAACCGTGTTCAAGATTTGGTTTACCGTTCCGCTGGCTATCAAATTACCGTTGCCATCACGTTCGCGTGTGTACTGGCTCGAGAAAACAATACGGTCTTTGATATTGATCTGGTAAGCATCAATGGTATAAGTTAAGCTGTTGGCAATTTTTCCGGTCAGGCCCAAACTATAATCTTTTGATTTTTCCGGTTTTAGAGAACCAACACCAAACTGGCGCACAATATTGTCATCATTATTAGCCGTTAAAACCTGCGTTGGATTGCCGTTGACAAACTGCGTGCTTACATTGTTAAAATAACGCTGGTGCAAAGAAGGTGCGCGGAAACCAGTTGCAAACCCGCCCCGAATGTTCAGTTCATCTGCAACTTTTACACGCCCGGACAATTTATAAGAGAAGTTGGAGCCGAAATCACTGTAATTTTCGTAACGGCCGGCTGCTTCCAACAATACACGCGGGCCAAAATCTGCTTCATAATCTGCATACAAACTTTTGTTGTTCCTGGATTTGTCCAAAGCGTTGGAAGGCTGAAAACCCGGAAAAACCTGTGCGCCTGCTGCCGTAAAAGAAGAACCAACTTTACGCCCCGTAATGCCTTGCGATGGGATACCGAAGGAATAAGAACCTTCTTCGCCTGCATGGATTTGGTAATTGTCTATACGGTATTCTGCACCGTAAGCGGTATTTAAACCGGTTAAAATCCCGTCGAAATTGAATTTTCGGGAAACATCAAAGTTGACCGTGTTTTGGTTGAACACCAATTTTCCTGCTTTAAAAGAAGTAGGGCTGGTGCCGATCGGGAACGATGCGTTATCCGTATTGGTAATATCAAAGCTAATATTGTTTTGTCCGTAAGTATTGCTCAGGTCATAGTTCCAGTTGCCGATTTTGCCTTTAACACCACCAATAAAAGACAAGTCATTGATGGAAGTATTGATAAAAGGCAAAAAACCGTTGGGATAAATGGTTGCATCAACTTGCGTGGCCTGGCTGGGCAAACGGTAAAAACCGGCTGATAAACCATTTTTACGATTGTAGTTTGCATCAGCATAAACATCGGCCCATTTAGCAACCGTGTATTGCCCATTTGCAAAAAAGCCACCAGATTTCATTTGCGAGTTGCCCACAATCATGTTGATGCGGTTTAACCCGTTTGCTTGCGCTTTGGCATCGTCTGCGGCTTTTAAACCGGCATACCGGGTTTCAAAATTAGCTTCTGTTTCGTTAGCACCTTTGGATGGCAGCGGCGAATAAAGCAGCGGGCGTGTATCAGTGCCGCTGCGGTTGGTTGCGCCGCGGTCAACATATTGTGCACCAATATTTACAAAGCCTTTTCCGTTTAAATTCCAGCCTTTGCTGCCTTCAATTTGGTAAGTTTTGCCATCGTAAAAGGTTCGTCCTAAAGTGCTTGAAGCAGATTGCCCATAACTAAAAGCAACATTTAAAGGCGTAACTTTTTTCAGCACGATGTTGATCACACCGGCAATCGCATCCGAACCGTATTGGGCAGCGGCCCCCTCGCGCAAAACTTCGATATGGTCAATCGCAGCAACCGGAATGGCGTTTAAATCCGTACCTACACTTCCGCGGCCAAAAGTTCCGTTGATGTTGACCAAAGCCGAAGTGTGCCTCCGCTTTCCGTTCACCAAAACCAAAACCTGGTCTGGCCCTAAACCGCGCAACGAAGCCGGATCAATATGGTCTGTTCCATCCGAAATGGTTTGCCGGTTGGAAGTGAAAGAAGGCGCCACATAATTCAGGATCTGGGAAACGTCCGTTTGCGGAAAACTTCTGAGTTCTTTTGTAGAGATCACATCAACCGGGGCCGTAGTTTCGATGTTGGTGCGCGGGATTGCCGAACGCGAGCCGGTAACCACCACTTCGTTCAAAGCCGAACCAGCCAACTTCAAACTAAAATTTTGTGTGGTAAAAGAAGCATCAACCGTAACCGAAGTGGTTATAGTTTGATAACCGATAAAAGAAACTTTAAGCTGATAGGTGCCTTTGGCCAGTTTAAACGAGTACTCGCCGTTTTCGTTGGTTGCCGTGCCGGTTTGTGTGCCAACGATTAAAACGCTAACGCCTGGCAAGGTAGAGCCATTCGAGGCATCGGTAATTTTGCCACGAATGCCTTGCGCCAGCATGATTGAAGTGAATAGGCAAAGCAAAAAGGTGATGGACAGTTTGTAGTAAATTTTGTTCATATTTTTCTATTTTTATTAAAAGTAGAAATTATATGTCAAAATTTAGTTACAGATTAAAGATTTTTATCAAAGAAGCAAATAATGGCAATCTTATTTAATTTTCCATAAAAAACGGCACTTATTTAAAACAAGTTTTGGTTAAATTGCAATCCGGGTTATTTTAACGACTGAAAAAGCAGTTGCTGGTCTTCCTGCGTAATCGTTAAATCGCCTTCAAAAGAAAAAACTTCCTTTTTTTCGTCCAGCGTTAAAATTCCAACAGGTAATTTTACGCGTTCTTGTTTGATAGATTGCAGATCGTAATCTGTTTCCCCGTCGGGTTCCACGTTTTGCCAGCGGTTGTCGTCAATTTCGTAAATAAAATACCGATGCTGATGGTCTTGTACAAACTGACCGTGTTGTTGTTCAATCGGTTTCAATTCAACCAAACGGTCGTGCGAAATAGCTATGGGCGAAGTTTTCATTTCCTATTAATCAATTTTTGGCCGATACTGTTTTTATGGACATAAAAGAAGCATCGGCCAAATTTAAATTTACGCGGTGTTTTGATAACTTTGGAACAGAACTGCTGCATGACAACACAAGAAATCCTTTCGCATTACTGGAAGCACCAAGCGTTCCGGCCGATGCAGGAAGAAATTATCCAATCCGTTTTATTGGGCTACGATACGCTGGCGCTGCTGCCTACCGGCGGCGGTAAATCAGTTTGTTTCCAGGTTCCGGCGTTGGCCAAAGAAGGCATTTGCATTGTGGTTTCCCCGCTGATTGCGTTGATGAAAGACCAGGTAGAAAACCTGCAGGCCAAAGGCATTGAAGCCATCAGCATCGTTTCGGGAATGGGCAGGCGCGAAGTGGATATTGCGCTGGACAACTGTGTGTACGGCAACATCAAATTTTTGTACCTGTCGCCCGAAAGGTTATTGTCGGAATTGGTGCAGGAACGTATCCGTTACATGAACGTGAATTTAATAGCCGTGGACGAAGCGCATTGCATCTCTCAATGGGGTTATGATTTCCGGCCTTCGTATTTGCATCTGGCCGGTTTGCGGCTGCTTCATCCAAATGTTCCAGTGCTGGCTTTAACGGCTACGGCAACGGCGCAGGTTCGGGAAGATATTCAGCAAAAATTGTTGTTTAAAAGAAGCAACATTTTCCAGCAAAGCTTTGAGCGGCAGAATTTAAGCTACGTGGTTCAGGGCGATGAAAACAAGCTGCGCAAAATGTTGGACGTCATCCACGGCGTAAAAGGCAGCGGCATTGTTTATGTGCGCAGCAGGCGCGAAACTTTTGAAATCAGCAAATACCTCAACCAGCATCAAATTTCGGCCGATTATTACAACGCTGGTTTGCCCGCCGAAGAACGTTCTATCAAACAGGAGAACTGGAAAAATAATGTAACGCGCGTCATCGTCGCCACCAACGCTTTCGGGATGGGCATTGATAAACCTGATGTCCGTTTTGTAATCCACAAAGATTTGCCCGAAAGTTTGGAAGTGTATTACCAGGAAGCGGGCAGGGCGCGACGGGCAAAAAGCGTATGCCGTGTTGCTGTATACCAAAAGCGACCGGCTGCAATTGGAAAAGAAGTTTGAACTGAGTTTTCCTTTGGTAGAAGAAATTAAAAAGGTTTACCATTTTTTGGGGAACTACACCCAGTTGGCTTACGGTGCGGGCGAAGGTTTGAGTTTTGATTTGGACCTGGGCGATTTTTGCACGAAGTTTAAAATTGATCCAGTTAAAACGTTAAATGCCTTGAAGTTTTTGGAGCGGAACGATTATCTGTCGTTCACGGAAAGTGTTTTTTTGCCTTCCCGTTTTCGTTTTGAAATCGGGAACGAGGATTTGTACCGTTTCCAGATCGAGAACGAAGGCTTTGATTATTTCATCAAAACCTTGTTGCGCACTTACGGCGGTTCTTTTGAAAACTACGTTCGCATCCGCGAATTAGACATTGCAAGGCGTTTAAATTTGAGCGTGCAGCAAGTCATCGCCCAACTAAAAACTTTGCAGGAGCAAAACGTTTTGAGCTACCTGCCGCAAACCGATATGCCACAAGTAACTTTTACGCGGGCGCGGCAGGATAATTTGCATGTCATTATTGACCGCAAATTTCTGGAAGAACGCAAACAGGTTTTCCACGAAAAAATGGAGGCTGTTTTTACTTATGCCGAAACCAAACAATGCCGAAGCCGGATGTTGCTGGCTTATTTGGACGAGCCGGACGCGCCTAATTGCGGGCGATGTGATGTTTGTTTGGAAAACAAGCGGCGCGAAAAAGCATCCGAAGTTTTTGACCGGATTACGCAGGAAGTGATTGACCAGCTTTCGGTACAAAACTTAACGGTGGAAGATTTGGTTCGTTCCATCAAAACCGGAACGGAAAAAGACCGATTGGAAACTATCCGCCGTTTGTTGGATGCCGGAAAAATAAAATCCGACGGCGAAAAATATTATCTTTAATTCTCCAAAACTTTCGGTAACTCGCAATGCTTCTTTTATCGGCATAAAATTATTACCAACCTAAAAAATATGAAAAAGCAACCGCTACTTATCCTGTCTGGTTTTCTTTTGTTGTTTTCAGTTTTGTCTTCCTGCAATGATTCCTGCGAAAAAGGTTCGGGCAAAGCAGCTTCTGAATACCGTAAAGTGGGCGCTTTTACCAAGCTAAATTTTTCCGGTGCTTACAAAGTTGTGCTGAAGCAAGGCGTTCCTTCTGTAAAAGTTACTGCGGATGATAATTTGTTGAAGCAGATTGAAACCAGTGTAAGAGGCGATGAACTGACGATCAAAACCAAAAAAAATATTTGCAATGCCGGAACGATGGAAATTGACATCAGCAACCCGGATTTTCAGGCGGTAAAAACAGCAGGAACGATAGATTTAAGTGCCGACGGAAAACTTAACCTGAAAGATTTTAGCATGGAACTGGCCGGCATGTCAAAAGTAAACCTCAATTTAAACGCGGCCAATGTAACCACTTCAACCAGCGGTTCTTCCGAGGTGAATTTAACCGGCCAGGCAACATCCAACAAGGTAACCATGAGCGGAAAAAGCAATCTGAACGCGCTTGATTTTGTGGTGGCCAATTACCGTATCGAAACCAGTGGTTTTACCAATTGCAACGTAAACGTGCTGAACGAGTTAAGCGTAAATGTAAGCGGTGCCGGCAGTGTGCAATACAAAGGCAACCCGGCAAAAATCAGCAACGAGCATTCGGGTGCAACGAGTATTAAAAAGATTGAGTAAAAGGAGGATGCTTCTTTTATCACTGATTTTTTCAACTATTGAAACTCAATTTACTTTAACAAACGATCATCAAAAGTAAATGGGCTTATCTCTTTTACGGTTAGCAAATTAGCTTCGGTATGCAAAGGATTAATCAACACGTTTTGGGAAAATGGATCAATTGCACTGGGCACGAAAAGCAACAAAGAGGATTGATTTTGCAGCCAGGCATTACCGATTTTTTTCAGAATATCCGGCGAAGGATATTTGTTCCAGCCTATCGGTAGTTGGCCGGTTTCTAACATCAGGCTGCTTGCAGTATCATCAACCTCAATCTTCGCCATCACTAAATCGTGATGGATTTCTTCCGGTTGTAAATGGACAAGTTTTTCTTAAATACAGGTTGATGAAGATAAAGAACTATAAATTATGGGCAAATGATCATGCCATCGAGCAAATGAAAGCAAGCCGCCTCTGCCCGACAAATCTTCCGCATATCGTTCGCGGGCAATACGAAAAAGGATCATGAATAGAAACCATATTCTATTTGTGCCAACACGTTCTCAACCAACCTGAAACCTTCTATTGTGTCCAGCAGTTCTAAAGGTGTTTTTTCTCCCAAAGCCAAGTTTGGGCGGTTCAGCCAATGGTCAAAAGTTTGTTTATCGCCAAAAACATCCAAGCCTTTTAAATAAAGCCGGGCAAATTCATACAGAAAGTTTGATTGCTCAACGGATAACTTTTCATCATCGTTGTAATAAGCAGGCTGAGGAAAACCGATATGAAGAATATTAAATATTTTCCCGGCAGGAAGGTCTGTTTTTTCTATCACCCGCGTTACGGATTCTTTTGGGAAACCATTTCGGATAAAAGCGATGGTATCAACAGTTTGCTGATTGCTGGTTATTTCGTTTAAAAGGTTATCAGACAACAAAAAGCTCAATACTTTATTATTATCTGAAATGCTGATATTCAACTCATCCAGGTTTAATTGTTTTATCTTATCCATACCAAAACTTTTAAACTAATATAAGCGCTATTGTTTAAATATCAACCCTCCTCAATTCCGCATATTGCTATACTGCAACGGCTGTCCAAAATCCTCGCCGCGGCACAAAGCAATAACCGCCTGCAGATCGTCAATCTTTTTTCCGGTAACACGTACCTGGTCGTCCATAATTGAAGCTTGCACTTTTAAGCCGCTGTCTTTTATTTTTTTGACGATCTTTTTGGCCGCTTCTTTATCAATCCCTTCCACAATTTTAATTTCCTTGCGGATCATGTTGCCCGATGCATATTCTTGTTCGCCAAAATCCAGCGCGTTTGGGTCGAGATGCTGTTTTACCATGCGGCTGATGATCGAATCTTGGATGGCTTTCAAACGCATATCGTTCTCGGTAACAATGGTTACTTCATTGGTTTTTTTGTCCAGTTCGATGGTGCTTTTCGAATCGTTAAAATCGTAACGGTTCAAAATTTCCTTTTTGGCGTTGTTGATGGCGTTGTCCAACGTTTGCGCGTCAATTTTGCTGATAATGTCAAAAGATGGCATAATATGTATTTTATTTTAAGGGAATTAAATTTTAACGGTTAGCTTTATAAATTCTAAAGTTATAGGCAAAATTAGCACAATTAAAGGATGCGCAACGGCACATTTAAGCTTATCACCGACAAAAAAACAAATATTATCCGATGAAAAAGAAAGGCAAGTCAAAAGTAAAAAACAAAGAACTGGAAACCAGCATCACCGCCAAATTTACCGAAGCGTTGCATGGTTTGGGCCATAATGTAGAAAGCCTGAAAAAAGAAATTGCCAAAGCCGGTAAAACGGTTTCCGAGAAAATTGCCAAAGCATTAGCCGACGCGCAAAAAGCAACCGCAAAAGAAGCAGACAAAACAAAAAAACTGACGAAAAAGGTTGATAAAAAGAAAACCGATGTTAAAATAGTGGCCAACAAAGCCGAAGCGAAAATTGACAAGGTGGTTTCGGCAGTTGCAAAAGCGGCTTCCGGCAAATCTTCTACGGCTTCCGGCCGTTCGGTTGCCAAACCTGCTGCACCAACTTTAGATAAACCACACGCCGCGCCTGCCGAAAAAGAGGCGGTAAAAGAAGCATTTGCCCCGGTAAAACGCACCCGTGCGCCCCGAAGGAAAAAAGAAGAAATTGAAGCCGCAAACGCTGAAAAAGAGGCGGTAAAAGAAGCATCGGTAAAACGCAAACGCTCGCCCAACAAACCAAAACCTGTTGCCACATCCGAAGAAAAACCGGCAACAGAAACAACAGGCTCTGCTGTTTTGTAGTAAAAATAAGGATTTAAGCAGCGTTTAATTTAACCTTTGCTTAATAAACAAATACACGTTTTTGCATTCCCGGCAATCTCCGGGAATTTTTTGTTGTTAGTTATGTTATGATCTCGAAGCATATTCCTTTAACCAACCGCGAAATCAGTTGGCTTTATTTTAACGACCGCGTTTTGCAGGAAGCCGCAGACGAAGCCGTGCCTTTGATTGAAAGGGTGCGTTTTTTGGCGATATTTTCTTCCAACATGGACGAGTTTTACCGCGTTCGTGTGGCAACTTTAAACCGCCTGGCAAATTTAAATGAAAAGGCGAAAGAGATTTTAGGCTACAACCCGAGGAAAGTTTTAAGTCAGATTAAAAACCTGGTAATTAAAGAGGAAAAGAAGTTTAACAACCTGTACGAAAACATCATTGTAAAAAAACTGGCCGAAGAAAAGATTTTTATCCTGGACGATAAACAGCTCAATGTTACGCGCGGTGAGTTTGTAAAAAATTATTTTCGGGAAAAACTGCTTTCCAACGTGGTGCCAATTATTTTGGACAAACATACGGCAATGCCGCAGTTGAAAGACCAGGCGATTTATTTTTTTGTACGCTTAACGAAAGAAGACCTGGAAAGTCAGTCGAAATTGGCGCTGATTGAAGTTCCCGAAGGCATGTCGCGATTTTTGGTTTTGCCGGAGACGAACCAGTTAAAGTTTATCATTTTGCTGGATGATATTATCCGTTATTGCCTCGACGATATTTTTTTCATTTTTGATTACGATACGATCGAAGCTTATTCCATCCAGCTAACGCGTGATGCGGAACTGGATTTGGATAAAGAAGTGAGCGAGAAATTTATCGAATCGCTTTCCAAAAGCTTGCAAAAACGGAAAAAAGGCAAGCCGATGCGTTTGCTTTACGATACGGATATGCCGCTGGATATGCTTTCGTATTTGGTGCGAAAAATGCAGTTAACGGCCACAAGCCTTATTCCGGGCAGCCGTTACCATAACTTTAAAGATTTTATTTCTTTCCCAAACATTGGCCGGCCGGAATTGGAATATCCGAAAGTCCACGCTTTGGAAGTGCCGCAACTGCCTTTTGGCAAAAGTTTGCTGGGCATGATCAGCAAACGCGATTTTTTGGTGAGCACGCCGTACCAGTCTTTTGATTATGTGATCCATTTTTTGCGGGAAGCTGCCATTGATCCCGGTGTTCGGGAAATCAGCATTAC
>NZ_CALMAT010000090.1 GCF_937859865.1 uncultured Mucilaginibacter sp.
GGACCAGTATAAACAACAGCGAAGCCGGTACAGCTATTGCCAATCGTTTTTTTGCCGATTTCAGGTTTTCGAACTGGCCGCCATAATCTACGTAATAACCGGCAGGCAGCTTCACTTTTTGCTGGATCTGTTGCTGCAAATCAGTTACCACGCTTTGCACATCACGGCCGCGAACGTTAAAAGAAACCGAAATGCGCCTTTGCCCGTTTTCCCGCTGAATCTGGTTTGGCCCGTCTTTGATGCTGATGGTTGCAACCTGGTTTAAAGGAATTTGCATCCCGCCGGGCGTATTGATCTGCAACTGGTCCAGGTTGTTAAAGTTGGAACGCGCCGTGTCCGACATCCGCAGCATCACATCAAACTGCCGTTCGCCTTCGTAAATGCTCCCTGCTTTTTCACCGGCAAAAACAGCATTCAACACATGGTTTACCTGGTTGATGCTGAGGTTGTATTGCGCTAAAGCGGCACGGTTGTAATGCACCACCAATTGCGGCAAGCCAGTTATTTTTTCGGTATAAATATCTGCCGCGCCTTTTACCTTGCCGGCAATGCTGCTTACCTTACCCGCCAGGTTGGACAACTGCTGCAAATCGTCGCCAAAGATTTTAACCACCACATCTTGCTTTGCGCCGGATATCAGCTCGTTAAAACGCATTTGCACCGGATATTCAAAACCAACATTTAAGCCTGGGATTTGGGCAAGCGCTTTACCAAAAGCATCTTCCAAACCGGCATAATCATGTGCCGTTTTCCATTGGGATTTATCTTTCAGGATGATAAAAACATCGCATTGTTCCAAAGACATTGGGTCGGTTGGGATTTCTGCGGAACCGATCCGGCAGGTTACCTGTTGTACTTCCGGAAACTTTTTCAGTTCGTTACAAGCCATTTGCATCCCTTTAATGGTTTGCGTTAAAGATGTGCCAGGCAAAAAACGGGCATCCAATGCAAAATCCCCTTCTTCCAGTTGCGGGATAAATTCTCCGCCTAAAGACCGGAAAATAAAAAAAGCAACAGCAAACAGCGCAAGGGCAATCAGCATAACCATTTTGGCATGTTTTAAAGCTTTTTCTAATAACGGCGCATAATATTTGTGGACGAAAGCCATCAGTTTATCTGCAAAATTGGCTTTTCGTTTTGCCTTTTTGCTCAATGTTAATGCCGTCATCATCGGCACATAAGTGATGGAAAGTAAAAAAGCGCCAACCAGTGCAAAGGCCACGGTTTCTGCCATCGGCCTGAACATTTTGCCTTCAATCCCCTGCAAACTTAAAATAGGAAGGTAAACAATGAGGATAATAATTTGTCCGAAAATAGCCGCATTCATCAAGCGTGAAGCAGAGGTTTTCACTTCTTCGTTTATTTCGTCCTGAGAAAAATCGCCTCCGGGATGTGCCTCAATTTTATCCCGTAAACGATGCATCACGCCTTCTACAATAATCACGGCGCCATCTACAATCAACCCAAAATCCAAAGCACCCAAACTCATCAAGTTGGCTGAAACGCCAAACAGGTTCATGATAATGAGTGCAAACAGCATCGAAAGCGGGATAACCGAAGCAACCACCAGCCCCGAACGCAGGTTTCCCAGAAAAATAACCAGCACAAAAATGACGATCAATGCACCTTCGATCAGGTTTTTTTTAACCGTAGAAATGGAATTGCCCACCATTTTGCTGCGCTCGTAATAAGGCACAATCGTTACACCTTCGGGCAGGCGTTTTTTGATTTCTTCTACCCGCAGCTTTACATCTTTTACCACTTGCATGGCGTTGGCGCCTTTCAGCATCAGTACCACGGCGCCTGCAACTTCGCCGTAATGGTCGTTATACATTGCACCGAAACGCAGTGCATCGCCTTCGCGCACATTGGCTACTTCGCCTAATCTTAATGGAAGTCCGTGGATGTTTTTTACCGGCATGTTCCGTAAATCTTCTAAGGTAGAAGCCATGCCTTCGGTGCGGATATAATAAGCGTTTGGCCCTTTTTCGATATAAGCACCGCCAGTATTTTCGTTGTTTTGCTGCACGGCATTGTACAAATCATCCAAAGTAATGCCCATGCCTTTTAAACGTTCGGGGTTGATGACCACCTGATATTGTTTCAATTTTCCGCCCAAGCTGCTCACATCGGCAACACCGGGAACGCCCAGCAATTGCCGCCGCACAATCCACTCCTGCAAAGTGCGCAGTTCGGTTAACGTATAGCGGTTTTCGTACCCGGGTTTTGGCACTACGTAATACTGGTAAACTTCGCCCAAACCTGTTGTTACCGGCCCCATATCGGTTTCGCCAATATTTGTTGGGATAACGCCTTTTAACTGGCCCAACCGTTCGCTTACCTGTTGGCGGGCGCGGGCAATATCTACATCATCATTAAAAACAACGGTTACGTTTGACAGGCCGAAACGAGAAATGGAACGCATTTCTTTCAGTTCGGGCAATGAAGCCATCACCCTTTCTATCGGCATGGAGATCAGGCGCTCTACTTCCGGTGCGGCCAGCGATGGCGAAACGGTGATGAGCAGCACCTGGTTGTTGGTAATATCAGGAACGGCATCTACAGGCAAACGCGATGCCGAATAAATGCCAAAAGCACTCATCAGCAACACCAATAAACCTATGATAAGCTTGTTCCTGACCGAGAAATCTATAATTCGATCAATCATTTTTTTATCAGCTTAAATTAAAAATAATACTACTGTTTTTATCAGTAGAAAATGGTTAAAAAATTTATGCTGGTTTTGGAGGCTGAAAAACCTTGCCGGAAAAAGTGTGCGGAACGAAAGCAGAATAATAAACAATTTTTGGTTCGAGGTGAAAAGGGTGCAGACATGCAATAGCAACAGCAACCGGAGGCATGGACAATTGGATAGTTAAATTATGGTTGTCCAACGTTTTAAAAGGGAGCTGCATATCCTGGGCGTAATCCTCATCCACAACGGTTTTATCAAAATAGTGCATTTTTAAAAAACCGATGACCGTAGTGCCGGGATGTAACCGCACATGCTGGCCATAATGCTGCAACAGCAAAGGAAATTTAAGGAACTCGCCCAACTCTGTGCTTTGCAGCAAAAATAAGATCAGGAGAAATCGGGCCAACCGGTATTTCATTTTTGGATGAGAAATAGTTGACAGGGAAACAACCTTTGGCCAACAAAAGTTTTTGGGCCAAAGATTATAAAAAGGGTATTTTGAATGCTTCTTTTAGCAGGTAAAAAACAGTAAGTGTTATACTCTAAATTTATTTTTTTGTTACTATACCAATTTTTGCATGGTAAAAGAAGCATGGGCATTTTTTCAAGAATAATTTAAAAGGATGTTTAACGTTCGTGCTTTGTCGGTACAAAAAGACCGTTCGTCGATTTAAATATTGCGTTTGTCAATACTGCTCGTTGTATAATCTTTCACTAAGTAGCTTTAAAAAAAATTAAATTATGGACAGAAAAGAATTTTTGGCGAGTATTGGGTTAAGTGCGGCATCTTTTGCAATATTAAGTTGCGTAGGCTGTTCAAAAAGTTCGGACAATTTATCATCTGGCACAGCAAACGGACCTACGGGTGTTAATTTTACACTCGATTTGTCCTCTTCTGCCAATGCCGCACTGCTTACCAATGGCGGTTACTTGGTTTCAAACGGCGTGATCGTTGCCCGTACCACAGCAGGCGCTTATATTGCCGTACAACAATCCTGCACACACGAAAATTATGGTTTAGTTTACCAAGGTTCTAACAACAGGTTTTATTGTAACAACCATGGCGCTACGTTTTCTAATTCGGGGGCTGTTACCAACGGACCGGCAAATAGGCCTTTAACTACTTATAATACTACACTTACCGGAACTTCTTTAAAAGTTTATTCTTGATCATGATAAAATTACTTTTTTTCACCTTGTTCCATTTGATGGCCTTGCCGGTAATTTGGCTGGGCAACTATAATGATGCCGTAAAAGAAGCATCGGCTTCGCATAAATTCATCGTGGTCAACTTTTCTGGTTCCGACTGGTGCGGGCCCTGTATCCGTTTACGAAAAGAAATTTTAGAATCTGCAGCGTTTGAAGATTATGCCAAAGAAAACCTGTTATTGGTGCGGGCTGATTTTCCCCGGCAAAAAAAGAACCAGTTGGACAAAGCGCAGGTAAAGCGGAACGAAGCTTTGGCGGAACAGTTTAACCCGGATGGCAAGTTTCCGTTTACGTTGCTGGTAGATGAGCATGGGAAAGTGTTGAAGCGCTGGGACGGCTATCCGGATGTTTCTCCCGCCCAATTTGTGGAAGAGATCAAATCGGCACAAAAAAATAGCCGGTAAAAACAGTATGGATCTCAAGGTTTATAAGCGGATGTTAAAACTCATGGGCAACCGCTTTGAAATCAGTGTGGTTGGCGATGATGAAGTTTGGGCAGAAGAAAAAATCGGGCTTGCAGTAAACGAAATTAAACGGATCGAAAAGCTGCTGACCACTTTTAGCGAGGACAGCCAGACGAACGAGATCAACCGTAATGCAGGCATCCAGCCGGTAAAAGTGGATGAAGAGGTTTTTAACCTGATCAAACGGTCATTAAAAATATCGGCTTTAACGCAGGGCGCTTTTGATATTACTTACGGTTCTATTGATAAAAGCTTGTGGAATTTTGATGTGAACATGGAGGCTTTACCGGATAAAAAAACGGCGCAGGAATCGGTAAAATTGATCAATTACCGCAACGTGATTTTGGACGAAGCGGCACAAACTGTTTTTTTAAAAGAAGCAGGTATGCGAATTGGTTTCGGTGGCATTGGAAAAGGTTATGCGGCCGATTGTGCTAAAAATATTTTAAAACAACAAAATGTACAAAGCGGGATTGTAAATGCCTCCGGCGATTTGATAACCTGGGGAACGCAGCCCGATGGCAGGCCCTGGACGATTGCGATTGCCGACCCAGACCAAAAGATGCAGCCTTTTTCCACCTTAAATATCAGCAACATGGCCATTGCCACTTCGGGCAACTATGAGAAATATGCGGTAATCAATGGTAAGAAATATGCGCATACCATTGATCCAAAAACCGGGATGCCGGTGAGCGGCATTAAAAGCGTGAGCATCATTTGCCCAAGTGCAGAACTGGCCGATGCCATGGCAACGCCGGTAATGGTAATGGGTGTTAAAGTAGGCCTTGACCTGATGAACCAACTGCAGCAGATTGCTTGTGTGGTTATTGACGACCACAACCAGGTTTATACTTCTAAAAATATCAATATTAAAAACTAAAATGAAGAAACGAATTTTCATTAAACCAATTGCTTTGGCAGTTACCGCTTTGCTTTTTGGCCTGGCTTCCTGCACTTCTGTAAAGCCTTACCAAAAAAACCGCATCAACGATGCCGAAATGGAGCTTTCGGCGCGCAAAGCCCAAAAGTTTGAGCAAAGTTTTCAACTGTACCGCGAAGGTGGTTCGGGTGCCAACGGTGGCAAAAGTGGCGGCGGCTGTGGCTGTAACTAATTACGCAGGATAAGAAATGAGAAAAATATATTTATGCGTACTAAGCTTGTACTTAAGTATTTCCGCTTCGTTTGCGCAAACAGCAACAGACAGTTCTAACTATCAACCGCGTAAGCTCAAGTTGGATGAGGTGAATTTTGTAACCGGCTATTACCACCAGGACGGGAACCACTCGGCTGTAACAGGCGGCATCGGGACAGAAAACCTGACAGATTTTGCCAATACCCTTGATTTGCAAATGTCGAAATACAGCAAGCAGGGAAAAAAGAACACGTTTTTGTTTGAGTTGGGCGTTGACCATTACACTTCCGCTTCCTCCGATAAAATAGACCCAAACAGTGTTTCCTCGGCTTCGAGGTCAGACACGCGCGTTTACCCTTCGCTTAACTGGACAACTTCCAACGAAAAAACAGGAAACGCCCTGGGCTTTACCGGCTCTTACTCGCATGAGTATGACTACCAATCCTTTGGCGGTGGCTTTAACCTTACCCGTTCTTCCAAAGATAAAAACACGCAGTTTGACCTGCGGCTGCAGGCGTTTTTAGATACCTGGAAAGTGATTTTGCCGGTAGAACTTCGGCCAGCGGGCTATGGTTCCGGCTCTGAGCGGGACAACCGTCCGGTTGATTATTCGCCCCGCAACTCGTTCAGCAGTTCGTTCTCGTTGTCGCACGTCATCAATGCCCGCTTGCAAGGCTTGATCATTGTAGAACCGTCTTACCAGCATGGCCTGCTGGCCACCAAATACCAGCGCGATTATTTTACAGACGGATCTGAACGAGTGGAAAATTTGCCGGGTAGCCGCTATAAACTGCCCATCGCCGCCCGTTTAAACTACTTTTTAGACGACCGTTTTATCATCCGCACTTTTTACCGGTATTATATGGACAACTGGGGCATCAGGGCGCACACGGCCGAAATTGAAGTGCCTGTAAAACTGACTTCTTTTGTTTCTATAAGCCCTTTTTACCGCTACAACAACCAAACTGGCACCCGTTACTTTGCACCTTACGGCCAGCACAACGCTGCCGATGTTTATTACACCAGCGATTACGATTTGTCAACTTTAAACAGCAGTTTTTTTGGTACAGGTATCCGGTTTGCGCCGCCAAAAGGCGTGTTTGGCTGGCAGCATTTGAACACGCTCGAATTGCGTTACGGCCATTACGTCCGTTCCACCGGGCTAAATTCTGATATTGTAACCCTGGCTTTGAAGTTTAAATAAACAACAATGCTTCTTTTATCGGTTAAATTTGTGATATATTATTCATTTTTCCGAATCAAAAAATCTAATTTTTAGGTGATAAAAGAAGCATTATTATCAATTTAAATCATTAAAAGTAAAACAGGTTGAGCAAATAGAAGCAAAGCATGTTTGCTTTGCTTAGAGCCTGTTTAAATTTATATCATAAAATTTTTACAATGCTTCTTTTATGCCTATAAATTTGGTATGCCCAAATATTTTTGGTTGTGTTTCTAAATGTATGATGATCTAATATTTCGTTCATAGATGGCTGTTTTCATAATTGCGTAATGGTAAAGCAGCTTTTTTGAGAAGCAGGTTGTCCGTCTTGTCAGCCATCTCAGCCTTGTCCTGAACCAAGTGTTTATCCCTTCGATCTTTTTCGTGTATTTTTTGCCTATCAAATGTTTTTCCTTTGGCAACACTTGTGCAAATGCACCCCAATGATCGGTACAATAAAAATTGATTTCCACTTCCTGGAGCTTTTTCAGCAAAGCTTTTATAGCCTTTTTATTCCTTTTGCCCCAGTTTGCCGTCAGGATCTCACCGCTTTGTTTACAAATGGCATACAGTAGCCACACTTTCTTTTGCCTGTTGCCTACATATGACCACTGTTCGTCTATCTGCACCAGATGGTACGACTCGTGTTTCGGCCTGATTTCAGAAGATTTGCCCATGCTTAAAATACTTCTGAGCACTGCAGCCCACATGTCTTGCAAAGCAAATTTTGAAAACCTGTCTTTTTCTTTCCGTTTTTTACTGCCTTTCCATTAGGACAGCGGGGGCAGCCAACTGTTTTGTTTGATTTCACAACCAACTCCGGCAGCACCGCTGCTATTTTAGCCCATCATACATTTAGAAACACAACCTACTTCTTTTATACCTATAAATTAGGTTTGCTGGTACTATAAAGAAAAATATAACACACGATTTGAAACAAAGTTAAATGGTTTGCCTTTAAGTTACATTGCCTCTATCTTGTATTAAGAAACTTTTCCTGAAACAAGTTTGGCATGACAAAAACATAAGTGTACTGATTTTTAGGTGGTAAAAGAAGCATGGGGACTTAATCAGGCAAAACTTGAAAAGGCTTTAATATTTTTTATACTGATTTAATTTAAAAATGCAAACACACTTCAACATCGCAATCCTTGCGGCAGCACTCGTGCCGGTACTTTTTGTATTACTTTTAGGATATTGGGCAGGCCGGGACCATAATTTTGATCAGGACCAGGCATCCGGTTTCAGCACGCTGGCCTTGAATTATGCCCTGCCAGCTGCATTGTTTGTAGGGATGACCAAGGTAAGCCACGAACAGTTGTTTCAACAAGGGCCACTGCTATTGGCCGTGTTGATTTGTTATTGCCTTGTTTATGGGATAGTTTACATGCTTGCGCGCCGATCAAAAACATTAGGCAGCAAAGGTGCAGCAGTTGTTGCTTTGTTGGTAAGCTTTCCCGCGGCCCCGGTTTATGGCGTGGCAGTGCTTCAACCGCTATTTGGTGCAGATAGCTCCATAACTGTGGGTATCGTCGCCTTAATTTGCAATCTCGCGTTAACACCGGTTACACTTGCCATACTATCAGCTGGTGGCGATCCTGCTGCTTCTAAAACTACCCCACCAAAACCTGGGCAGGCCGGAAAGCAACCCGAGCAGGTTGGAAAGCAACCTGAGCAGGCTGGAAAGAAAAACAACATCGTAGTTAAAACCCTGGAATCACCTCTTGTATGGGCACCATTAGCCGGTGTACTGCTGGTGATTTTTGGCGTACACGTGCCAGCCCTTGCCGATGATACGCTTAACCTGCTGGGCGTATCAGCATCAGGCGTAGCTATTTTTGCTTCAGGGATGGTTCTATCCGCTCATAAAATAACGCTTTCGAAACAGACGTGGTTGATAAGTTTAGGAAAAGTGATTGTGGAACCTGCATTATTTTTAGTGCTGCTATTGTTGTTTAGTGTAAAGGGCACAATAGGAAACGCTGCTTTGGTTGCCACTGCGCTACCTCCCGCCGTAGTTGGGGTATTGCTTGCTTCGAAGCATAAGGTAGCGGAATCACTTGCCGCGGCAACCCTTTTTGTTACGAGTGTTGCCATGATTGTAGTGTTGCCTTTATGGGTATGGATTTCTACATTGTTAAAATAACAGGCAATACATAAAACAGAACAAACAAAATAAATTCTACCTTAAAAAAACGAACAAAATGAAAAACGTCAGAGAAGCAACTTTTGAATTATTGCGGGAACTGGGCATTACCACCATTTTCGGCAATCCGGGCAGCACTGAAGAAAATTTTCTTATGGATTATCCCGCCGATTTCAAATACATCCTTGCCTTACAAGAAGCATCGGTTATGTCAATTGCCGATGCCTATGCACAGGCAACCGGCAAGCCGGCCATGGTTAATATTCATACCGCGGCTGGCACCGGCAATGCAATGGGCAACCTGGCTACAGCTTTTCAAAACAAAACGCCCCTTATTGTAACAGCAGGCCAGCAAACCCGTGAAATGCTTTTGCTTGAACCTTGGCTAACCAACCTTGACCCTACCATTTTGCCCCGTCCCTGGGTAAAATGGGCTTATCAGCCATCACGGCCTGAAGACGTGCCCGGCACTTTCATGCGTGCCTTTGCTACGGCAGTACAACCGCCACAAGGCCCAGTGTACCTTGCGTTGCCATTAGATGATTGGGCTAAACCCGCAGGCAAGCCGGTTCAGATACGCTCCGTAAGCATGCGTACTGCTGCGGACCCAGAGAGATTGCAACTCATTGCAGAAGCTTTAAAAAAGGCCAAAAACCCTGCCTTAATTATTGGTGCCGGCGTAGATCGCTCCGGCGGTTGGGATGCTGGTGTCAAACTTGCTGAAACCCTAAAATGTGCAGTGTTTGCGCCACCCGGAAACGAGCGCACTGCTTTTCCGGAAAACCATCCCTTATATCGTGGGGCACTAATATTCGCTATTGCGCCGCTTGCCGAACAATTAAAAGGGTACGATCTGGTTGTTGTTTTCGGTGCCCCTGTGTTTCGCTACTATCCTTATGTGGCAGGCGACTATTTGCCCGACGGCACAAACTTGTGGCATATTACTGATGATCCGGACGAAGCCGCTCGCGCGCCCGTAGGCAATGCAGTGCTTGCCGATCCGGCCCTGGCCCTTGAAGGATTGAATAGTTTAATAGAAGGCTATACTACAGACAGGCAACCCTTGCCACCTATGCCCGAACCTGCTGTGCCAGAAATAACCTCCCCCTTAACCGCTGCCGCCTTGTTTGCTACAATGAACAAGTTACGTCCCGAACATACGGTGATGGTTGAAGAATCTCCTTCTAACCTTGGAGACTTGCATAAACAATGGAAAGTGACGGAGCCATTGTCGTTCTTTACGATGGCAAGCGGTGGTTTGGGTTTTGGATTGCCTGCTGCCGTTGGTATTGCGTTAGCCGAACGGGAAACAGGCCGAAACCGGCAAGTAATTGCGGTAATTGGTGATGGCTCGTTTCAATACTCTGTTCAATGTTTATGGACTGCAGCACAACACAAATTGAATCTGTTGGTGGTGGTGCCAAACAATGCCGAGTATGCCATCTTGAAAGCATTTGCCGTAACACAAGAAACACCTGACGTACCAGGATTAAACATTCCGGGAAAAGATATTGTGCAGTTGGCGCAGGGTTATGGCTGTACTGCTAAAAATGCCGATACGGTGGATGAAATAACTGCAGCCATGGAGGCCGCATTTAAGCAGGAAGGCCCAACGGTATTAGTTGTGCCTATAAGCCCGGCTATACCACCTCTTTTGTAAGTGAAAACCATTTAAAAGTGTCCTCCTGCTGATTTATTCGGCAGGAGTATTCACTCGGTCGGGTATTCACTTTCTCTAATTCGGCTTGCCATTTTGTTTGTATTTAAACAATTCTTTATTGAAATGCCTAACGAGAACTTTCCAATTATCGTGTCTTTAGTTTTAATGTGGTGTGTTCGGTAAAAGGTGTTTTTCAAAGCCTGAACATTACCCCTGCCCCGGTATATGGTTTGCATTACCTGAAGACTTAAAACGAGTTTAGAAACAGCAAAGTTTTACCATGCTTCTTTTATGCCTGTAAATTTGGTGTACTTGTATATTTAAAACGTACAAAAACCACAAAAAGACAATGAATTTTATGTGGTAAAAGAAGCATGGCAAATAAGTTTAAACCCGAAACTCTAAAATAAGTGTTCGAAAAGTGAAGCACTTGTCAATTAAGTTTAACTAAAGTGGCAAGTGCTTCTATTGCTGCTAATCCTATACTAATGTTGATCTCAATTTGCGGCAAGCTTGACATTAATGCTCGGATTGACCTGGTATCTCAGGGATACCCGGATCATCTAAAACCTGTAATGCAGTACCGTCGCCCACCGCTTTATAATCCTGCAGTACCCAAACTACTTTTTTGTCTTTGGTAACCTCTATCAATTGAGGGCCTTTACCACCCTGGCCGCGCGAAGCAAATATCGTATTGCCATTGGCTAACCTGGTACAGGTTTGCGGTGCCGATTTAAATTGGTATTCGGCAGGCAGATCGGTTTTGCAATCGAAGTTCCATACCGTTTCGCCTTTTTTATTAACTTCGAACGTGCGGTTTTCTGCCTCGTCGGTTATTAAGGTATTGCCGTTCTTTAATCGTATAGCAGCCCATGGTTTAGTGCTTTTGTAGCTCCAGATCTCTTTGAAGTCTTTATCATATTCTACAGTCTTGCCTTGGTTAAGTAAAGCAATAAGATATGTCCCCTGTGCGGTAATGCGGGCTCGTCTAACCTGCGGATGAATATCGCCAACTGTTGCCGGTTGGTTAGACGGAAGTACATGTTCTACCTCGGTCTTTCCTGTTTTAATGTTAACAACAAATAATTTTGGCGGCAGGCCATTCACTACAAACATAACTTTGTCTAAACCAATTGGCTGGCAGGCATGCACTTCGGTATGCTCCATGCCTTTAGAGTTGTTGCAATCGTAACGCCAAAGTATTTTCTTATCAGGTGTCATTAAAGCGATGTATTGCATGCGTGTGAACAAAATATTGCCATTTGATAGCATCCACACATCATCATACTCAGGCCCTTTGCCGGTATTGTAGGTCCAAATCACTTTGCCATTGCTAACCAGCGACATCCGATTGCAGTTTTCGCCAACGTACAGCATGGGGTGTTGCGCCAAGCCCTTTCCGGGCAAATTAGCAGGTGGTTCCTCGGTCGAATTAATTAGGGGCGCCAGCTCTTCTTCGGGAGCCATAGCCGGTACATTAGCCGCCGTAAAGAGGTTAAGCACATCCATACAAGGTGTTGCCGATAACTTTTTCTTTTGGGCAATTACGGAACTTGAAGCTGCGGCTACACATAGCGCAGCCAGCATAAAATTTTTGATAGGTCTCATCACAATTTTGGTTAATGGTTTAAAGCCTGTTTAAATTTCTGTCATAAAAAATCATAATGCTTCTTTTATGCCTATAAATTTTGTTTCCGGATCCGCTTTGATACAAAAAGTACAATAAGGCAATGATTTTTAGGTGGTAAAAGAAGCATGGAAAATACATTGAACAAAATTTAAACCGGCTCTTATAATTCTTTTTTATCAGCCTGCGCTAACTTGGTGTTTAGCAATTGCGGGCTATTAAAAATATTGAAGTTTTTTACCTGACTAAGTACAAATGTTGGTGTTCCTTCGACTTTCTGTGCGCTGATGTGTTGAAAATCAGCACCATCTACGTTGTCTAGAATGAAGGCAGGACGCAGGTCCTCTTTCATATAGCTCACTTCCACATCGCTCATTTTTAGATCTTTTACATTCCTGATAAAAAAGCCGTAAGCGGGTGTGATACCAAATGAATCCGGCTCGGGATAATCCCTTATTAAAGGCTTTACCTCGCGGGCTGCCTGCGCCTTGGTACCACCGCCTTTATAATAAATATGAATATTGTTTAGGGTAAGGTCTTCAATATCATGGCCGGGTATGCCGCTAATAATAGCACCCTGCTCACCGCTTACGTCATAAGCTACGATATTGCTTATGATCACCCTGTGCAAAGTGCTGTATGGAAAATCTTTTGGCGCGCGCATGCGAGCACCAAGCCTTACAAAGATGGGTGAGTTGTTAATATCACGCATGGTGATATTGCTTATGGTAATATCTTCTAATACTGCGCCGTCAACAGTTTCAAGCGCCAGACCTTTGCAATGGTCAAAAATACAGTTAGTTATGGTGATGTTTTTATAGCCTCCATTTGACTCGGTACCCAGCTTAATACGGCCTTGGGGATGGTTTCTGCCGTTCTTTAAATAAGTTCCGTCTAAAAATGTACCTTCATTATAACCCGATACTATGCAATTGGTGATGGTTACATTCTCTAAAGCGCGTGGGTAGTTTAGCGAATAATCACACTTTAACACCAACGCGTCATCACCAGGCGCATTAATCGTTGTATTGGATATATGAACATTTTTACTCGAGATGAGGTCAATACCATCACGACCGGTGTCCATTTTAATATTATCAATCGTTGTATTATCAACCGCTGTAAGTAAAAAGCAAAACCAGCCGCCATGAAATATTGTAAAGTCTCGTAAAAGTACATTACGGCAAAGTTTAAGTGCCAGTGTTTTGTTGCCCTGGCCTTCGTTTGTTCCGGGCTTGCCTTCATCTTTAACGAGGCCCTTGCCCCAAATTTTGCCCGGACCAAGGATGGCTATATCGTGCAGGTTTTCGCCAACAATTAAGCTATTATGAAAATGGTTGTGGCCGTAATCCTGATAAATCTCATTCTCACCTTTTTCGGGCAGGTCATATTGTACGCCTTCACCGGGAGTAGCCGCCACGATGGTTGCACCTTGATCAATATATAAAGCTACGTTGCTTTTAAGATGGATGGTTATGGATAAATAATCGCCTGCCGGGAAATAAACAGTACCACCGCCTGCTTCATTTGCCGCGGTAATAGCCTTATCAATGGCTTTAGTGTCAAGATTTTTGCCATCGCCTTTGGCGCCATATTTCTTTACGTTGTAAACTGGCGCCTGGCCTAAAGCCAAAGTATTAATTAAAAAAAGTAAGGTAAGCAAACCAAGAAGGTTCCGAAGTAAGGTTTTCATATTATCGAGTTTATTGTTTTTTGATTTGGACGGCTTTAACTTCTGCAATCGTAGCCGTGGAGGCTTTATTACCAAAGCTGTCGCGCACATTGGTTAAGAGCCTGTTTAAATTTTTATCAGTAAAAGTTTCCAATGCTTCTTTTATGCCTATAAATTCTGTTTTTAAATGCTTGGCCAATACAAAAAATATAATAAACCAATGATTTTTAGGGGATAAAAGAAGCATATAAAATAAATTGAATAAAATTTAAACAGGCTCTAATACATCGGCCAGGGTCATTTTGTATAAATACTAAGCGTCTTGCCGTTGCTCATATCGTTATAATTAACAAACCATCCTTTCAGCGGCTTTCCATCAACAGTAAGTTTACTAATGTTTTTACCACCTCCTTTTTTGTTGATGGTAAATGTTTTACCGTTACCCAACTGCATTTCAATCTTGTCGAAAATTGGCACTGATACAATATATTCAGGGTCTGTTGGCGAATAAGGGTATATGCCCATGGCATTAAACACATACCAACCTGTAAGCGAACCATAGTCGTCCATCCCGGCCAGCGCAAGCCCTTCAGGCCCCATGCCGTAATAATCTGATAATAGTTTGGTCAATATAGCCTGCGACTTTTCTGGTTTGTTTATGAAATAATACAAATAAGGGTAGTTAAAGTCGGGCTGGTTACCCATGCAAAACTGTCCCAGGAAGCACGACAGGTTATCTTTTGCGTAGCCGCCCCAAGGAATAGTGAAAAGCGAATCCAGTTTAAGCTCGAAGTCTTTTGGGCTCTTATATAAAGAAATAAGTCCTTTAGTATCCTGTGGTACAAAGAAGGATGCCTGCCAGGCATTTGCCTCGCGGTACATAAACTCGTAGTAAGGATATGAAGGATTGAACGGTGTAACCCATTTACCATCAGCCAAGCGGCCCCGCATAAAGCCGGTTTGAGGGTCAAATACATTCCTGTAGTTTTGGCTGCGCTGCATCATAGTATTGTACATAGCCTTATCACCAAGCGCTTTTGCCATCTGCCCTACCGAGTAATCAGAATAAGCAAATTCAAGCGTTTTGGTAGTTCCGGCGGTAGATACCGTTTCGGTTGTCGGGTTCGAAATATTTATTTCAGCCACATAACCCAATTTAAGATAATCGTCGTTATGCGGCCTTGGGGTTCTTAAACCATTACCCGAAGGGGTATTGGCGTTATTAAGCATCAAACGGTAGGCTTTCTGTACGTCGTAACCCCTTACACCGCGCGCATAGGCACCGGCGATATAACTTGAAGCGAAATCGCCATGAAACGAAGTGGAAAGGAAACCCGAACGCTCACCTGCCAGAAGCATAGATTTGATAACATTATTACTGATATCAGGCCGAACCATGTTAAGCAAAACCAATTGTGTACGGAAAACATCCCATAACCCAGGGCCTTGATATACATCAAATCCGGGAACCGAGTCACGTGGTGCAAATGCCACCGCACCTGTACCCTGACCTTGCCTTCTGCCGCCGCCGCCAATCGCTATTTTGCCATTAGCGTCGCTGGTAATACTTGGGTACCAAAACTGCCTGTAAAGGCAGGAGTAGAACATTGTTTTTTGCTTTTGTGTTCCGCCGGTAACTTTGATCTTTCCCAGTATGTTTTCCCATTTTTGATCAGCCTCTTTATAAACCTGATCGAAGTTCTTATTCGCTATTTCAATATCATAATTAGATTTTGCTCCGGCGGCGCTAACGCTTGAAATAGCAATTTTAAGCTCCAGTGGTTTATCAGCATTTTCGAAACTGATAACAGGGACATCAATATTGCCGGTCAATTTTCGCTGACCGCCCGCACCTTGTCCGCTACGGGGGATGTCGGGTTGATTAGGGTTTCGTTTGTTGATATCAATACTTTTGATTTTATGGTTCATGACGGCGTAGAAATATAGGCCATCCTGTTTGCCGGTAACTACGTAATCGCCGGCCTGGTTAATCTCCCACGTACTGCTGCCGCCACCTGAGTGTACAAGGTCGAAGGCAAGCTTTTTATCCTGGCCGCGCAGGTAAGTATATTTATAGTACGCGCATCTTGTAGTAGCGGTTAGCTCTGCGTTGATATTATAGCGTTCCAGCAAAACACGGTAGTAACCGGGGCGTGCCACTTCATTTGCATGGCTAAAGGTCGAAGCAAAATCATCGGCTGTGAAGCTGGTGCCTTCCAGCGGCATAATCGGGATGTTCTGTTGCCCCCAATCGGTTCCGCTGGTTTGGGCGAAAGCTTTAATCGTTTTCACTTCGTACTCGTAACCGCTGCCACTGCCATAAGTAGTAACCGGAACTGCCTGTACCATACCAAATGGCGTGGTAGCAGCCGGTCCGTCAAGGCCGTTCCAAGTACGCCATGGCGGTTCATAGCCAAGCAGTTTCGGGTCAGTCAATACCGTGGTGCCCACCAGCGGGTTTACATAACTGGTGAGACGAACGCTATTTTGTGCGTAAGTGAGGGCCGGTAAGATCAACCCAGCGATAAGGAGACTTCTTATTATTTTCATACTTTGTCTAAATCTTGGTAACGTTTTGATACATTGACGGTGTAGTTTAAACCATTTATTCTTTCACCTTCATGATATACACCTGCCTGCTGCCCGAGTGCGTTGAGTTAAAGCCAATCAGATTTCCTTTAGGACTCCAGCGGCAGTGGATATCTGCGCGCCAGCCGTCCTTAAATTCTATGGGTTCAATATATTTGCCAAGCGTAAGTACCGAGTCAGTTTTCATATTTAAAAGATAAATACTTTGCTCGCGGTTCTTCGCCGGGTAGGTATCGGTTACCAACCATTTTCCATCTGGCGAGAATGTGCCATGCCCGTCATAGTCCAGTTTTCCGCAGCCCAGTTTACGGTAATCATTATTCCCTGCGGTAAATAAAATATGACTATTTTGTTTAGCATTATACATAGCAGTCACCATTAATTGCTGGTCATTCAACCAATCAAAATGCGACCCGCCCCAGTTGTCAGGGAAGCAGCGTTTTAGGTCAGAACCATCCTTGTTGATCGTAAATGCCGTAGTGTTCCAGTCAGGTATGGCCCTTGCCAGGAAGAATATCTTTGTGCCACCTTTGCTAAATAGTGTATGCCCAATGTACTCTATCCCGTTATTGCTTTTAATTTCGGGTACCTGGCTTTTTAATTGCGCAAGTGAAACGATCAATTTTATGGCCCCGGTTTCCAGATTCAATAAAAATATACCGTCATTATCTGGGAACTGTACCTTGGGTTGCGCATCCTGCCCACTACCATCATATCCATAATCCGTGCGGGTTATCCGCAGGCGCGAAAAATTGATAACCACTGCTTCCTTCCCATCAGGCGATACCGCAGCAACAGGATAAGGGATAACTTTAAGCTCTTTGCGGTTCAATACATTTAATATGACCGAAACATATTTCCCTTTCCGCATATCGTTATAAATAATAACCGAATCGGGATTGGTTGCCAGCCAATGCGCCATGCAGCCTTGCTGTAAGTTCCAGGCAGTGGTTTTTGCAAGTTTGATAAATTTATTTGTCCGCATATCAACCAAACCCAACGCGGCGGTATCTTGTATGGTTGGTATCCTATCCCTCACATCAGTTTCTAATACGGTTGCGTACCGCTCGTTTTTGCTCCATGAGTTAATACCGTAATAACTGGCAAATAAATGTTCTTTACCGCTGGTTATTTGGAACGGTGCGCTAACCGTTGGGAACTTTGCAGATTGCGCTGCAGCGTGAAAGCTAACAAAGGCGATTAATATCAGGATGCGGATGGTCTTGTTAACTTGCATTGTTTTAAATGGTTTATTTGGCTGTTGTTTACCTTTCCGGGTTGTTGTAATCTTAACCACGTCTCCTTCAGCGGTAAGGGAGAGCTACGGATTTACCATAGCGGTAATGAATACTAACATGCAGAAATTGGTTTATAGGGTACGATATTAGTATTTTATATCTATAAAAAGTCCAAAATGAATTTTAAAATTTACGCAATCGTTACCATTAAAAGTTTTAGAGATACTTGCTTTCAGACGGTTACTTTTTGTTATAAAAAGAGTATTAAATAATGCAAAAACATTAGAAACAACGCTTAAATAATTCTATTCCTGTAAAGTTGCCATTATCAGAAGCTCCAAAACCTGAAAATAGATTTGATGGACAAGAACACTATTTCTATACATACAAAATTATTTGCAGGTAGTATGACTCTAAAGACGCTTCATGGGGAACAAGCGAAATTTTTGGAGGGATAAAGACTTTGGATAGATTGTACGAGCTACTTTGCTTATTAAAACCAGTGGATACAATTAAAATATTGGGTTATTCGGAACTGGTAACCTTGAGAAAGTTTGATCTAATTTGATATGGCTAAAAACGTAAAAGCCTGTAAATCAATTAATTTACAGGCTTTTTAAAACCATTTAAGGTACGTTTTGTGCGCCCACCTGGGCTCGAACCAGGGACCAAAAGATTATGAGTCTTCTACTCTAACCAACTGAGCTATAGGCGCTGCTTTTAGACTTGCAATTTTACAAAAATGCTTTGAGAATTATTAAAAAATCTAAAAAAATATCTAAACAATTATGGAATCTTAAAGCTTGTTGCTATAAATTTCAAAAAGCGTTTTTAAGGTTTTACACATGTAATTAATATTATTTATAAAAATAATTTATTAATAATTAAAAATATTCTACTTTAGCTATTAGTAAGCCTTTATAAGACAATAATACTTTAATATTTAAACCTGATTGGTGTTATTTGCCGATCTGTTAATTTCTATTTGTTAATGATGCTTTTGCATTAGTAAAATTAAAATAATGGAAAAACCCTTTTTGTGTGGAAACCTGCAGTTAAATGAAAATTCCCTTAACAAAGTTTTCTTGTTCAACCTCAACGAAATTTATTCCATCTTACAAAGCCTCACCCAAAATTTACCCGTTTTGGCAGATAAAACTTATTATGGCGACCTCCATAATGTGGTTGAAGAGCTTTTATCAGAAGTTTATGAACAGGCCGACCATGTGGAAACTATTTTTTTGCAGTTAAAAGAAGAACCTACAAAAAATTGCAGCCCTACTGCTAATGATATTTTCCAATTGGCTAATTACTACCATGAAGACGAAAATCAGCACAAGCTATCTAACGACCTGGCGCTGGTATTTCACTTGCAACAAATTTTAGTGGTAAAATGCCATTATTTCCACCTGCTAAAATCTATTGCAAATTCTATGGATGATATTATTGTAAAAGAAAATATTCAATATTGTTTTGACCAATGTGCTGAAAACCAAACCTTGTTTAAATTGATTGCAAAAGAATATATGGAAAGCCGGGTAAATGTTTTCTTATAATAACTTACTTAAACTCATTTCCGAATGCTTCTTTTATCGCATAAAAATCATTGGTTGTAAGAATCTACTCATCGGTATAATCTACAATTGTCATCTAATTTCAAATAAGCACAATTGTGTGGATTGCAAGTCAAATAACCAACTCATCCCTGCTCCTGCCCTTTTTTAATTTTAAATTTGATTAAAGCAACAAGAAAGGTTATTTTAAACCTGAGCTTGTTTTTTAAACATCCCTAATGCAAATAAAAATGGCTGCAAAGCAATTATCAGATATTTCTTTTTCGGTTTTAGATTTGGCAACTGTGGTGCAAGGCACAACGCCTGCAACTACTTTCCAATGCAGTTTGGAGTTGGCCAAACATGCCGAAAAATTAGGTTACAAACGCTACTGGCTGGCCGAACACCACAATATGGCTGGCGTGGCCAGTTCGGCAACTTCGGTTTTAATTGGTTACATCGCCGGCGGAACTTCTGCTATCCGTGTTGGTTCGGGCGGCGTAATGCTGCCAAACCATGCACCGTTAATTGTGGCAGAACAATTCGGAACGCTAGCTTCTTTGTATCCCGGCAGAATTGATTTGGGTCTGGGCCGCGCACCGGGAACAGACCAGCTAACTGCAATGGAAATTCGTGGGGAAAACTTTAACGCCGAGCATAACTTCCCTAAAGATATTTTAAAGCTGCAAAATTTCTTTTCCGCAGAAAACAGCAACGGTAAAGTAAGGGCAATTCCGGGCGAAGGCTTGGATATCCCGATCTGGGTTTTGGGTTCGAGCACAGAAAGTGCGCGCGTTGCCGCCGCTTTAGGTC
>NZ_CALMAT010000091.1:0-1143 GCF_937859865.1 uncultured Mucilaginibacter sp.
TTGCAAGTGATATTTTTGCGAAACTTCCATGTCAATCAGTTCGTTTTCTTCAAACCCGATCAAATGTTCGCCCAATTTCACTTGTTGCTTTTTTAAGCTAACCAAATAACTTTTGCAAGCACCGGTTACGGGATCGTAAGTTGGATAATGTTCAAACTGTTTCAAATCAAAATCGGCTTCCAGTTCCCGGTTTATCCGTTTTAATAAATTAAGGTTGAAGTTTTTGGTGATTCCAGCCGCATCGTTGTAAGCAGCCAAAATAGTTTTCGGGTTTTTTTTGAGGTCGAAACCGATAATCAATAAGTCGTTAGGTGATAGTTGATGGCGAAGCGCATGGCAAAATTGCTGTGCTTCTTTTACCGGCATATTTCCGATGTTCGATCCCATAAACAAAACCACTTTGGCACGGGAAGAAAGCTGTGATGCTTCTTTTAGCATATCAAAATAGTCGCCGTTTAAACCGTGCATTTGCAAACCGGGCAACTTTTGCGGCAGGTTTTGTTCCAATTGCTCAATAACGTTAGTGGAAATATCAATCGGCAAATAGGTGAAATCTACTTTTTTCGACAATAATTCCTGTAATAAAAAAACGGATTTTGTAGCATCACCGGCACCAAGTTCGATCAAATCAAAACTTTCAAAATTCTCTGTTAGCGTTTGTACGATTGCTGCAGTTTGTTCCGAAAATATCTCCATTTCGCAATTGGTGAGGTAATATTCCGGACAATTCATAATTTCCTGGAACAGCTTATCGCCAGCAGCATCATAAAAATATTTGGATTG
The DNA here is from genome assembly GCF_937859865.1 of uncultured Mucilaginibacter sp. Taxonomy (GTDB): domain Bacteria; phylum Bacteroidota; class Bacteroidia; order Sphingobacteriales; family Sphingobacteriaceae; genus Mucilaginibacter_A. The sequence goes on from NZ_CALMAT010000091.1 coordinate 784, forward strand.
TAGTTTTTTAGGGGAAGCAGATAACCCGGCTAAAACATCTTTAATGAAAGATTGGTTAAAGCTTCTTTTAATCGCCTCATCTTCTGTAAGCGTTTCTGTAATTATTACATCTTGAACAATTATATTCATCGGGATAAAATTATTTGGCCAAACGAATTCCGGTATATTGCCAGCGCGTATTGGTTTGAAAAAAATTACGATAGGTTTCCCGGCTGTGGTTGGGGGAAGTAACAGCAGAAGCGCCACGCAGCACCATCTGGTTTACCATAAACTTGCCATTATACTCGCCAATAGCGCCCGGCGCAGTGATAAAACCGGGATAAGGCAAATAAGCGCTGTTGGTCCATTCCCAGCGGCTGC
>NZ_CALMAT010000091.1:1243-3358 GCF_937859865.1 uncultured Mucilaginibacter sp.
ATTTTATGGGGATAAAAACAGCATCGCCATCAAAATTTTCACTTTGCGGATATTGCTCCGCATAAGCCGGAAACAAAGGGTTATGGCCCAAAATATATTTAATATCCGTCCATAACAATTCCTGGTGCTGCTCTTCGTGGTAAAAACCTAAGGTCAGCAATTCCTGCAATTCAGGCGAAACCGGACAAGAAAGCAAATTTCTCATTGCTTCGTCCACATAATCCCGATAAGCGTAAACTTCCTGAACAGTTGGTCGGCTTAAATTACCGCGGTTTGTCCGGATAACGCGCGCGCCAACCGTTTCGTAATAACTGTTGAAAACGTAGTTATAATCCGGGTTAAATTCCTGGTAGCCAACAACATTAGGTTTCAAAATAAAGGTTTCGAAAAACCAGGTGGTATGCCCCAAATGCCACTTCGGCGGGCTAACATCGGGTATCGGCTGCACCACGTAATCTTCGGTTTGCAACGGAGCGCAAATTTGTTTTGACCGCTGGCGGACGGTTTCGTAGGCTTGTAATAAATTCATGCTACTCTTTTTGCAGGTATTTTTTTAGATCGGATATAGTTTTGATATGAAGTTTGCGCGCTTGATTACTGCGCATCATCAAAGCATAAGCATTGTTAAAACCAATCGGCTTCAGCCACTCTAACGCATATTGCTGTTCAAACATTTTTTTAACAAAATTATAAACTTTGAGTTTGCTGCTGCCAAGCAAATCCGTTGTTTGTTGTGAAGGCTGCAAAATAACCAGCAAACCTGTGCCCGTATATTCTGGATAAAAATCAATCTGGTTGTTGGTCAACGCATCAAAACAAATCTTCGTTCCGCCTAAACCAGTTTTTGTGGAAACGGCATAATCGGTGTAGCCTTGAATCAAATCTGCATACGTGGCGGCTAAAATATATTGTTCGCCAAAAATTTTAGAACCGATGCGTACCGTTCCATTTTTTCCGTTTCTAAAAGGACGAAAAAGCCGCTGTTGCACCAAAAAATCGTGCGCTACTTTTTCAGGCGATTGCTTGAGGTAATCCACTTTGTAATTTAAATCCGTCATGATGGAATCGTTGATCATTCCCGACAATAAATTTAATGTTTTTTCCAATTCCGGGAATTTTTGCAAAGCATCTTTCCGAACCACCGGCGCACAATAATAAGGCGGAAAAATATGCTTGTCGTCTTCCAAAATTGTTAGATCAAAAGCTTTTAAACGGCCATCCGTACTGTAACCGCTGATTACATCTAAATGCTTTTCAAAAACCGCTTTATACATTACAGCATCGCTGATCACAACGGTTTTTATCTTCAAACCATAAATCTCGCGCAAACCTAAATCGCCATCGCGCCGTCCCATAAATTCGGGCGTAAAACCGGCCAGCAGTTTTCCTTTTCCCAAACTTGGAATAAAATAAAAGGACGATAAAAGAAGCATGGCCACCGGCAGCAGCCACAAAAACACTTTGATTTTTTTAAAGCTGAGTTTTTGTATCCGCGAGAGCAAAAAATCTAAAATAATGGCCAGCAAAGCCGCCGGAATGGCACCGGCCAAAATCATGTTGGTGTTGTTGAGGGAAATGCCGCCAAAAATAAATTCGCCCAAACCACCAGCCGCAATAAAAGCGGCCAACGTGGCCACACCAACATTGATAACGGTTGCCGTACGGATTCCGGCCAGCAAAACCGGCATCGCCAGCGGCAATTCAACCTTGAACAATATTTGCCAGTTGCTCATGCCCATGCCGCGCGCTGCTTCTTTTACCGTGGCATTTACTTCGCTGATGCCGGTAAACGTGTTGCGGATGATGGGCAGCAGCGCGTATAAAAACAACGCAACAATAGCAGGTTTTGGGCCGATGCCAAGCAACGGGATCATGAAACCGAGCAGCGCAATGCTCGGAATGGTTTGCAGTACGCCGGCAAAACCCAAAACGCTGCCTGCAAATTGTTTTTTACGCGCAATCCAAATTCCCAAAGGCAAACCGATTAAGATGGCGAGCAATAACGACGTAAATGTAAGGCCCAAATGTTCGATGGTTTGCTGCAGCAGTTTTTCGTGTTCCTGCCGCATAAATTGCCATAAACTTTGCTGCTGGTTGTTCATGCTGATTTTTGCA
>NZ_CALMAT010000092.1:0-32199 GCF_937859865.1 uncultured Mucilaginibacter sp.
GGCTACGGTTTTGCGGGAGAAGGCGATTGGAAAACGGCCGCTTTGGTGCGCGCGATGAAAGTGATGGGCAGCGGCTTGCAAGGCGGCAACGCGTTTATGGAAGATTATACGTACCATCTTGATCCCGCCAATCCAATGGTTTTGGGTTCGCACATGCTGGAGGTTGACCCTTCGCTGGCCACCGGCAAACCAACTTGCGAAGTTCATCCTTTGGGCATTGGCGGCAAAGCTGATCCTGTTCGTTTGGTATTTAACGCCGGTGGCGGTGCAGCTTTAAATGCTTCCATTATTGATATGGGCAACCGTTTCCGTTTATTGGTTAACACCGTTGAAGCCGTAGAAATAGAACATGATTTACCAAAACTGCCGGTAGCACGCGTATTGTGGAAACCGCTGCCAGATATGAAAACCGGTTGTGCCGCGTGGATTTATGCTGGTGGCGCGCACCATACTTGTTTCAGTCAGAATTTAAAGCCGGAAACCTTGCAGGATTTTGCGGATATTGCCGGTATAGAATGTATTACGATTGATGCTGACACTAAGTTAAGGCAACTGCGGAATGAACTGCGTTGGAGCGAAGTAGCTTATAAGTAATTTTTTGGTGGTAAAAGAAATATTGGGTTAAAATGATAAAGCCGTAGCAATTTGAGATGCTGCGGCTTCTAAAAATCTTAATAATATTATTTATTTTGCTAAATTGATATTTGGATTTATCCAATTCCAAAATACATTAAATCCTTCTTTAGGAATATATGCTTGTTCCAAAACTTTTATTGCAAAATCTGTATTTGACTGTAATTTCTTTACATCGTTTGTACTTAAACGGAAATGAAATTCTGTATTAAAAGTCTCTTTTACGTTTAAAGCCTTTACCAAAACTTTTGCTTTATAATTTCCTTCTTTCCAAATCAAAGAACTTTCTAATAGGTTTTTGAATTTGTCATACTCGGTTGTTAACTTAACCGATTCTGGATCTTGACTATTTCTTATGATTAATTCAAATTTCTGATTTGTAGCGTCGATTGCTTCCTGATACTTTTCTTTAAAAGAAGCTTCATGAAAACCAACTCTTTTCTCGACAAGGTATTCTTTTAATATTTTGATAGCTATTGCATTTTGTTTCTTTCTAACTGGTGTGCTACCTATCTCGTTATTATAATCAATTTCATACAATTTTTCTTCGAACCATTGCCAATCTAGTCTGTGTTCTTCTCTGTTTGGACCTTCAATAATTGTTTGGATATTTGTAACTAAACACTCCTTATTTTCGGCAGATATAGCAAGATCATAGTTAAGTATTGAACCATTATATGTATATCCTATTTCAATCTGAGGATGTACAATTAAAGTTAATTTTGGTTTCATGTATAATTTTATGAAGTAACTAATAACTGGAGGCAACCATGCTAATGCTCCCAGTACTGATAGTGCCTTATAAATATCCATAGCTATTAATTACTCTTTTTCTATAAACATACGTTCTATTATTTTTGATAACAAACTTGTCAGCATTTAATTTAAAATTTACTTCAACAATTCCAACACTTTGGAATTCCTATAATCCATAATAAAAAACAACACATTATCGTGTTCTTTAAAATCCTCTTCTTCATGCGCCGTAGTTAACGCAACGCATTTCATACCTGCATTTTTGGCGGCTTCCACGCCTTTGGGCGCATCTTCAAAAACGATACAATCTTCGGGTTTTACGCCTAAAGCTGCGGCGGCTTTTAAAAATGTTTCGGGATGAGGCTTGCTTTTGTCCACATCATCGGCACTGATGATTGCTTTGAAAAAATGACGGATGTACAAATTATCCACCACAAAATCAATATTAAAGGGGATTGCTGCCGATGCAATGGCCAGCAAAATTTGTTGTTCGTCAGCCTTTTTCAGAAAATCGTCTAAACCGGCAATCAGTTTTAAATGCGGCCGGAAACGTTCCTGGTAATCTTTTTCCTTTTTCATGGCGTATTCGTCCATTTCTTCCGGACTGAATTTGCCTTTTCCAAAAACGCGCTCTAAAACTTCCGGATTTTTGCCATACATTTCTTTTTTAACTTCATCTTTGCTTAAACCGGCACCGAGATCGTTGTTTAAAATATCAAACCAGGCTTGTCCATGGTACGCCATGTTGTCCACCATTGTGCCGTCCATATCAAAAAGAAAAGCCTTTTTTTGTTGCTTGTTGTCCATACCAGCAGCAACACCAATTTGAGATTAAGGTTACAGCAACGCCAATTTTTACCTGATAAAAGAAGTATGCCTTACTTTTTCTTCAATGCTTCTTCTGCAAAACGCATCAAATCATCGGGTGCCATAAAACCCATCGTCCCGAGTACAGGTTTGGCGTTTTCATCAAAAATAATAAGCGTTGGATAAGCCTGGATTTTCCATTGTTGCGCCAGCATTGGGCCTTGCCCAGCTTCCATATCAATCGAAACGTTAATGAAGTTTTTGTTGAAAAAATCGGCCACTTTTTTATTGGTAAAAGTCCGAATTTTCAGCATTTTACACGGGCCGCACCAAATGGCGTAGCAATCAACAAAAATCCATTTTTTTTGTGCCGATGCTTTTTTTACGGCCGCGTTCCAATCGTTCTCCATAAAAACAATTTTATCCGTTGGGGCAGCTTTTGAAACCGGAAAAGTTTTAACAGCAGGAACTGGTTTAAAAGATGCAACCGAAAAAAATGCCGGTAAAAGAAGCATCCAAGTATATTTTCTGATCATGATTGTAATTTTTAATTTTAGCAGTAAACACAAAATACGTTAATGGCAATTTAAGGTTTTGGTTTATTTGGACGGGGTAACAACGTTTAAAAAGCGTTCCACAGTATAAGTGGCCAATTGTCCGCTCGGGCCGTTTAGGTTATAATCGCAACCATGCGTTGCCCAAGGCAAACTTAAAAAATAATGTTTTACGCCAAGTTGGTTTAGTTTTGCATTGAGGCGGACACTATGCTGATAAGAAACCAGCACATCATTTTTTCCATGGATCAGCAAAGTTGGAACCGATCGTGCTGAAGCAAATAAAATGGGCGAACTTGCCGCATAATTCTTTGGGACCTGCTTATAAGTTCCGCCCAGATAATCTTCCATCACTTTGTGTGAATCCAAAACCAATGGATTGGACGGAACAAAATATCCGAAGACCATATCTGCCGGGCCATAAAAATCAATTACGCCTTTGATATTTATATCTTTTAAAGTGTAAGCAGCCAACAAAGCAATTTGTGCCCCGGCCGATCTTCCCAGCAAAACAAAATTATTGGTATCAATTTGTAGTTTTTCTGCGTTGGATTTTAGATAATCAATGGCGCTTTTTACATCTGCTACCGGCTGCGGATTTTGGTATTGCGGTGCCAAACGATATTCCATCGAAGCAACCTGATAACCCCGGCGCGCCAGATAACTGTTCAGTTCGGGCAGTTGCTTGCGGTCGCCGCCACTCCAGGAACCGCCGTGGATAACGATAACGCAAGGCTTTTTCCCTGCTGTTTTTGCGGGATAAAAATCCAGTTGCAAATTAACATCCGGATATTTTTGATAAGTAAAAGTTTGCGGCATAATTGCCTTTTCATCAATCCCCGAAAACATGGAAAAGAACGAATATGGTTTTTTAAGGTGAGGCTGTTTCAGATTGGCTTCTTCATTGCCTAAACTCGATTTTAATTCTTCCGGAAGTTTTGCGGCTACAGCGTAAGCCCGAAAAACAGGTGATAAAAACAGCATCAATGTGATAAAAGCCAGAAAATTTCCGGCGCGCTTGTAGGCAATCAACCTGCTTCTAAACAAATAAAAGATGATGGTGAGGACGATAAAAACGTACGGAAACTCGGCAACTAAAATCGCCAAAATCCACAAATGGTAAGTTGGCGCGGGCAAAACGGCCAGCAGGGAAACCAAAAACAACAGAAAAATCAGGAGTAAACGAAGCATCAGTTATAATGTAGATGAATAGCTTTTAACCAATGCTTCTTTTATCGTTAGATTTTTCGCAGGCGGATAATGTGCAAATGGTGCATCAGCCGCATAATCGGATAAGTTGGGTCAACCTCAAACCAGCGTTTGGCAAAGTTGGCATCGTTTGGTTTTTTATGATGGTTGTTTTGGAAAAGTTCGCCCAGCATCAAAAAATCCAAAGGCAGCATGTTTTTGCTGTGGTCGTGGTTGTCAAAATTGGAATAGCCGTATTTGTGGCCGCACCAGTTGACGATGGCGCCATGCAACGGACCCATCAAAAAATGGATCGGCAGCAACAAAAACATCCACCATTGCGTGGCAAAAGCAATATAAAAGGCAATGTAGAAAAGGCCAAAACCGATGCGGCTTATCCAGGAATCGCCTACGCGATCAACGAAACCCCAGGTTGGGTAACGGTCGCGAAAAGCAGGTTCCGGCTCGATCCGGTGTTTTTGGTAATCCATATAAATGTTTTTGGTTTTGATCATCATGCCCAAAACATCTTTTGCAAAATGTGGCGAGTGCGGGTCTTTTGGCGTATCGCTGTAAGTATGGTGCATGCGGTGCAAAATGGCATAAGCACGCGGGTTTAAAAAAGAAGAACCTTGGAAAATGTAAGTCATCAGGTAAAAAGCTTTTTCCCAAAATGGGTTAAGCTTAAACATTTTGTGCGAAGCGTAACGGTGAAGAAAAAAAGTTTGAAAAAACAACGACAAGAACCAGTGGGACAAAAAGAAAATAAAAATGATCATTATAAAATGGGTTGAAGCAATACCATATACGTTAAAATGGCAGTTTTGATTTGGATTTTTCTAAGAAATGATGCTAAAATAAACTTAATTAACTTTCGGAACAAATGCTTTACCGCTTGAAACGGATTTATGCAGAAGTGGTTGAACGCCGTTTTTAAAACAATTTAATGCTATTTTAGAAATTAAAACAAAGCAAACTATTCTCTTTTTAGTAAAAAAATACTTTAATAATGAAAATATTTATAACAGGTTTAAACAAGCCAGGTAAAAAAAGCTGATTGTGCTTAAAAATAACTTTTGATGTTGCTTTAATTAATTTCTATAGCAGCAACTGGTAAAATTTTCTATTCCTGATGCTAAAATTTTTTATTTTGATGTTATCAGCCTCTATAAACTTTGTAAAACCTAAAAAAATATTGAATTATTTAAAATTTTATATTTTTTTATAGGATTTATAAAACTTAGTGTTATCTTTACACTATGAAAAAAAGCAACAGATAATTTTTTTCATAAAAAAAGTCTTCTCATAATTTAGGTTTATAATTGGTTAGTAAAAGCTCCTGCCCATCAGGGGCTTTACTTTTTTACAAGCTTTTTTGCAAAAAAAATCCGGGCCGGAACATTGGTTCCAACCCGGATAACTGCTATAACAGCAAAACTTTGTTTTAATTGCTTCTTCCCCTAAAAAGAGAAATCAACCAGATAATTACCAGGATTACAACAACTACGGCTATAATACCTACGGCTGCACCGGCTTTAAAAATTCCGCCAACGGCAGCACAACTGCTTAACACCATCAGCGTTAATGCCAGTATAAAAAGGTTCAATTTTTTCATTTGATTAGTTTTAAGTTATTTGCCTAACAGGGGCAGTTGTGTATTGTTTTTGTAAAATTCCTGCTTCAATCGTTTAGGCTGATGCCCGCAAATAATTTGACCCTTGCTTAAACATTTCTCTTTTTTTTAAAACATTAAAATCCTAAACAAAACAAATACTTCTTTTAGCACCCTTTTTTTGACCACTAATTTCTGTTACGGCGGTTTGGCCTTTTAGAAATTATCCAAACAAACAATCCCAAAATAATCAAAACAGAATAGATGCCCAGTTTAAACCCGGCCCTAAAAACACCGCCAACCACCATACAGCTTTGCATAGTGCCTGCCAAAATCAATAAGCCAAACAAAACCCTTTTTTTCATGGCGTAATATTATAAAATATTGAATGGTTAAAAGTGGAATATTTTCATTAATAATGTGATACTTCTTTTATGCCCTAAAATTTTGCAACCACAATCAATCCTAAAGGTTTATTGTTCATACAGCATCAACAAAAGACACTATGAAAAATAAAACCGGAATTTTTTTGAACGAATTGGGCACAGCCATTGGCATTGGCGTAATGGCCGGTTTGGTTGGCACCGCTGCCATCACCATTTCGCAAATGATCGAAATGAAAATTGATGGCCGCGAACCAAGTTCTGCACCTGCCGATGCCGCTTCTAAAGTGCTGGATATTAAACCAGAAAGTGAAGAAAAAAAGGCAAAAGTTTCGCAGCAAATCCATTGGGCCTACGGCACTTCGTGGGGAGTTGCGCGCGGTTTGATTTCGTTGGCCGGATTAAAAGGCTGGAAAGCAACGCTGGTACATTTTGCAGCCATCTGGGGGACAGCAAATGTAATGCTGCCAGCCTTAAAAGTTGCGCCACAGGCAACGGAAGAAGATGCCAAAACTATTTCTATTGATGGCCTGCACCATGCCGTTTATGCGGTTGCAGCAGGTTTGGCGTTTGATGCCATCGCCAAAAGGACTTCGGAAGCTGCTTTGAACAACGAATTGTCTTCGGCCAAAAAAATGTTTAAGAAAAAACTGGCTTAAAAACAGTATTCCCTTTAATATAAAAAGGCTTCCGGGAAATTTCCCAGAAGCCTTTTTAATTATCGAACAGCAAAATTAAACCACATCCTGTTCCAAAATATTTTTTCCTAAATGCTGGATTTCTTCGGCACTTAAAATCAACGCTTCGTGGCCATGCGGCTCGTAAATCCAAACGTTGTTTTCGTTGCAATACAAACAACCGCAGGATTGCTCTTTGTAAAACAAGTTGTAGGTTGGCCGCAGTTGCTTTTCTGCTTTTTCGGCACCAATTTCCAAACAATGGTCTTTCCGGTATATATCAATAATAAATTTGCTCATAAAAATCAATTCTAATAAAACCCCGGTTTTGCCAAATTAGCAAAGCCTAATCAATGATACTGTTTTTATCGGCATAAATTTAACAACACCGATAGCGGCATTTAATTTTACAATCAGGAAACCACACCAATTTTTAACCGGTAAAAACAGCATTGCTTTTCTTCAGCCAAAAACAAATCCTAAGGTAGTTTTAGACGGTAAATGGTATAAGGTGTAGTCCGTTTGTTTACGCCGGCATTATGCTCTGGCGTTTTTTGGATTTGCGAACAGCTTACATACAAATAGCCGTCTTTGGAAACCGAATAACTGTCTGGCCAAATTAAACGTGCATCTTTTACCAAAGTGGTCATTTTTAAATCGGGAGAAATTTGAAGAATGGCAGAATTTTGCGGATCGCCCAAATACAAATTCCCTTTTTTATCGAACGTCATGCCATCGGTTACAGCAAATTTTCCCAGGTCTTCTACATAACCTTTTAATTTTTGTGCAGGCAATGTATCGTTCCGCAGAAATTCTGTTTTGATGCGGTACAGTTTGGTATCGGTCAACGGTTTGTAATACAGCCAATCGCCATCGGGCGTTAAAGCAATCCCATCCGAATCAAATTTAACCGGCTGGCCTTCCTGCATCAATTCTTTGCCACCAATAATAAATTTAAAATCTTTATCAGAATGAACCGAATAATGGTTTTGCAGCAATTGCCTTGCTTTTCCGGTTTTTAAATCAACCACTACAATTCCGCCGGTGCCGGAATTGGTCATGTAAGCGTATTGCCTTTTGGTATCCACACGGACATCATTAATATAACTATGCTCGTCGGTTACGCCTTCAAAAGTGTAAGTACGTTCCGGTTTATTGGTATTTAAGTTGATCTTGACCAGCTTGTTGCTTTGCTGGTAAACCTTGTCCAACTTTGGCGCGGCCGGATCAACTACCCACATTGCATCGTTGTCATCAATATAAACGGCCTGCACACAAACCCATTTGTTTTTACCGCTTTCGCCGGGTTTCCAACTGTTCATGGCCGCATCAGGAAAAGGTTTTACCTGATTGTTGGGCAAAACTTCAACCAAAGCATACTTATAGATAGAAGGCGTCCACAAAGGATAATTGGTAAAAAGCCGGCCTTTTGCCGAAATGGCGACACCGGTCAACTGGTAAGTCGGATCGGCAAAAACCTGTTCTAATTTTACCGAAGAATTTCCGTTGGGATTATCGGTTGCTTTATGTTCGGCATTGTTGCCGGTTGTGGCGCCCGGGTTTTTGTTGGCATCACTTTCTGACGGTTGGCTGCCGGATTTATTATTGCTGCAGGAAGCTAAACTTGCAGCCAAAACAATCAAGGAATAGCTTAATAATTTTTTCATGCTAACTAAACCCAATTTGTATTAAAAAGGTTTAGAAATTTCTTATGCTGAAATAAGTTTTATACTAAAAAAACACCGGTAAAAGAAGCATCATGCCGAAACTTTTAATTTAATGGTGCTTAAAAAACATCAGGTAAATTTGTTTGATGACATGATAAGCGGCAAAACTCCAAAATAAAATAGCAATACTTTTATTGATGATTTTACTGCTGAGGGCAAATTTACTTTTGATATAATTGGCTGACCTGGCATAAATGTACAAACACGAAAAAGCACCCAAAGCAGAACCGAGGCTAAAAATAACCAGCTCGAAACCAGAAGCTTCGATCCACTCATGCGTAATTAAATACGTGCCGGTGATGAGCCAGAACGGGATTTGCATCGGGTTAACAATGCCGAGGATAATGCCGTAACGGATACTGTCGTTGCTCGAATATTTTTCGCTTGGCTTTTCGTTGCGGTTATGCCAGGTTACAAAACCCAGAACAGTGAATAAAACCACCATCACCCAATCAATAATGGTGGCTAGTTTCATTTGTTGCGAGAGCCAACTTGCGCCATGCATAATCAGCAGCGTGAAAAAAAACTCGACCACCGAAAACGCTGAAATAAAGTACAACGCCTGCCTTAAACCACGGTTTATCGTGATTTGTACGAGTGTGAGGTTAATGTTTCCGGGCGGAATGTATCCGATAAAATTGCAGACGATGCCCAAAAAAAATGTCAGAAAAATCATGTTGCAAATTAATCAGGTTTTTTTAAGAAACAGAAAGTTTATTCGGGAGCGGAAGCACAAACATAAATTTTTAGGGGATAAAAGAAGCATCCGTAAAATAAAAAAACCGCCCAAATCAGGCGGTTTTATTTTATATTTTACAAATGTTTTTATGCTTGCTTGGCAAACTGCGCATTGATCATTAGCTTAACATCTTCTCCAAGCACAATTGAGCCAGCTTCGGTAATACCATCCCAAGTTAAACCAAACTCTTTACGGTTGATTTTTCCGGTTACTTCAAAACCAGCTTTTAGGTTTCCGTAAAAATCAGTTGCAGAACCGCCAAATTCAACCTTTAACGTTACCGGTTTGGTTACATCTTTTATGGTTAAATTTCCGTTTAAGGCAAACTCCTCTTCGCCTGTTTTAATAAAAGAAGTTGACTTGAAAGTGATTTTGGGATATTGTTCTGCATTAAAAAACTCAGGTGATTTTAAATGCACGTCGCGTTGTTCCTGATTGGTATCAAGGCTTTCCACACCCAAAGAGAAATCAATTTCTGCATTTTCAAAATTATCATCAGGAGCTTCACAACTGCCTTCAAATTTTTTGAAAAAACCGGTTACATTAGAAATGACCAAATGTTTAATTTTAAAAGTAACTTCAGAGTGCATTGGATCTAAGACCCATTTTGTTGCTGTTGCCATAATGCTGTTTTTAAGGATTAAAAATTGTTTATACAAAGGAAATAAAAATTGTTGTTTAAACACCTTGTTTTAGGTCAACAAATTAATAAACATATGATCAAGCATTTGCTGTTTTTAACCGTTCTTTTAAAAACTGCGCCGTGTACGATTTTTTTTCTTTCAGCAATTTTTCCGGCACGCCTTCAAAAACCAAGTTGCCGCCACGGTCGCCGCCTTCCGGGCCAATATCAATTACCCAATCGGCACATTTAATCACATCCATATTGTGTTCGATCACCACAATTGTATTGCCCTGTTCCAGCAAAGCATTAAAAGATTTCAGCAGTTTTTTAATGTCGTGAAAATGAAGCCCGGTTGTTGGTTCATCAAAAATAAACATCGTTTTGCTGGCATTATTTCCTTTGATGAGGAAAGAAGCCAGCTTGATGCGTTGCGCTTCTCCACCCGAAAGTGTGTTCGATGATTGCCCCAATTGCACATAACCCAAACCAACTTCAACCAAAGGCTTTATTTTGTTGAGGATTTTGGTTTCTTTTTCGAAGAAAACCTGCGCCTCGTCAATCGTCATCTGCAAAATTTCGGCAACATTTTTATCCTGGTACGTAACATCCAAAACGTGTTGTTTAAAACGTTTACCGCTACAGGCTTCGCAAGGCAGAAAAATATCGGCCATAAACTGCATCTCGATCTTTACTTCGCCTTCGCCCTGGCAAACATCGCAACGGCCACCTTCTACATTAAAAGAAAATGCGGCAGGTTTTAACCCGGCTGCTTTGGCGGAAGCTTGTGCAGCAAAAAGGTTCCGAATATCGTCCCAAGCTTTGATGTAAGTAACCGGATTGGAGCGCGAAGAACGGCCAATTGGGTTTTGATCAACCATTTCCACCTGTTCGATTTTTGTGATGTCGCCTTCAATCCCATCGTAACCGCCGGTTTTTTCGCCCGAATAATTGCCTAGGCTTTTTTGCAAGGCCGGGTACAAAATCCGTTTCACCAAACTGGTTTTGCCCGAACCGGAAACGCCGGTAACCACCGTTAACACACCGAGCGGAAATTTTACATCAATATTTTTGAGGTTGTTTTCGCGTGCTCCTTTTATCAGGATAAAATCGTTCCAAGTTCGGCGTTGTGTGGGAACCGGAATTTCTTCGCGATGGCTTAAATATTTGCCGGTCAAACTGTGGTCGTCGGTCAAAATCTCCTGATACGTTCCAGTAAAAACCAATTCGCCGCCGTGCGTTCCGGCTTCCGGCCCAATATCAATGATGTGATCAGCAGCCTGCATAATTTCTTCTTCATGCTCTACCACCAAAACCGTATTGCCCACATCACGCAGCGATTTTAAAACGGTAATTAAACGTTGCGTATCGCGCGGATGCAAACCAATACTTGGCTCGTCTAAAACATAAACTGAACCAACCAAACTGCTGCCCAAAGAAGTGGCCAAGTTGATGCGCTGTGATTCTCCACCCGAAAGCGTGTTCGACAGACGGTTTAAGGTGAGGTAACTCAAGCCAACGTCGTTTAAAAACTGCAAACGGTTGATGATTTCGAGCAGTAAACGGCGGGCAATTTTTTCGTCCTGCTCACCCAGTTTTATATTCTGGAAGAAAGCCAGCGCTTCATCCATCGGCATCAAAACAATATCGGTGATGGACTTTAAATTTACCTTGACAAAAGAAGCATCCTGCCGCAAGCGGCTGCCTTTACAATCCGGACAGGTGGTTTTTCCACGGTAGCGCGACAACATCACGCGGTACTGGATTTTGTAGGTTTGTTCTTCCAGCTCTTTAAAATAGGCATCCAATCCGCGGAAATATTTATTGCCGCTCCAAACCAAAACTTGTTGTTTCGGGGTTAATTGCGAGTAAGAACGATGGATCGGGAAATCAAATTTGATGGCCGAATTAACCAATTTATCGTTCCATTCCTTCATTTTCTCGCTGCGCCACGGTGCAATTGCACCATCGTAAATGGATTTGCTTTTATCCGGAATTACCAAATCTTCATCAATGCCAATCGTTTTGCCATAACCTTCGCAGCGTTTGCAGGCGCCATACGGATTGTTGAAGCTGAAGAAATTGGGCGAAGGTTCTTCAAAACGGATGCCGTCCAGTTCAAAACGGTCGCAAAAAAACTGGTCTCTTTCCGGCTCTTCTTCTGTTGGTTTGTACCGAAGGTAACAATCGCCGCGGCCTTCAAAAAAAGCGGTTTGTACCGAATCGGCCAGTCGGCTCAACGTTTCTTCTTCGGTGTTGATGATCACCCGATCTACCACGATAAAAACAGCATGATCGCTTTTTAGCTCTACATCTTTTACCGTTGTATCTTCCAAAATTTGTTCAATGCGCGAAACCTTCTCTTCAAACAAAACCCGTTGAAAACCTTTTTGCAGCAAAACCGCCAGTTCTTCTTTTAGCGTCCGGTTGTTGTGCGGGTGCAGCGGGCAATAAACGGTAACGGCAGTATCGGTTGGCAACGCGGCCGCAAAATTGACCACATCGGTTACGGTATCTTTTTTAACGATTTGCCCGGATTTTGGCGAAATGGTTTTTCCGATCCGAGAGAAAAGCAACTTCAAATAATCGTAAATTTCGGTAGAAGTGCCAACGGTAGAACGCGGATTGGAAGTAATTACTTTTTGCTCGATGGCAATGGCCGGCGCAATACCGCGGATGTAATCCACATCGGGTTTGTTCATCCTGCCCATAAACTGCCGGGCGTAGGATGACAAGCTTTCAACGTATCGGCGCTGGCCTTCGGCATAAAGCGTATCAAAGGCCAGGGAAGATTTGCCGGAACCCGACATGCCCGTAACCACCACCAATTTATTTTTCGGGATGGCAACGGTCAGGTTTTTTAGGTTGTGCACCCTTGCACCGGCTATAACAATATGTTTTTTAGAATCTGTTTCTGTTTCTATGTTCATCAATGAATTTTCTATGGTAAAAGAAGCATCGGAAAAATGCCGTTTAAAAAACAAAAATACCGCTATGTGCGTACACGCGTGTATTTTTATTTTAATATTTGTTTCTTATTAAAATTATTATTTTATTTGATATTACAATTGTCAAAAACCATAACCAGGCAAACTATCGACAGAACTCTACTTTTTCAAATTTTTTAACTTAAAAAAATAAGGTAGTCAGGTCTATGGAGTTTAGAGAGACGAGTGATCAGGAGCTGATCCATTTGTACATATCTGGTAACGAAGCGGGTTTAACAGAATTGATCCGCCGGTACCAGTCAAAAATTTATACATCAATTTATTTATTGGTAAAAGACGAATACCTGGCCGAGGATATTTTTCAGGATACGTTTATCAAAGTAATCAACACGTTAAAAGCCGGAAAGTACAACGAAGAAGGAAAGTTTTTGCCCTGGGTTGCCCGCATCGCACACAATTTGGTGATTGACCATTTTCGCCGGGAAAAACGGACGCCACTGGTGAGCAACGGAGAAGATTTTGACATTTTTGATGTTTTGGGCCATTACGATGAAAGCACGGAAGACCGCATGATCCGCGAACAAACGTACACGGATTTGAAAAAACTGATCCATTTGTTGCCTTCGGAACAAAAAGAAGTTTTGATCATGCGCCATTACGGCGACTTGAGTTTTAAGCAGATTGCCGACATTACGGACGTAAGCATCAACACTGCATTGGGCCGGATGCGTTATGCCCTGAACAACCTGCGGAGGATGATGCTGAGCAAGGAACTGCTGTTAAAAAATTAAATAAAAATTTCACCTGGTTTTAATAATAAATTGATATGGTTTTCGTTCAATTGCTGACTGTTTTTTAAACCTCAAGCAAGCATATGACCGAAATCTCTACAAACAATTTAAACACTGTTAAACAGGACGAAAACCCATCAAAAGATGTTGATTTTCCGGAAGATTTAGATGACAGCGAACAGCGTTTCTACAAAGCTATTTCACCAAATTTAACGTTGCTGCAATTAGCACCGAAAGAAGAAACGGTTGTCAAGATTATCCATTACTCCAGAAATTACAAGTAAACTTTTTCTGCTTTAAACTGATCCGGCTTTTTTTGAAAAAAACAAGGCCGGCTTTGTTGTACGCACTAATTTTTATGTGCTAAAAGAAGCATCGCCGAAAAAAGAAATATTTACGTTTGCACCATGCTTAAAACCGCCAGATACAAAGCCTTTGTAGATTATTTTTCTACGCACCAGCCCAATCCGGTTACCGAACTGCATTACAATTCGCCTTTTGAATTGCTGGTTGCCGTAATCCTATCCGCACAATGCACTGATAAACGCATCAACCAAATTACGCCTGCCCTTTTTGAGCGTTTCCCTACGCCCGAAAGTTTGGCAGCATCAACACCGGAAGAAGTTTATAACTACATTAAAAGTGTAAGCTACCCAAACAATAAAGCCAAACATTTAGTTGGGATGGCCAAAATTTTGGTGTCCGAATTTAACAGTGTGGTGCCGCAAGGGATTGAAGATTTGCAGAAGATGCCTGGCGTTGGTCGCAAAACAGCCAATGTAATTTCTTCGGTGGTTTACCAGGAACCGGCAATTGCAGTGGATACGCACGTTTTTAGGGTTTCAAACCGCTTGGGATTGGCCAACAAGGCCAAAACACCGTTGGCAACAGAAATGCAGTTGATGAAGTATTTGCCCAAAGAGTTGCTGGGCGTTGCGCACCACTGGCTGATTTTGCATGGCCGGTATATTTGTGTGGCGCGAACTCCAAAATGTGAAATTTGTCCGCTTACCAACTTCTGTAAATATTTTGAGCAAACAAACCCAGAAGCAATTCTTAGAAAAAAGGAACTGTTAAAAGCAACAAAAATTAGAAACCGTGAAGCATTTGACCAATTGAGAGAAATTTCCAACATTATTGATAAAATAACTTGATTGCAACAAGTTGATATTGTTGATTGAGTTGATTAAGTTTACCCGTCATTAACGCCTAAAATTTAATGCTTCTTTTATGCCATCTTTTTTATTAATTTTGATAAAAATATTAGCATAATTAAATTATTATCCTTACCTTAGAACTTCGAAAAACTAAAAAAATGAGCAGCACAGATAAATTAAAAGCATTACAGCTTACTTTAGATAAATTAGAAAAATCATACGGCAAAGGGACGGTAATGAAGTTGGGCGATACCGCGATTGACCCGATCGAATACATTTCTACCGGTTCCATCGGTTTGGATATTGCTTTGGGTATTGGCGGTTTGCCAAAAGGCCGCGTTGTTGAAATTTACGGTCCGGAATCTTCAGGTAAAACTACTTTGGCCATCCATGCCATTGCAGAATCACAGAAAAAAGGCGGCATCGCAGCTTTTATTGATGCAGAACACGCTTTCGACCGTTTTTATGCACAAAAGTTAGGCGTTGATATCGAGAACCTATTGATCTCGCAACCGGATAACGGTGAGCAGGCTTTGGAGATTGCAGATAATTTGATCCGTTCCGGCGCGATTGATATTATCGTGATTGACTCCGTTGCGGCATTGGTGCCAAAAGCAGAGATTGAAGGCGAAATGGGCGATTCTAAAATGGGACTGCAAGCGCGCTTGATGTCTCAGGCGTTACGTAAATTAACCGGAATGATCAGCAAAACAGGTTGTTGCTGTATTTTTATTAACCAATTACGCGAGAAAATCGGCGTTATGTTTGGCAACCCGGAAACCACAACCGGTGGTAACGCTTTGAAGTTTTATGCTTCGGTGAGGTTGGATGTACGCCGGATGTCGCAAATTAAAGATACTGATGAAGTATCCGGGAACCGCGTAAAAGTGAAGATTGTGAAGAACAAGGTTGCACCGCCGTTCCGTATTGCCGAGTTTGATATTATGTTTGGCGAAGGGATTTCTAAAGCTGGCGAAATTATTGATTTGGGTGTTGAATACAACATTATCAAAAAATCCGGTTCGTGGTTTAGTTATGGCGATACGCGTTTAGGACAAGGCCGCGATGCGGTTAAAAACCTCATCTTGGATAACCCGGAAATGATGGAAGAACTGGAATTAAAAATTAAAGATGCCGTTAACGGAACAGAAGCGGTTGCGGTAGCTGAAGTAGCAAAGTAACACTCACCAAAAATTACCCGATAAAAGAAGCAGTTGGTTTAATTAATCAACTGCTTTTCTATTTTTCATAAGTCCGGACTCCGGGCATACATGTAAACTATCCCAAGCACCACCACCAAAACCAAAACGATCAACCCGATAGAACCTTTTTTCTTGTCTTGCCGCATCACCCAAATTAAAAACCCAACCAAAGGCAGCACAAAAATCGCCCAGAATATTAAAGAAGCTAAATTCATTTATCTAATCAGTTAAAATTGCATCCGGGCCAAAGGTGCGGTTTGTTGGCCAACAAAATCTTGTTTTAAAAATTTATAATAGCCGGTTGCGGCAATCATGGCGGCATTGTCGGTACAATATTGAAACGCCGGGATGTAAGCTTTCCAGCCGTTTTCATTTGTTGTTTGCTGTAATAAATTTCGTAATCCGGTATTTGCCGAAACGCCTCCGGCCAAAGCAATTTCTTTAATTTGATATTGTTGCGCTGCTTTTTTTAGTTTGTTCATCAAAATTGTGGCAATTCTTTTTTCAATAGAAGCACAAATATCCGGTAAATTATTTTTCAGAAAATCCGGATCGGCAGCCGTTTTATCACGCACAAAATACAGGAATGCTGTTTTTAGCCCACTAAAACTGAAATCAAAACCAGGGATTTGCGGTTCAGGGAAATGATAAGCATCCGGGTTCCCCAAACGCGCGTATTGATCAATCAAAGGGCCGCCGGGATAAGGCAAACCCAAAATCCGGCTAGTTTTATCCATCGCTTCTCCGGCTGCATCATCTAATGTTTGTCCGATAATTTCAAAATTAAAATAATCTTTCACCAGCACAATTTGCGTATGCCCACCGGAAACAGTGAGGCATAAAAACGGAAATTTAGGCTTTGGCTCATCAATAAAGTTAGCCATAATGTGCGCCTGCATGTGGTTTACTTCTATCAAAGGCAGGTTTCGGGCCAGGGCAAAAGCTTTGGCAAAAGAAACACCTACTAATAATGCACCTAAAAGCCCCGGACCGCGCGTAAAACTAACGGCATCAATATCATTTTTTGTAACTTTAGCCGTTAATATAGCCTGCTGAACGGTAGGGATAATATTTTGTTGATGAACACGCGAAGCTAACTCGGGTACAACACCGCCATACGCAGCGTGGATACTTTGGCTGGCAATGATGTTACTAACCACAGTTCCATCAATGCAAATTGCGGCAGAAGTTTCATCACAAGACGATTCTATCCCTAAAATTACAGCCATTGTTTAAAATATATTAAGTAGCAAAGTTATTAAAAAAGCGCTCAAAATAACGTTAATGGTTGTCCTTCTCATCATCCTGATGCTGGGGCTGCTTGTATTTTCTTTTCAATTTAAAACGGTACAAACCTGGGCGGCCAAAAAAGCAACGCGCTATTTATCCAAAGAATTAGATACTAAAGTTGACATCAAAAGCTTGTACATTAAACCTTTTTCTTCGGTAGTGCTGGAGGATTTGTATGTGCTGGACAAGCAAAAAGACACGCTGTTGAGAACACCTTTGCTCACCGTTAAATTAAGCGGTTTTTCTATTTTTAACAGCATCAAAGCCCGAAAAATTGATTTTAAAGATATTACGTTGGATAACGGGTCTTTCTATCTTAAAAAATTAAAGAACAAAAACACCAACTTAAAATTTATCCTGGATTATTTTAATTCGGATACCACAACTAAAAAAACTAAAACCAAACCCTGGACAATTAATTTCGAAAGGGTTGTGCTCAACAACTTTCACTTTCGGTACAAAAACCAATTGATTGATACCAACATTAATGGTGTTAATTTTGATGATGTTAATTTAACAAAATTGAATATTGATGCTACCAATCTCGATTTAAAAAACCATTTATTTAAAGCAGCAATCCACAATTTATCTTTTAAAGAAAAAAGCGGTTTTATTGTACAACAATTAGCTTCTGCTGTAACGGTTGATACCAACCAGATTGAATTGCAAAACCTAAACCTGAACACGCCAAACTCTAAACTTCACGATTATTTTAGGCTTGGGTTTAAAAGTTTTGATGATTTTGACGACTTTGAACATAAAGTAATGATGAGCGCCAATTTTAAAGATGCGCACTTATCGTCAAAAGATATCGCTTTTTTTGCTGATGACTTGCACCGAATTCAATTTGAACTTGGAATTAACGGCACTGTAAAAGGAAAAGTTGACAATTTAAAAGCTAAAAATTTAGCCATACAAACCGGACAGGCAACCTACATCAAAGGCAACTTTAGCATGAAAGGTTTGCCCGATTGGGACCAAACTTTGATGGAGCTAAACATCGAACAAGTTGCAACCAATAAAAAAGATTTGGATTTGCTCTACAAAAATTTTACTGGTAAAAGAAGCACGGAGATTCCAAGTATTGTAGAGAAGTTTGGCAATATTAGTTTTAGCGGACAGTTTACCGGTTTTCAAAACGACTTTGTGGCTTATGGTGATTTTAAAACCAAGTTGGGTCGTTTCAGTTCGGATGTGAACATGAAAACCAAAGGCAACGTGCCCAAATATACCGGGAACATTAAAACTTATGATTTCAATTTTGGCAATTTATTAAACGAGCCTTCTTTAAACCGGGCCACAATTTCAGCCAATATTGATGGTGCCGGTTTTGATTTAAAAACGTTAAAAGGCAAGTTGGATGCAAAAGTCAACTACTTGGATTTTAACCGCTACCGTTACAGCAATGTAAATTTAAAAGGCACTTTCAATAAAAAATTCTTTGACGGTTCAGTTCTGGTAAACGATCCAAATTTGAAACTAAATTTTAAAGGAAATGTAAATTTAAATGCTGCATTGCCAGTGTTTAATTTTAAATCAGACATTAAAGGTGCCAAATTAAACAAGCTGCATTTTTTAAAAGATACGATTGCGGTTGATGTACAACTGAGTTCTAATTTTTCCGGAAACAACATTGACAACATTAACGGCAATGTTTTATTAAGGAACATTAAGCTGGTTAACCCAAGGAATAATTATTCGGTTGATTCTTTGTATTTTGCTGCCGAAGGAAAAGGCAGGGAACGCGAACTAACCTTAAAATCTACGCTTGCCGATGGCAGTTTAAAAGGCGATTATGATTTGAAAACTTTGCCTTCGTACTTTAAAACATTAGTCAAAAAATACGTCCCTTCGCTTCAGGCAAAATTTGTTTCGCCAAAACCTCAAAACTTTGCTTTCCGGCTTAACCTTAAAAACTTAGACCCGGTTACAACTTTGTTTTTGCCCAAGTTAAAGATTCCGGAGCAGGGAACTTTTGTTGGCAATTTTAACTCCTACACAAAAACTGCAACTTTAAATGGGTTGATCAAAACGATTCAATATGATAAAATGGTTTTCCACGATTTGCTGATTGATGAAAGCACAAATGACGATTACATTGGCGTAAACATTTCTTTGAGCAAGGTGAATATTACGGATAGTTTGTTCATCAAAAACATCAACATTACCAACTTTTTAAAACGTGATAGTTTAAATTTCAACATTAAACTTTCGGACAAAAATGCAACCAACCAATTGGATTTATATGGTTTGGTGGAGTTTGGACGGGATACAACAGCCAAGTTAAAAATCTTGCCTTCGGATGTGATTATCGAACAACAAAATTGGCGGATTGCAGAACAAGTGCGGATCAGGTTGTTAGAAAACGGACGGACGCAAATTGCAGGTTTTGTGTTGTCCAATGGCGTACAAAAAATTGGGATTGACGGCTTTATTTCTTCAAAACCAGAAGACAAATTGAAAGTTGCTTTTGATAAATTCAGCCTGGCTTCCTTGGACCAGCTTACCAAATCTGTCGGTGTAAAACTTACCGGAACTTTAAACGGCAATGCCGTGATCAATTCAATCACCGGCCAGCCAGGCGTAGAATCTGATTTGCGTGCCGATTCGATCACCATCAACAAAACCTTAATTGGCAACCTTAAACTTGCTGCACAATTGGATAACGAGCAAAAAATTGCGTTGGTAAATATGAGTTTGCTGAACAAAGGGCTGGAAACTTTGAACCTGAACGGTAAATATTATCTTGCAAGTGAAGATAACAAACTGGACTTTCATTTAAAGATGGACCAAACCGAAGCTGCTATCCTTGACCCTTTAGTGAACGATTTGGTTTCTAAGTTAAAAGGCCAGATTTCTGCCGACTTGGATGTTACGGGCATGCCTTCAAAACCACAAATCAACGGAAGTTTAAATTTGATCAACACGGGTTTAACCATCAACTATTTGAAAACGCCTTATTTGATTAATGATAAAGTTGCCGTTAAAAACAGTATTATCCAAATCAACGATTTACAGTTGAAGGACACCAAAAACGGTGTTGGTGTGGTAAATGGTACGGTAGATTTGAATAATCTTTCATCCCCGGATATTGAAGCAAACATCGTTGCGCGCAACCTGATGGCCTTAAACACCACTTTTAAAGACAACCGTTTGTATTATGGTACTGCTTTTGCCACTGGAAAATTTAGTTTTAACGGGCCAACGGACAATATGAAAATTGACATCAAAGCAAGGACTGAAGATGGCACCATTTTTAATATTCCGCTTAACTCTTCCAGCACGGCCAGCAATTATGATTTCATCACTTATGTAAACCGCGACACTTCTAAAATTGTAAAAAAAGAACAATCTTTTAATGGCATCACGCTTAATTTTGATTTAACAATTGATGAAAAAACACTGGTAAAAATCACAACGGATTACGGACAATTGGAAGGAAGCGGAACGGCCAGCAACCTGCAATTGAACATCAATAGTTCGGGCGATTTTGAAATGCGCGGCGATTATTTGATTTCCAACGGAAAGTTTGAATTTACAGCGCAAAACTTTATCAGCAAAGTTTTCCAGGTAAACCAGGGCGGAACGATACGCTGGACTGGCGACCCGTCAAACGCCGAAATAAATTTAAAAGCGATCTACGAAGTTCGGGCTGATATTAACGACTTGTATAGAGCCGCCGGTTTAGCAAACGCATCGGCAAGCCAGCAAAAATTGGTTCAGGCCGAACTGATTTTGACCAAATCATTAACGCAGCCAGATATTGATTTCAACTTTAATTTCCCGAATGACCCATCGGTGAAAGATGAATTGGCTGCTTATTTAAACGATATAACCAACAGAAACCAGCAGGCTTTAAGTTTAATTGTGAGGCGGAAGTTTGCAAGCGGAACTGGCGGGGAAAACCTGACGAAAGAAGTAGGCAGCACGGCGCAAGATGCCATCAGCGAATTTGCTTTTAACAAGTTGAACAATTTTATTTCGCAATCCAACATCAAAAACTTAGACTTAAACATCCGTTCTTTTAACGATGCAAGTGCATCATTAAGGTTGTTTAAAAACCGTTTGGTATTGAACGGAAGTTTGTACAACAATCAGGTTGGGAACGATTTGTTCAATCAAAATTCAACGTTGTTTAGTTCCAACTTTAGCAATTACACCAAAGATTTTGAAGCCCAATATTTGATTTCCAAAGACGGAAAACTTACAGCCAAATATTCTTACCGGGCTTTGAACAGTACCACTTTAAATACGTTGAACGACCAATTGGGATTGCAATATGTAAACGGTTTGGGTTTGGTTTACCAGCAAGACTTTGATTCTTTCTCCGAGTTTTTACGCAATATTTTTACCCGTAAAAGAAGCATCAGAAGAAACAACAACTCTACAATTTCAACAACGGCAAAAACAACTTCTGATTTAGATAATTAGCATTTGAAAACTTAAAAGTTTGTTTGAACTGATTCAAGGAAAAACAACAATGCTTCTTTTACCCTATAAAAATTGTTGCCTGCATCAATCTAAATAAAAACAAAATTTTCACCATTTTTTAAGTGATAAAAGAAGCATTAAGACTGGTTTTGTAAATTTTAACCTGGCTTTAAATCAAATCCTTTAAAATGGAATGGCCCATTCTATCGCGCTTCGTTTTTAAATAAGATTCGTTGTGCGGGTTGGAAGAAACTTCAATCGGTAAAGTTTCTGTAATTTCCAATCCGTAACCTGATAAACCGGTGCGTTTTGTAGGGTTGTTGGTTAGCAGCCTCATTTTGCTGATGTTTAAATCGCATAAAATCTGTGCGCCAACGCCATAATCGCGCTGGTCCATTTTAAAGCCCAAGTGCAGGTTTGCATCAACCGTATCAAAACCATTTTCTTGCAAATGGTAAGCCTTTAATTTGTTGATCAAACCGATGCCGCGGCCTTCCTGGTTCATGTAAACAATCACGCCTTTGCCTTCTTTTTGGATAATTTCCATCGCTTTGTGCAACTGCGGGCCGCAATCGCAACGGTTGGAACCAAAAATATCACCGGTAATGCAGGAACTATGGACGCGAACCAGAACAGGCTCATCTGCCGCCCATTCGCCTTTTACCAAAGCAATATGGTGTTCGCCGGTATTTTTTTGGGTATAGGCAACCATATCAAAATCGCCCCATTGAGTAGGCATTTTTACTGAAATTTCCCTTTCGATCAGGCTCACCGAATTCATCCGGTGTTTAATCAGGTTTTCGATAGAAATTATTTTCAGCCCAAACTCTTTTGCCATCAGTTCCAGATCCGGCAAACGGGCCATATCGCCGTTCTCTTTTAAAATCTCGCAGATTACGCCTGCTGGTTCAAAGCCTGCCAAAACCGATAAATCAGTTGCCGCTTCGGTATGCCCGGCACGCCGAAGCACACCGCCTTCTTTAGAAATTAAAGGGAAAATATGTCCGGGCCGGCCTAAATCGGCAGGTTGCGTTGCCGGATCAATCATGGCCAAAATTGTTTTAGAACGGTCGCTGGCAGAAATCCCGGTTGTGCAGCCGTGACCAACCAAATCAACAGAAACGGTAAAATTGGTTTCGTGGGAAGCTGTATTGTTGCCCACCATCAAATCCAAATCCAAACGCTGCGCAACAGAACGCACAACGGGAACGCAAATTAAACCCCGGCCATAACGCGCCATAAAATTAATCATTTCCGGGGTGGCATTTCGGGCAGGAATATAAAAATCACCTTCGTTTTCGCGGTCTTCATCATCCACAATGATGATCATTTTTCCGGCTTTTATATCTTCAATAGCTTCTTCTATACTGCTTAACATCGTTATGATATTTAATTATTATGTACCAGATGAACTTAAACCTGTTAAAAAATTGTTTTTGATTGGCACAACAGCACAAAACTAAGTATTAATACAATGTGGGCAGTCGGCATACTGTAAAACAAATTGCCATTATTTGGCCCAGTGTTTTTTTGTTGTAAGTTTTTATGCCGATAAAAGAAGCATCGGCACAAAGTTTTTCAACACCAAATTTTAGGCGATAAAAGAAGTATCAGTTTAACCATACTGTTTTTATGCCGATAAAAGAAGTATCGGCACAAAGTTTTTTGGAACCAAATTTTAGGCGGTAAAAGAAGCATCAGTTTGCCAAAGCAGTTTGTTCATTCTCTTTCGGTTTTTTTTGAACAAGGCGCAAGAAGAATTTTTTGTAAACATCCACATCAAAAATAGCCGAATCGGTTGCAGCTTTGTACGTTAAAAACAAACCCAGCGGCGTTAACACCACAATGGCCACCCACATGCCAATCACTGGAGAAACGTGGCCGTCTTTTGCCGATTTTTCCCCAATGGTTGAAATGATATGGTAGATCAGGAAAAACGCCACCGAAACCACAACCGGCAAGCCCAAACCACCTTTGCGGATAATAGCACCCAAAGGTGCACCAATTAAAAACAGCACCAAACAAGCGGCAGATAAGGTAAATTTTCGCTGGTATTCAACCATTGTTCTGCGGATATTATTTGAAGCGCCTTTTCGCAAGTCAATTTTTGAAGAGACAGTTTCCTGCAAAGACCGGGCTTCACCCAAAGCAGCACTAAGGGCACTTAAACGCTCGTGAGGTTTAAAAGTGTTCAACAAACTGCTGGCCAGTTTATAGGTTTTTGGCTCAGCTTTGGTTTGATGCGGAACAGAAAAATACTTAACATACGGACTTAGTGTCCTAAATTCTGTGGCCAAACCGCTGTCCAGTCTAAATTCCATCACCTGGCGTTCGTGTTTAAGCTGCTTTAAATTCATCATTTGGTAAGCACTTTTAAACTCTGCTTCTGATGTCCTTTTAAACTTTAAATTTGATAAGTCAAACTTTTGCTCGGTTTCATTAAAACGCATCCGGGTTAAACGCTGGCGCGGGTTGTAGCCTTTATCACCGTTCGTTTCCTCATAACGGATGCCGTTTTTAAGTTTTAAAACCAGATAAGAATCGTCGGGCGTGCGGTACATGCTTCCCTCTTTGGCAAAAATAACGGAGTTGTTGCCGCTGGAAGGGTTTTTTTCATAGATGATGATTCCGTAAAGCCGCTGGCCGTCCGGGTCCTTTTTTCTGACACGGATAGTATAGCCCGGAAAATTACTGCTGAAAATATTTTCGGGCAATAAGTTGGTTGATTTTTGTTGGCGGGCATCGTACAACAAAGAATAATACTTGAGGTTGGCCACCGGCAGCATATAATCCGAAAATATAAAAGCACTGATGCTCAATAAAGTAACTACGATAATCATCGGGTACATGGCGCGGCTTAACGAAACACCGGCAGATTTAATGGCCACCAGTTCATAGTTCTCGCCCAGGCTGCCAAAAGTCATGATGGATGAAAGCAAAATGGAAAGCGGCAGTGCCATGGCCACATTGGTTGCCGAAGCGTACATCATCAATTCTAAAATGACGTACCACTCGAAACCTTTTCCGATCAAATCATCAATGTATTTGAACAAAAAAAGCATCAACAACACAAACATTACAATAAAAAATGTAACGAAGAATGGCTGGATAAACGCTTTTAAAATAAGCAGGTGTATCTTTTTCACTAATCAGTCCCCCTTGTAAATTTTATAATTACGCACCTAAAACGCTGATTAAGTAAGCAATCTGATTATCCCAAATTAAAGTTTTTTCGGTTATGTTGTCTTCCGTTGCAAAATCGGTTATGCCTAAAGCCACATCATTGGTCAGTTCGTCCTGGATAATTTCCATTTCAAAATAGCTTTGCGGGTCATCGTCCGTCCACCTAAACCGCACAAACTTGTTCTCCTTCACACCCAGTAACTTGGCGTCTTGCTGTTCGCCGTCCCAAGAAAATGTGTAAACCTGATCTTTGATCGTTACATCATCTGCAAACCATTGTGCCAGCCCATTTGGCTCGCTTATAAAACTGTATAATATCCGGGGCGAAGACTTTACTTCGTACTCTATCTTAAATTTTTTCTTATCGCTCATGTTAGGTTATACGGAGGTTTTAGGTAGAAAATGTAAATTTTAACAATTTTTCTTACTAAAACTAATTTCTGATATATTTGCATCCTCTTTGAACGAGGCGGGGTAGCTCAGATGGTTAGAGCGTAGGATTCATAACCCTAAGGTCGGCAGTTCGATCCTGCTCCCCGCTACCAAACTGGGACAAGCGCAATTACGCTTGTCCCTTCTTTTTTTAACCCTAAAACATTTGAGATTTGGTAAATGTAGCGTAGAATCAGTTTTTAATGCAAAAAATAAGGGCAAATCAACTGCTAAAATTGATTTGCCCAATGTGGTAGCCCGTAGGGGAATCGAACCCCTGTTTCTAGAATGAAAATCTAACGTCCTAACCCCTAGACGAACGGGCCAATTACCTTTGATTTTGGGAAGGCGAAGATAGCAGTAAAATACAAAATCCGAAAAAATAAATTATATTTTTTTACCGGATAAAATTGCTGCAAAACCTGGCCCGCTTTGTTTTGTTTGTCTCCTAACTATGGCAACAATCTATCGTTCAATTAGCACAAACCCTGTTTTAATCCACATGCTTCTTTTATGCACCTAAAATTGAGTTCCCGTTTTTTTAGGCTTTTATGCCCGCTTTGCTTGTCCTTTTTGTTGGCTGCCCCTATGGTTAAAGCACAGGCTGATAGCAGCCATTTAAAAACCAACGTTAATAAAGATTCGTTTTTAAACCAGTTTGAAGCTTTTAAAACCAGCCGGAACATCAGTGGGTTGGCCGATGTGGCCGACCATCACCACTATCCTTTGCCCGAAAAAGTTTTAGGCTGGCAAAAACAGCTTCAGTTAAACGACCGGCAAAAAGCAGCCATCACCCAAATTAACACGGCTTTACAAAGAAAAGTGAAAGAAATGAACGGCTTTTTGATCACCAATGAAAAAATGCTGGACAGCCTTTTTAACTATAAAAAAGTGAACAATGGTTTGTTGATCTATTACACCAACCGCTACGGTTTGTACCAGGGCGAACTCAGGAACGCCATACTGCAAGCTTGTTTAAAAACAGAAACGCAACTTACGGCCACACAACTAAAAAAATATGGTTCGCTGTTGCAGGATTAGTACCTGCAATTACAAATTTGATTCGATACCTTTGCAGCCCATTAATTACGTATGAAAATTACATTCGATTTTGAGAAGCCGATTGGAGAGCTGCAACAGCAGATCGAAAAAGTGCAGCAGGTAGAGGAAAAAACAAAGGTGGATATGTTGCCCACGCTGACCGAACTGCGCGAAAACCTTCAAGCAAAAAAAGAAGAGATTTTTGGTAATTTAAACGGCTGGCAAAACGTACAGCTTTCGCGCCACCCCGAACGCCCTTATACCTTGCAATACATCGAATCTATGAGCACTGATTTTATTGAGCTGCATGGCGACCGGAACATGGGAGACGATAAAGCAATTGTTGGTGGTTTTGGCTCAATGAACGGGCAAACGGTGATGTTCATCGGCCACCAAAAAGGCATCAACACCAAAATGCGCCAATACCGCAACTTTGGCATGGCCAACCCGGAAGGTTACCGCAAAGCTTTGAGGCTGATGAAAATGGCCGAAAAATTTAACAAACCAATCATTACTTTTATTGATACGCCCGGCGCTTACCCCGGTTTGGAAGCCGAAGAACGCGGGCAGGGCGAAGCAATTGCCCGTAATTTAATGGAAATGTCGGTTTTGAAAGTGCCGGTTATTTGTGTAATTATTGGCGAAGGCGCTTCGGGCGGTGCTTTGGGCATTGGCATCGGCGACCGTGTTTATATGCTGGAACATACCTGGTATTCAGTGATTTCGCCCGAATCCTGCTCGTCTATTTTGTGGCGGAATTGGGACAACAAAGAAAAAGCGGCCGAAGTGTTGAAACTGACTTCAACAGAAATGTATAAAAACAAACTAATTGACGGCATTATCAAAGAACCGTTAGGCGGCGCACATCAGGACCCGGAAGCCATGATCAATACTTTAAAACAAGTTTTGCTGAACGATTTGGACATGTTAAAAGCAAAACCTGCAGACGAGTTAGTGAACGAACGGATTGCCAAATTTTGCGCAATGGGCGTTGTGGCAGACGAAGACCTGCCAGAAAACATAGCCATTGAACCGGAAGAAACACAAGCCTGAAAAAACACCTGTAAAAACAGCATCTGCATAAAATACTTTAACAAAAAAAACCACGGTAGCTTAAACAATGACCGTGGTTTTTTTATGGTTTTAAATTAATGCTTTTGCAGCCGGGAATTATTTGCCCATTGCAGTTGTTTTGATATTTAATTCGGAAGCTATTGATTTGGCCATAGTTAAGTGTTGCTGCAAAACTGGCAACGTTTTTACTGCAAAAGCTTTTAAATCCGGGTCTTGCACATTGGCTGCCGCATTTTGAAAAAGCTGTACGGCTTTTACATGGTCTTGCAACATCATGGTCATGTAAGCGGTATCAAATTGTGCGCCTTTAACGCCAGTCAGCATAGCATCTGGTGCCACAGCAGCAGGCGAAGGCATCGGCGGCGTAAACTGTTTTGAAGCCAGGATTTTTTTCATCTCAGCCGAAGATTTTGTATGGTCCTTAATCATTTGGGCGGCATACATTTTTACACTGGCTTTTTTAGCGCTTTTAAGCGCCAGCTTTGCTGCTGCAATTTCCTGCATGTCGCTCAAAGCAGCTTGGGTTGTAAAATTAACAGCGGCAGTATCATTGGCCACAGAACCTGTGCTTGAGCTTGACGAGGTAGAAGCCGAGGTACTGGTAGTTTGTGCCATCGAAACTTTTGCAGTAAATAAACCTGCCGATAACAGCAGTATCGCAATTGATTTTTTCATAAATTTTAATTTAAACTTTAGTTTTTCTCTTTTATAACAAAAAGAAGAAGCTTTGGTTTTTGTGTTTTATTTATCAGCTTATAAAAATTGCCGCAACAGGTCAGGCTGCCATTTTGGTAAACCGTTTTGCCGATGCTTCTTTTACCAGGCAAAAAACAGCCAACTTTTATTTATCAACAAAAATAATTGGGCAATAAGGGCTTTTTTAGATTTATAGACATAAAATTTATAATGCTTCTTTTATGCCTATAAATTTGGTGTGCCCGGATATTTCATCGGTACAAAAAGACAATGGTTTTTATGTGGTAAAAGAAGCATCGAAAATAGCTTTAACAAAATTTAAACAGGCTGCAAATTATAAATTGCGGTTTAAATTGAAGTTCAATTAAACGAATGCTTAAACGCTAAAGGCGAAACATTGACTTTACTTTTAAATAATTTGTTGAAAGATTGCGGCCGTTCAAACCCCAATTGATAAGCAATTTCACTGACAGACAATGAAGTGGTAGTCAAAACTTCTTTGGCTTTTTCGATCACTTTATTATGGATGTGCTGCTGCGTGCTTTGGCCGGTCAGCATACGCAATAGATCACTTAAATAATTGGGCGAAACGTTTAAACTTTCGGAAACAAAATGCACAGTTGGCAAACCCAGTTCGCGCACTTTTCCGTTGGCAAAATAGTCCGACAACAGGTTTTCCAATTTCACCAGCAAATCATTGCTTGCATTTTTGCGGGTGATGAACTGGCGGTTGTAAAACCGGTTGGCATAATTCAGCAACAATTCGATGTGCGAAACCATTACATCCTGGCTGTAATAATCAATATTAGCATAATATTCCTGCTCGATGTTTTTCATGATCGAAGCAATCATCGTTTCTTCTTTTTCTGAAAGGAACAATGCTTCGTTTACCGCATAAGAAAAGTAGCCGTAGTTTTTAATGGTTTTTGCCAAAGGATAATTTTGAATGAAATCCGGATGGATGATAAGCCAAAAGCCGGAAAGCTTTAAATCGTCCGTCAGTTCGGTAGAAATTACCTGCCCCGGCGAAAAAAAAGTCAGCACGCCCTCATCAAAATCGTAATAGTTTTGCCCGTATTTCAACTTGCCTTTAAAATCTTTTTTGATGCAAACGGAATAAAAATTGAAAACCACACTTTTCAAACTTTCATCGGCAAAGCATTGTATTTCATCCAAATTGATCACACTTACCAAAGGATGTTCCGGTTTTGGCAAAGCCAAAATGCGGTGCAGTTCGGAAACGGAATTAATGGCGTAAGGCTGCAAAGCTTGTTTTTTCATCGGGCAAAAACAGTTGAATTGAGAATATTAAGATAAGGAAAACTTTCTGGCAAAAAAAGCCTTCCTTATCTCCTTTTATTTACCGGTCTAAAGTAGCCATAGTAGCTGCATCGTAACGGTCTCCGGTATCCAGCCCCAACGGAACAATTGCTTCCAAATGGTTCAATTCTTCTTCGGTTAAGGTGATGCTGGCCGCCGCAATGTTTTGCTCTACATATTTTATACGCTTGGTTCCGGGAATTGGGACAATACCTTTTGCAATAATCCAGGCAATGGCCAACTGCGATGCCGTGATGCTCTTTTTATCGGCTATTTTTTGAATTTCGTTTAGCAAGTCCAGGTTTTTGTAGAACTGTTCGCCTTGAAAACGCGGGATCGAACGGCGGAAATCATTCTCCGGAAAATCGTCCGGACTTTTTATTTCCCCGGAGATAAAACCCCTGCCCAACGGCGAGTAAGCAACAAAACCAATCCCAAGTTCTTGCAAGGTGGCCAAAATTCCGGTTTCTTCCACGCCTCTTTCAAACAACGAATACTCGGTTTGTACAGCAGTTAAAGGATGGATTTGATGCGCTTTTTTGATCGTTGCCGACGAAAGTTCAGAAAGGCCGATGTAGCCCACTTTTCCTTCTTTTACCAGTTCGCCCATCGCTTCCACGGTTTCTTCGATTGGTGTGTTTGGGTCGAGGCGGTGCAAATAATACAAATCAATATAATCCGTACCGAGATTTTTGAGCGATCGCTCCAATGCTTTTTTTACATAGTCTTTTTTGCCGTTCATCTGCCAGGTCAAAGCCCCGTTGTCGTCAATTTCGTAACCAAATTTTGTGGCGACGATATATTTATCGCGGTTCCCTTTAATGGCTTTGGCAACCAGCCGTTCGTTTTCCAGCGGACCGTACAGATCAGCCGTGTCTAAAAAATTGCCGCCCAATTCCAAAGAACGGTGGATGGTGGCGATGGCTTCTGCTTCATTTGCCTCGCCATAAATATCCAT
The DNA here is from genome assembly GCF_937859865.1 of uncultured Mucilaginibacter sp. Lineage (GTDB taxonomy): Bacteria > Bacteroidota > Bacteroidia > Sphingobacteriales > Sphingobacteriaceae > Mucilaginibacter_A. The sequence goes on from NZ_CALMAT010000092.1 coordinate 30,222, forward strand.
GTGGGCAATTTTCGTCATGCCCATACAACCCAGTCCAATGATCGGAACTTCCAATCCCTGGCTGCCTAATTTTGTTTTTTCGATACTGCTCATCACAAATAATTTTTAAGGTGTGTGAAAATTTAACACCACAAATTTGGGCGTTAAAAACAGCAATAAAGTTTCCTAATCTCGGGTTGTTGTATCCAAAATGAGGGCTGGGACAAAAGCCCGGCGAATTGCATTTTCAACTGTACGGTTTTTCGTACAGTAAACAGGTTAATAAACGTATTTTACAATTCGAGTTTATATTTTCAAAACGTTACAAATTGCAACGGTTTCATTTCTTTAAAATGCAATACTTCTTTTACCACCTAAAATTTGGTGTACTGCCGAATACGGGTAATTAAATTTATGCCGATAAAAGAAGCATCGAAAGTAATTGAATAGATTTTTAAATCGGCCCAAATTACCGGTTCATTTCAATTTTATTGAACTGTTATGGAATTGACGGTGTAAAATAAGCCATTAAAAAAATTGCTTATTTGAACAACAAAGACCTGAATTTTGTTAGCCACCAGTTTGATATTCCATTAGCCTCTATGAAATGCTATGAAAAGAAACAGTTAGCGGACCAACACTGGAACTCTTAAAAAACTTAATGAACAATGGGCTTTTAAAAGATTTTTTTGGTAGGAGGAACGGCTTATTATGGGCAAAAAGAATAACCAAAGGCTGGATTTCTTCAAGCTATAGGTAAAATTTGGTTAGTCAGAAAGTTGCCAGTCATACAACATAAATTGGTTATACTTATTAATTGGCTCAACTGTTAAATCTTTGTTTTAGCATGTATTACTTTCCGATACAAACTTCCAAAAAAAAGCATCCCTTAGCAGGATGCTTTTAATATCAGTTAAAAAAACAGGCTGTTTATGGATTTTCTACACTCACCTCTTGTGCTAAAGTAGCTGAGTCCTGCATTTTGCCCATATCGCGGTTTACAAGGTACAAAGCATCAGCATTGGCATTGGCACCACCGGCAATTTTCACTTTAGACAATAAGTCCATTGCCAAAGTTTCTTCCTCCGTTTGCTCTTTGATAAACCATTGTAAGAAGTTCCACGTAATCCAGTCTTTTTCTGCCAGTGCCATGTTCACGATGTTATAAATGGATTCCGTATTTTTTACTTCATAAGTATATACCTTTTCAAAACAATCGTTCACGTTAACTGGGTCTTCGCCGGGTGAGGCAATTTCTGTTATTACGGGTTTTGCGCCTCTTTTTAAAATATATTCCAGAAACTTCATCATGTGCGTACGTTCCTCATTTTGATGGCGAAAAAGCAGGTTGGAAATCCCACTGTAACCTTGATCGTCTGCCCAGGCTCCGTAAGCGAGGTATATTTGTGCGTTATGAGCTTCAGCCGTCATCTGGTCGTTTAATGCTTTGGCAAGTGTTGGTGATAATCTGTTGGTATCCATATTGATATGTTTTAAAATTTTAAATAGATTCTGTTAACATTTTTTGAACAGCAGGCTATTTAAAAGGTTTTAAGTAAAGCTGAGCCTCAAAAAATACCCATTAAACAGGTTTATTGGTGCGATTTATTTCCCGATACAAAACCGGCTAAAAATATTCTCCAGCAAATCATCCGTGGTAACGGCGCCGGTAATCTCGCCCAAGTAATACAACGCCTGTTTGATGTCCATTGCCAAAAAATCAGAAGTAACCGGGTTTTCCATGCCATCCAAAACGCGTTCTAACGATTCCTGCGTTTTTTGCAAAGCTTCCAAGTGGCGGATATTGGTAATGACCGTTTCTTCTCCCGTCAGCCTTTTTTGAATGGCGGTTTCGTAAATCAGTTGTTTCAGTTCGTTGATATGCTGCTTTTCTTTAGCTGAGATTTGTAAATATTTTACAGTTTCCGAAGAACCAAAGTAGATGCTTTTTTTAGCAGGCAAATCTATTTTATTGGCGATGGCTAAAGTTGGAATTCCT
>NZ_CALMAT010000092.1:32209-112512 GCF_937859865.1 uncultured Mucilaginibacter sp.
TGCAAACTTTCAATGTCGCTTTTAATTTCGGCTTCGGATAATTCGTTCACATCAAAAACATAAACCAGCAAAGCCGAAGTGCTTATTTTATCCATTGTTTTTTGCACGCCAATCGCTTCAATGGCATCGGTTGCTTCGCGGATGCCGGCCGTATCAATCAAACGGAAATTAACGCCGTTGATGTTTAAAATTTCTTCAATCGTATCGCGCGTTGTTCCGGGAATTTCGCTGATAATCGCGCGGTCTTCGTTCAGCAAAGCATTTAATAAAGTTGATTTCCCGGCGTTTGGCCTTCCGGCAATCACGGTATTTACGCCTTGTTTGATCACGTTTCCCAACTCAAAAGAACGGATCAGCTCAAAAATAACTTTGTTGATTTCCAGGATCAAAGTCTTAAGCTGATCGCGGTTGGCAAACTCCACATCTTCTTCGGCAAAATCCAGTTCAAGTTCTATCAGCGAAGCAAAATGGATCAACTGATCGCGCAAAACCTGCAACTGGTTGCTAAAACCGCCGCGCAGTTGCTGCATCGCTATTTGGTGCGAAGCTTTAGAATCCGAGGCAATCAGATCGGCCACTGCTTCTGCCTGAGAAAGATCCAATTGTCCGTTTAAAAAAGCACGCAACGTAAATTCGCCGGGTTTGGCGGCGCGTGCTCCTTTTGCCATCAACAATTTGATGATGGATTGAATGATGTACGGCGAACCATGACAAGAAATTTCGACCACGTTTTCTTTGGTGTACGATTTTGGCGCGATAAAAAGCGAAACCACCACTTCGTCCAAAACCACATCGCCATCTACAATTGAACCAAAATGAAGCGTATGCGAAGTCTGCTTCAACAAATTTTTACCCCTAAAAACAGCATTTGCAATTTGGATAGCTTGCGGGCCGGAAAGCCGGATGACGGCAATAGCACCAACGCCGTTTGCCGTAGCCAAAGCTACAATGGTATCTTCTGTTTGGTTTTGTGTTGGGATGGAATCGTTTATCATTCCTACAAATTTCGCGAAATGATTTGGTTTAAGGATTTTAGAATCAGCTAAGATTACAAAACGGAAGCAAACGTAACTGTAAACACCAATTTTATACCGGTAAAAACAGTATGCGCAATTTGGTTTGCGGGATGCGGTTTGTGCGGAAATTGAAGTGAAGAAATTTAGGTTTTGGCTAAAGCCAATACTCAAATTACAAGTCCACGCCCTAAAGGCCGTGGCAATTGACCTGCTTTATTCTACTGCTGCTTTTTCTGTAATTTAAGCTGTTTTTGTTTCAATTGCCACGGCCTTTAGGCCGTGAACCAAGCACGCAGGTAAAGGCTTTAGCCAAAAAACAACCTAAATTTTTTGAAAATCTCACCACCAAGCCTTCATCTCCCGCATCATTTCCCCATAACCCAAACCTTTACTGCTGGCATTTAAAGTTGCTGCAATCCGTTTAACGCGCGTGGCTTCTGTTTTTGCTTCGTTTATCCACTTAAAATAATAATGCTGGTGCGATTTGGGCAAGCGGTTAAAATTCTGCAACGCTTCCGGTTCGTCGGCAAAACAGGCGGTCAAATCTTCGGGCATTGTTATTTTAAAAGCAGTGTCCAATTCCAATTGCATTTTCACCATCGCGCCTTTTTGTTTGCCTAAAACTTTGCGCAATGCTGCTTTTACCGGCAAAATAAATTCGCCTTCGCCCATCGGCAGCAAAGCAATTCCGTTGATTGCCGCGCCGTCTAAAAACCCTTTTACCCGAAAGCTTAATTTGTTATTGGGTTTGATTTCGTGGGCAATTGTTGCAGGAATATCTAAGTAAGTCCAGCCCGTTTTTTCGCCTTTTTCTGCAAACTGTTGTAAAGTTGCGTTTAGTTCGACCATCACTTTAAATTAACTGGTTTTTATGTGAATGCTTCTTTTATCAACCTAAAATTAGTGCTATTTGATATGGAAGCGAAGATTAGAGAGCGGCACCGATCCCATTTTTCGCCACTTGCTCTTCGCTCTTTTTCCCGGTCCCCGCTCCTTCTGAAAAATTTGGGCGTGCCCCTACGGGTCGGGCTTTCCGCTCCAAGTCCTCGCTCGTGCCTCGCTCCGGGCTTTCCGCTGCAATCCCTCACGCGGCAAAGCGCCTACCTAGCAAGCGTTCACCTAAAAAACACCGGTAAAAGAAGCATGGTTTGATTTTGATGCTTCTTTTACCGCCTGTTTTTCATCTTTCGGTCTTCCCAACTTCCAGACTTTCCCGACTTCTGCTAAAACTTATCGTCGTTTACCTCAATCCAGTTATTGTCTGGGTCTTGAAAGTAAATTTGTTTAACACCGTCCGGCCGCAATTGGGGCTCTTTGCTGTCGCCTTTCCAGTTGCCGTATTTTACGTGCAGTTGGTCTAAATGCGCCGTAAACTTTTGCAAATTAGGAACGGTGAAAGCCATGTGGACATTAATATCGTGTTCGGTTACCGCTTTTGCGCCTTGCACAACATGCAGTTGTGCATGTGGGCCCATCCGCAGCCAAACATGCCTTCCATCATGAAAAGGTTCGGGGATTTCTTTAAACAGCATCGCGTTTTTATAAAAATCGCTGCTCTTTTTTAAATCAACCACATAAACCGTAATGTGGTTGATAACCGGGACATCCTGCGCAGCAGCGGTAAATTTAAAGGCAGCAACAGCAGCGAAAACCAGGAACGCCGAAACAAAAAAACTTTTTTTCATGGGGTAAAAATTGGTTGGCTAAAGATAGTTTAAAACTTACAAATCAAAACTTCTCTTCAATGCCCAACCCAAACAAAGCAAAATCATACTTAACCGGGTCTTGCGGATCAAATTCCCGCAACCGTTCGGTCAGTTCTACGGCCGTTTGCCAGTCGTTTTGTTTTCGGGCAATAAGTTTGAGTTTGCGGGCAACACGGTCCACATGCAAATCGCAGGGGCAAATCAGATCGGCGGGTTTGATCCTTGTCCAAATCCCAAAATCAACACCGCAATTATCTTTCCGAACCATCCAGCGCAAAAACATGTTTAAGCGTTTGCAGGTAGATTTTTGCTGCGGAGAAGAAACATGCTTTTTGCTGCGGTGCGGAAAATCGGGCAGCGAAAAAAAGTAGCTACGGAAATGGTTCAGCATTGTTTCAATATTGCTCTCAGGCCAAACCAGATGATGCACATAACAAACGGAGGATGAATTTTGCAAGGTAAAAGAAGCATTTGTGTTTTCGTCCATAAAGTCTTCCCTAAAAACAGGCTGTTCTCTGGCCACGGTAACGGAAGGCAGGAAAGCATCTTCCAAAGATTCATATTGCTGATAATGCTGCCGGAAAAAAGACACGAAATACAACAGGTCGGTATCGTTGAAGGTACGGTGCTTAAAACCCAACAAGGCTTTTAAATCGGTTTCCTGGTGGTTTTTGATAAAATCAAAAGGCGCGTTGTCCATCCGAACGATCAGTTCCCGGCATTTGTTGATGATCGTTTTGCGTTGCCCCCAAGCTAAAATGGCGGCAAAAAACCCAATAATTTCAATGTCCTGCTTTCGGATAAATTGATGCGGTATCACAATCGGATCGTTCTCGATAAACTCCGGGCGGTTGTATTGGTTTACTTTAGCATCGAGGAAAAGCTTGAGGTTGTTGAGCATGCGCCTTTAATAAGGATATTAGGTTTGAGGTATCAGGTATCAAGGCTTGTTTAAAATAAAATTAAGTTGCCACAGCGAGAAAGGAAACAAACCTTCTTGCCTAAAACCTGATACCTCTTCCCTCAAACCTAACCCAACGCCTGTTTCAAATCTGCAAGCAAATCTTCTATATCTTCAATCCCGACGCTTAAACGCAGTAGGTTATCGGTTACGCCGGCTTTGTCGCGTTCGGCTTTTGGGATGGAAGCGTGCGTCATCGTTACCGGATGGTTGACCAATGATTCTACGCCGCCCAGGGATTCGGCCAAAGTAAAAAGTTTAAAAGCGGAAGCCACGCGCATCGTTTCTTCCAGCGATGCCCCTTTTATGGCAAAAGAAATCATGCCGCCAAAATCGCGCATCTGCTTTTTGGCAACCAGGTAATTTGCGTTGTCATAAAGGCCAGGCCAGTAAAGTTTTTCGATTTTGGGATGGTACATCAAATAAGCTGCAACGGTGCGTGTGTTGTCGCAATGTGCGCGCATGCGTAAATGCAGGGTTTTGATTCCGCGAAGCACCAAAAAGCAATCTTGTGGGCCAGGTGTTGCGCCGGTTGCATTATAGATAAAAAACAGGTCTTTGTACAGCTTCTCGTCGTTCATGATCAAGGCGCCCATTATCACATCCGAGTGGCCGCCCAAATATTTGGTAACCGAGTGCATCACGATATCGGCACCCAGGTTCAAAGGGTTTTGCAAATAGGGCGAAGCAAAGGTACTGTCTACCGTAAAAAGCAGTTGGTGTGCTTTGGCTATTTTTGCCACGGCTTCAATATCAAAAACCTGTAAGGTTGGGTTGCTTGGTGTTTCCAACCAAATTTGCTTCGTGTTTTCGTTAATAAAAGGGACGATGTTTTCAGGATCGGTAAAATCAACAAAATGAAACTTAATACCGTAATGGGCATACAGTTGGGTAAACATGCGGTAAGAACCGCCGTACAGATCGTTTCCGCTGATCACTTCGTCGCCGGGGCGAAGCAGTTTCATCACGGCATCCGTAGCGCCCATACCGCTGGAGAAAGCTAAACCATATCTGCCGTTTTCGAGTGCGGCCAAACAATCTTCTAAAGCTGTACGGGTTGGGTTTGTGCCGCGCGAATACTCGTAGCCTTGGTGTTCGCCGGGAGATTTTTGCCAGTAAGTGGAAGTTTGATAAATCGGCGTCATGACGGCACCGGTTGTCGGGTCAGGTTTCTGGCCTGCGTGTATGGCTTTTGTAGCGAATCTCATTAGTTCGTTCGTGTTTTTGGGTTGTTAGGTTGTAAGTTGCTTTGCTGGTCAACAACCTATTTGATTATGGCAACATTAACTTTTGCCTTATAAAAGAAGTATTGCTGCTAATTGTGGTTATAAACTGTTTAATTTAAATTTTATAAAATTAAATAATAATTCAGAGCTTGTTTAAATTTAGTTCAATTATTTTCAATGCTTCTTTTAGCACCTAAAAATTGTTGGCCTACCATGCTTTTTGCACCAATAAAAACATCCGAGCCAAAAATTACCGGCATAAAAGAAGCATTGTAAACCTTTACGCTATAATTTTAAACAGGTTCTCCAAATTTATAGCGGTAAAAGCAGCATGAACGCACAACTGGCAACCTGCAACCGGTTTAATATGCCCTGGCAAACAAAACACGTTGTACAGAAGGTTTTCCGGTAAGGATACACCGGCCTTCTTCCTGCGGGTTGTTTAGCGGGATGCAACGGATGGTGGCTTTGGTTTCTTCTTTGATGCGTTGTTCGGTCTCGCTGGTACCATCCCAATGGGCCGAGAGGAAACCGCCTTTTTCGTCCAGCAAGCGTTTAAATTCTTCATAAGTATCTACCAAAGTAATGTTTTCATCACGGAATTTTAAAGCTTTTTGGTAAATGTTTTGTTGGATTTCTTCCAGCAAAGCTTCAATCCGTTCGGCCAAACCTTGCTGCGGAACAGTTTCTTTGGTTTTGGTATCGCGGCGGGCAAGTTCTACAGTCCTGTTTTGCATATCACGGCTGCCGATGGCCACGCGCAAAGGCACGCCTTTCAGTTCGTATTCGGCAAATTTAAAGCCTGGCCGTTGCGTGTCGCGGTTATCAAATTTCAGGCTGATGCTTTTTTTACGAAGTTCTTTTGTGAGTTCTTTTACAAAGGCCGAAATATTGTCCAGTTCTTCCTGGTGCTTGTAAATCGGCACCACAACTACTTGGATGGGCGCCAGTTTTGGCGGTAAAACCAAACCGGCATCGTCCGAATGTGCCATCACCAAAGCGCCCATCAAACGGGTAGAAACGCCCCAGGAAGTTGCCCAAACGTAATCCAACTTATTCTCTTTATCAGAAAACTTCACATCAAAAGCTTTGGCAAAATTTTGCCCGAGGAAATGCGAAGTCCCGGCTTGCAAGGCTTTTCCGTCCTGCATCAAAGCTTCGATACAAAAAGTATCCAAAGCACCGGCAAAACGTTCGTTGGCAGTTTTCCGGCCTTTTATAACCGGCAAAGCCAGCCAGTTTTCGGCAAAATCAGCATAAACGTTTAGCATTTGTTCGGTTTCGGCAATGGCTTCTTCGGCTGTTGCGTGTGCAGTATGTCCTTCCTGCCATAAAAACTCGGTGGTCCGTAAAAATAAGCGGGTGCGCATTTCCCAGCGCACTACGTTTGCCCATTGGTTGATCAGCAGCGGCAGGTCTCGGTAAGATTGGATCCAGCCGCGGTACGTGTTCCAGATAATTGTTTCCGAAGTTGGACGCACGATCAGTTCTTCTTCCAGCTTGGCATCTTCATCTACGACAATTTGTCCATCTGCATCGTTTTTAAGACGGTAATGTGTTACTACGGCACACTCTTTGGCAAAGCCTTCTACGTGGCTGGCCTCTTTGGAAAAAAAAGATTTCGGGATAAACAAAGGGAAATAAGCATTGCTGTGGCCAGTGTCTTTAAACATCTGGTCTAAAGCTGCCTGCATTTTTTCCCAGATAGAATAACCGTAAGGTTTGATTACCATGCAGCCACGCACGGCAGAATGTTCGGCTAAATCAGATTTTATTACTAATTCATTAAACCATTGCGAATAATCTTCGTCTTTACTAATAATACTTCTGCTCATAAAATGGAATGAATTTTGACAGAGAAAAAATTATATTTATTGAATCCAAATTTATAAATTTATAAGTACTAAAAACTTTTACACTTAAATATGTTAACACAATGAAAACGAGAATCTTAAAAGGTATTGTAATGATGAGTGCAGTTGTATTGGGGGCTTGTACAACTACCAAATATGCTGCTCAGCAAAAAGATTACAACGATGATGTGTATTTTTCTAAAGCAAAAGCCGGCGATCAGGTTGAATATGCCAGCAATGACCGCTCTTACCGCAACGACGGTTATTACGACAATTATGCCTCGCGCATCAACCGCTTCGGCAGTTATTCGCCATTTGCTTATGATGGCTTTTACAACTCTTACTATGGTGCCGGTTTGGGCTTAGGCTTGGGTTACGGGTTAGGTTCTTTGTATTCGCCGTTCTATTCCCCATACTCTTTTTACTCACCATATTCTATTTATTCCCCATACTCTTTTTATGGTGGTGGTTATGGTTACGGTATTGGTGGTGGTTATGGCTACGGAGGTTTGTATTCTGCTTACGGCATAGTTAGTGGCAACGGAAGGCCAAACAGGGGCAATGGCAACCCAAATGCCGGATATAACGGTGTTTATAATGGCATGAACCGTGGTTCTTCTGTAATCAACGGAAGAAACTCAATAGGCGGAAACACTTATAACAATAACGGTGGTTATAGCCAAAGACCAACCAGGCAAGAAATCCCTCAACGTTCTAACCCTACTTACAATACTCCGGCCCCGTCTTCTTTTGGCGGAGGTGGTGGTTTTGGTGGCGGTGGCGGCCGTATGGGCGGTGGCGGTGGTCGCCCAGGCAGAGGATAAAAAACACTCAAGCTTTCTTCTTTCTCTTATAAAATAATATGAATTTAAAATATGCCTTAACAGGGGTCGCTATAGTAGCGGCCTCTCAGGTTTCCTATGCCCAATACAGCGGCGATGCTTTTCGCTTTTCGCAAACACAAACTGGTGCCACGGCACGTATCAAAGCCATTGGCGGTGCTTCTACCGCAGTTGGCGGAGATTTAAGTTCGATAAGTGGCAATCCGGCCGGTCTTGGTTTTTTTACCAAATCAGAACTGAGTGTAACACCAGAATATGATGGTTCTAAAGTTAATTCTAACTATTTCGGCCAAAACAATAGCAGCAGTAAAAATCAGGTTAACTTAAACAACGCATCTGTTGTATTTTACAACCGTTTAAGCACGCCTCGCGGCCGTGATAAAACTAAAGGCTGGTTAAGTTTTAACCTGGGTGCTTCTTATAACCGCACTAATAATTTTTATCAGAATACTTATTACGCTGGTAGAAACCCAAATGGTTCTATCTCTGATTATTATGCGCAATTAGCAAACATTGATGATCCTGGTAATAAACTTGGTTTATCGAATGGTACTTTACAATCTTTTGCTGCAAACCAACAACAAATTGCTTTTTATAGTGCTGGTACTAATACACCCGCGGGTTACTATTCTAACGTAACTTCTGCAAACAATAGTCAGGCGCAAAATATTGTTACCAGTGGCGGCCAGTCCGAAATTAGTTTATCAGGGGGTGCCAATTACAGTAATAAGTTATACTTAGGTTTTGGTATTGGCATAACCGATTTGAGGTTTAACAGAACAAGCACATTTAATGAAACTGGTACGGCTTCCATATTGCCTAATAACTCTAACACACCTGTTTCTGCTGGTTATGCTTCCCAATTTTTTCAAGACCAGATAACTACTGGTACCGGGTTTAATGCTAAGGTAGGTTTTATTTACAAACCGATTGAAGCAGTTCGGATCGGTGCCACTTATACTTCGCCAACCTGGATGACGGTTAATGATAGTTATTTAGAAGGCTTACAAACTCAATACGCACAAAGTGGGGTGCTATCCAATAGCACAAACCCCGGCGATTATGATGTTACTTACAACCTGCGTACACCTATGAAAGTTAGTGGCGGTGTAGCGGTGTTTGTTGGAAAATACGGTTTTATCTCTGGCGATGTGGAATATGTAGACTATAAAGGGATGCATTTAAGCAGCGGCGATTATGACAACAGCCAGGACAATACAGATCTTTCTACCCTTTACAAATCAACTGTAAACGCACGTGTTGGTGCTGAGGCAAAACTGGAAGATTTCTTTATACGGGGTGGCTTTAACTATCAGGGAAACCCGCAGGTGGGTATCGGCAGCCCGATAAAAACAACCAGTGCCGGTTTAGGTTACCGTTTTGGCAAGTATTATGTTGATGCTACCTATCAATACATCACACGAAACACAACAATTTATCCTTACCAGTTTGATCCGATATATTCTACATCCGTTAGTCCGGCTGCAAACTTAAAGAACACTTATAACAATGCTTTCCTGACTTTAGGAATGCGTTTTTAAAAACAAAACTTCTAAACATAATGTAAGGCCGCTGTAAAAAACAGTGGCCTTTTTTTATGCCATAAAAGAAGTATCAGCAATTAACAAGACCTTAGCAGAACGAAAAAAATTATGGCTTACAAAAACCTGCAACACTTTATTGAAACGCTTGAAAAAGCCGGAGAATTGGTACGCATCAAGGAAAAAGTTGATCCTAAATTAGAGATCACAGAAATTACCGACCGTGTTTCTAAACAATACGGCCCGGCTTTGCTGTTTGAAAATACGGGTTATGATTTTCCTGTTCTCATCAATTCTATGGGAAATTACAAACGCATGTGCATGGCTTTGGGCGTTGATTCGATGGATGATATTTCCAAAGAAATTGAAGGTTTGTTTAAAACCCTAACTGGCCCGAAAGACAGTATTTTAGATAAGCTGAAAATGCTGCCGAAGTTAGGGCAAATTTCTTCCTGGATGCCAAAAACCGTTTCCGGCAAAGGCGCTTGTCAGGAAGTGGTGGTGCAAAACCCCGATATCACCAAACTGCCGGTTTTAACCTGTTGGCCCGAAGATGGTGGCCCGTTTGTTACACTTCCCGTTATCCACACCAAAGATCCTTTAACCGGAATCCGAAATGTGGGCATGTACCGGATGCAGGTTTTCGAACCAAAACTGACCGGCATGCACTGGCACAAACACAAAGTTTCGGCGCGACATTTTCAGGAATATAAAAAATTAGGACAAAAAATGCCGGTTGCCGTTGCTTTAGGCGGCGATCCGGTTTATACTTATGCCGCAACTGCTCCCCTGCCCGATGGCATTGACGAATATATGCTGGCCGGTTTTCTTCGAAAGAAAAAAGTAGAGTTGGTTCAATGTTTAACGCAGGATGTACAAGTTCCTGCTGATGCTGATTTTATCATCGAAGGATATGTAGATCCGGAAGAAGATTACATTTGGGAAGGCCCGTTTGGCGATCATACCGGTTATTATTCCTTAGCCGATTGGTATCCTCGTTTTCACATCACGGCAATTACGCATCGAAAAAATGCAGTTTATCCGGCAACGATTGTGGGTATTCCGCCGCAGGAAGATGCCTGGATTGGCAAAGCAACCGAACGTATTTTTCTCGCCCCGATAAAAATGACAATGGTGCCGGAAATTGTAGATATGGTGTTACCGATGGAAGGCGTTTTCCATAATTTGGCAATCGTAAAAATCAAAAAAGATTATCCCGGACAAGCCATGAAAGTGATGAATTCGCTTTGGGGCGCCGGCCAAATGATGTTTACCAAAATGATTGTGGTGGTGGATGGTGATGTGGATATTCAAAACAATGCTGAAGTTGCGAAGTACATTTCTGAAAATGTTGACCCCCAGCAAGATTTTGTTTTTACTTCCGGGCCAATGGATGTGCTGGACCATTCCTGCTCTAAAGCTGCTTTTGGCGGAAAAATGGGGATTGATGCTACGCAAAAACTTCCCGAAGAATTAAGAACGAACAATGAAAAAGTACCGGTAAAAGAAGCATCAACCTTAAACAAAGAAGCGGTTAAAATCCAAAACCCGGCAATCACCGCCATCAATGATTCGTTGTTGGAAATGGGTATTTCTTTGATCTTTATTGCTGTTGAAAAAACAGAACTTAATCAAATTGAAAACCTCAACCAAAACCTGTTTAAACAAGGTTTGCTGGACGAAGTTAAAGTGGTTATTTACTTAGATCATACCATTGATATTACAGATACGGCCGATGCGGTTTGGCGTTTTGCCAATAACATTGATCCAAAACGTGATGCTTTTGTGGTAAAAGCCAAGAACGGACAAAGCCTTTCTCATATCGGTTTTGATGGCACACGAAAAACCAAAGAACTGGACGGTTTTGAACGCGACTGGCCAAACATCCTGGCCAACACAACAGAAGTAATCGAAAAAGTTGACGAAATGTGGCCGCGCTTAGGTTTAGGCAAATTCATCAAATCGCCTTCCTTGAAATATCAAAAACAACTGTATAAAGGCGGCGCGGTGGTGAGCGAGTGAGAAACGAGGTGCCAGTCAAAAACAAAAAACCTCGCCTATTTGCAGACGAGGTTTTTTATGTGCTAAAAGAAGTATTGTCAGGTTTGAGGTATCAGCAAATGCAACGCTATCCCGCTCCCCGCTCCTAATTCACAGCTCCTAATCCTGGTTTAAAAACGAACGCAGCATCCAGGTGTTTTTCTCTTTGTATTGCATAAAACCGTTCACCATATCGTTGGTTCCCTGGTCTTCCGCGCTATCGGTAATATCCAAAATTGCGCGTTCCAATTCAATCAAAATTGCCATATCGTCAACCAAAGCTTTTACCATCGCATCCGGGTTTAATCCGATTGTATTGATTTCTTTAATTTGGGATTTGGTAATGTAATCGTTGAAAGTGCTGTACGGTGGTTTGCCTAAAGTTAAAATACGCTCTGCCAGCTCATCAATAGTGGTTAAGGCCGTAGTGTACAACTCTTCAAACTTCACATGTAGTGTAAAAAAATTGTGCCCTTTTACATTCCAATGGCAGCCCCTTATTTTTTGATAGTGGATATGGTAATTCGCCAGCAAATCGTTTAAATGATCTACTACCGGCCTCACTTTTTTTTCTTCCAGGCTTATTGCTTCTGCTTCCATGGTTTAATATTTTTAGCTTCAACATTAGTCCTCAAGCTATTGTTTTAAAAAGAGGCAACCCGAATTTTATCTTCTACTTTGCAAACCAATGGCAAAACAACTCACCACAATTATCAATCAGCCTTTTGTAGGTTTGATTTGGAAATTAGAAACTGATACCGAAAACGACCTGATCTACATCGAAATCCGAAACGAAAAAGAACATTCGGCAGGCTTTTCTTCCCTCAACTTAAAAACCGGAAAACTGAATTTTTTGGAATTGGTTCCCGAAGAAAAATGGCTGGTTGGTTTGAGCGGCGGCCGCAAAGGCATACTGTTTTTACATGGCTATTTATCCGATCAAACGCCGGAACATAAAGCAATTATAGCTTTGGACGGGACAACTGGAAAACAACTTTGGGCAAACTATAATTTATCGCTCGAAACTTTTACCGAAAAAGGTTTGCTTGCCGCCGATCAGCGTTTTCAATCCAAGCGTTTGGTTTTAATGGATGAACAGACCGGAAATTTAAAAACCGGTATTAATTTGGATGATTTGGCGGACGATGTGCAGCCGATCCAAATCCCGCAGATGCTTCTTTTACTGCCACAAAATCTGTCTGCCTTGATTACCGGAACAATAACCGGTGGGATTAGCTGTTTTAACTACAATACGTACTTAATTATATCTTTGCACACGCAAAATCACGGTGAGCTTTTGCAGCAGCTTTTTGTAGTTGAAAACGAAGCAATTATCTACCAGGATTTATTGAACGAACAGATACAAAAATTGCAGCCGGAAGCGTTTGTAATGATTAAAAATTATTTGGTTTACCTGAAAAATAAAACCGTTTTGAAAGTATTAAATCTTGAACAATAGGAATTTAAAAATGATAAAGATTAAAAATTTAGCCGTTGTACTTCTTTTGTCAAGCTTTTGCAGTCCGCTTTTTGCACGCACATTAACAGATTCTGTAGGTGTGGAAAACCAGAACGGCAAGATGGTTATTTTGCATAAATTAGACCCGAAAGACAATTATTATTCTATCGCACGCCGCTACAACGTGAGGCCGAAAGAAGTGATGGATTATAACAACAACGCTAAAATGCAGATTGGTGCGATTATCAAAGTGCCGACTGACCGTCCTTTCAACTCCAATTTTACATCGGTAAAAACAGTATCGCCAGCAAATCAACCGAACATAAAATCGGCACAAAACGCAGCAGCAAATATAACAACCAGCAATACATCCGCTTCGGCAAACCCAGAATACACGCAATACAAGGTTTCCCAGGGAGAAACGCTTTACGCCATTTCCAAACGTTTTCAGGTTAAGGTAGATGATATTATTGCCTGGAACAATTTAAAAAGCAACAATTTGAATGCCGGCCAGATGCTGCAAATTAAACGGGAAGAACCAAAACCGGCTGTAACTGCGCCGCCTGTAATCAACACAACACCGGCAGAAACTTCGGCCACGGTAGTAAAAGATAATACGATGAAAAGGGATTCGACACGAGTTATCGGATCAGACAGTTCCGGGAGCAATCGTCGTTTGCCCAATAACCGTTACGGTTTAACGGAGAAAAATGAAAAAGGAACAGCCGTTTGGATCAACGACCCAAATTTAGACCCTAAAAAGAAGTATGTGCTGCACCGCACGGCCCCGGTTGGTACGATCATCAAAATCACCAACCCAAATACCAACCGTACTACTTTTGCTAAAGTGGTGGGCAGTTTCACCGAAAACGAAACCAATAAAGATGCCATTGTGGTGATGACGAAAGATGTGGCCGAATCTTTAGGCGCCATTGATAAACGCTTCTACGTCAATTTAAGCTACGGCAGTCCGAATCCGTAATGAAAAATAAGCCTTATGTAATTGGCATTGCCGGCGGCAGCGGATCTGGTAAAACTTTTTTTTTGAACTGCTTTTTAGCCCATTTTTCGAGGGAAGAAGTGTGCCTGATCTCGCAGGACGATTATTATATTCCGGTTGCCGAGGGAATGACGGCTGAAGAAAATAAACTGTACAACTTTGATTTGCCAAGCACGATTGATGAAGCCGCTTTTATTGCCGATGCACAAAAGCTGCTGAACCACGAAACGGTTTACAAAAAGGAATACACGTTTAACAATCCGACGGCTGTGCCAAAAATGCTGGAAATTAAACCGGCGCCAGTCATCATTATTGAAGGTTTGTTTATCCTGCATTTTAAAGAAATGACAAAAATGCTGGACCTTAAAATTTTTATTGATACCGAAGAAGAAGTGGCTTTGCACCGCCGCTTAAAACGCGACTTGCTGGAACGCGGCTACTCGGAAGAGGATGTTCGCTACAAATGGACCAACCACGTTTTGCCGGCTTATAAAGAATTTTTACTTCCATACAAACCAGTTTGCCATAAAATTGTGGTAAACAACACGCAGGTTGCGGAAGATATTATTCGGGTTACGCGGGAAATCTCGGAGGAGGTTAGGGAAAAGGTTTTGGTGTAGAATTGTAATGCTTCTTTTATCCTATAAAAATTCTAAGATTTTTTTAATCTTGTTCTATTCAATCCCATAATTTTTTTGATACTATCAATGCTTACATCCCTGCCAATAAACCTGCCCTCGCTGTTTACTAAATAATTTGACGGGATACTTTTTATAACAAAGTTGAGGATATTTTTCGAGTCCTCCTGTTCCTTCAGTTCACAGATGTTATACCAGGGCAACTGGTCAATTTTTGATGCATGCTGCCACTTTTTTGGGTCCTCGTCAATAGAGACAGATACAATTTCAAGGCCTGATGCTTTGTATTGGTTGTACAACTGTTTAAGCTCCGGCACCTGCTCCCGGCATGGGCCGCAATAGGATGCCCAAAAATCAATCAAAGTTATTTTGTTCTTCTTGTAATCAATGTTTAAAGGGTTGCCGTTTACATCTTTCCCAGAAACAGCAGGGACTTGCGCTCCTACATAAATATTTTTGACTGATTGTAACAGTCCGTCTGCCTCATCGTACTCTTTTGACCTTTTTACTTCCGGGCTTAGTTTGTCTAGTACGTTTTTATATAAGGCGTAATTCTCAAACAGATCAGAAAGCTTGGCGATCAAATAAGGGGTAACAACGGTTTTGGGGTTAGCTTTAATAAATTGCTGGATGGCTGTACGGTAGGAAAGAGAAATTTTATTGTCCATCATAATTATCGTATCGCTATATGCATTATAAAGATGAATTTTGTTGCTTGATAGGGCTTTGTCGGCCAGGTTTAAATACAGTTTCTTTTTATAAATTAAAGAATCTCTTATCAGTTGATATAAATTATTGTACTCGTTTAGTTTTGTTTGGTTATAAGAAGCAGATTGCAATTTGTATCTATTGTGTAACAAAGTTGATGGCCCATTTGCAGCAAACATATAATTTGCATTGTTTTCAATATAAATTGGGCAAGGATGCATCCACCCTATCAAATGATTTATTGGTACTGGAAACTTGCAATTAAAATCTAATATATAAAAGCCGTTTTTAGGAACAGTTCCATGTAGTATAAACTTGTTGTCTTTTACAACAGTCGAATCATAAACCTCTGTATAATTATTGTTTGTTACCCTCACCAAAGTCCCGTTGGCACTATCCACCATGCCAACAATTGTAACTGTTGCACTTCTCTTACATGACAACAAAGAAATCATCAATGATAATATGATTAAAGTTGGAATTGCTTTCATGACAAACAATTAATAAAAATTTTACAAAAACAGATGCAGTCCACACATTACTTTATGCCTTTTATAACTCTACAGTTTTTACAAAGAAAGGCTTATTGTTAAGTTTAACAGGTTAAACGAATATACATTTATTGCAAGTTAAAACCTAAAGAATTAGATGCTATAAATCGAAAACAACAATACTTCTTTTACCCCTATAAAATCATCCAACCTTGCCCGCATAACAAATTTTGTGGATAAAGCCCAGCTTCTCCATTACGGCGGGTGTAATCACAAAAGGATAAAGATCAATATGCCCCATGCTGCGGTTGATGCTGTTCATGGCAAAACTCATGGGCAGCCAGGCAGCAATAATGTCGTTAAAATTAGGTGTTTCATAAGGTTCCTGCTTTACGTCCACATCCAAATGGTCTTCCGATTTTGCGATTTGCGGATGCACACTTAAACCAAAAGCATAACCGGTTTGCAGTGTATCCATAATATGCAAATAATGCGCCCAGGTTTCGGCCCAGTCTTCCCAAGCGTGCGAACTGGCGTAAGAACTGATGAAACGGTTGTTCCAATCAGCAGGTGCGCTCTGGTCGTAGTGTTTTTGCAAAGCTTGGCCGTAATCTTCCCGGTCATCGCCAAACAAATTTCTAAACTCTTCTAAATAAACGGAATTGTCAATCAGCCTGTCCCAATAATAGTGGCCAACCTCATGCCGAAAATGGCCAATCAAAGTGCGGTAAGGTTCTTTCATGGCTTTACGCGATTTTTCGCGTTCCACGTCATCGGCTTCCACAATATTTAAAGTAATCAAACCATTATCGTGCCCGGTTAAAATGCGCGGTTGTCCTTTTAAATCGGCCAGAAAATCAAAAGTCAAGCCTTTTTCCGCGTCTGTATTTTTGCTTATCAAAGGCAGTTTCATCTTTAATAAACTGTAAACTAAGCGGTGTTTGGCATTTTCGATGAGCAGCCATTGCCGCGCGGCTTCAGGCTTGCTCAAGTTTGGAATGGTGCTGTTTAAATCACAAGCCTCACAATACGGATTTGGACTGTCGTTTTTAACCAGCCAGTTGCAAACGCCAAACTGGTGGTTTAAGCAATAACGGTAGGTTTGGCCGGTTTTATCGTAGATGCTGTAAATACCGGTGCTGATGATAACTAAAGGATAAAGCTTTAAATCCTCCGCATCAAACCCCAACGGATAATTACATTGCACACAACTAATGTTTTCAAAATATAAGATTTGTTCGCAATGTGTACACTTAAAAATTTCCATTTAGTTTAAGCTGATCGTTTTGCTTCTACTAACCTCTTTTTAAAGTTTTTGATTTAAATAAAATAATCTTTAACTATTTGCTTAAAATTAGGTTGTAAAAGAAGTATTGCCTGCATTTGCCACAACTCCAGCCGTACCTTTTTAACAGCAAAACCAGTCCGGCAATTTCCTTTTGATAATTCTATGTATAAAAATTTTATCTTTTTTATCCTCACTTTGCTATTTGCGGGTTCGGCTTCGGCACAAACCGATACTTCCAAAAACTTGCACGAAGTAACCATCAAAGCTTACCTTTCGCAACAACCACTGTTAACCGTTCCGGCAGCCGTTGGAACGCTAAACGCGCAGCAATTACAAATGCAGTCCAGCTTTTCTTTAGTCACGGCGATGAATACCATTCCTGGTGTTCGGATGGAAGAACGTTCGCCGGGAAGTTACCGCTTGTCTATCCGCGGCAGTTTGCTGCGTTCGCCTTTTGGCATTAGAAACGTTAAGGTTTATATGGATGAATTTTCGCTGACTGATGCCGGCGGAAATACCTATCTCAATTTGCTCGATTTAAATGCCATCCAAAACATCACGGTTTTGCGCGGGCCTGACGGCAGTTTGTATGGCGCAAATTCCGGCGGTGTGGTTTTGATTGACCCTTTTGGCGCGCGCCAGCAGCAAAGTACGGCTTCCGTTGGTTTTGATGCCGGATCTTACAACAGCTATCGCGAAAATATAGTGCTAAAAGAAGCATCGAAAAATAACCAGCTCAACCTCAGCCAAAGCTGGCAGCATTCGGATGGTTACCGGCAAAACAGCGCGTTGACCCGGAAATTTATCCAGGCTGCTGATAACTTTGCTTATTCGGCAAAAGGACAATTGAAAGCTTTGTTGCTTTATTCGGATCTGGATTATCAAACGCCCGGCGGCTTAACGCTTGCCCAATTTCTGCAAAAACCGGAAGCGGCACGGCCGGCAACGGCAACAATTCCGGGCGTGATAGAACAACATGCAGCCGTTTATAATAAAACTGTTTTTGGCGGAATTTCTAACGAGGCTTTTTATCTGCCCAATTTAAAACATGTAGTTTCAGTTTATGGGATGCACACCAATTTTGATAACCCTTATATTACAAATGAGGAAGTTCGGTTGGAAAACACGGTTGGTTTACGGACTTATTTTGAACTAAGCGGCAAACCAAAAGAGAATTTTGACTGGAAATTTAACCTCGGCACAGAACTGCAGCAAACCCGATCCAACATCAACAATTACGACAACAATAAAGGGACGCGCGGCAATTTGCAGGCGGCCAGTAATATCCTCACCAAACAGTCTTTTTATTTTTCGCGCTTTGCAGCTACGCTTCTCAAAAAAATCCATGCCGAAGCAGCATTGAGTTTGAACAATTACCAGTATGATTTTACGGATGTTGGTTCTACCGCAGGCAACAATAAATTTAAACCTGTGCTGATGCCGCGGCTGGCTTTATCGTACCAGGTCAGCAATAGTTTTGCCTGGCGCGCAACCGTTAGCCGCGGTTATTCTACACCTTCTACCGCCGAGGTGAGGCCAACCAGCAACATCATCAACAACAGTTTGCAGGCCGAAAAAGGTTGGAATTACGAGATCGGTTTCCGCAGACAAAACCAAAACACGCGTTTTAATTTGGATGCTTCCGTGTTTTATTACCGCTTAAACAATGCCATCGTCCGCCGTTTAAACGATGACGGAACGGAATATTATTTAAATGCTGGCGGAACCAACCAGCTTGGTTTGGAAGCAAGGACAAGCTATCAGTTTATCCAACCAAACGGAACTGATTTTTTCAGAAGTTTGGAACTGAGCAATAGTTTGGCTTTGAGCAAGTTCCGCTTTCGGGATTATTTTAATGCAACAAATAATTATTCGGGAAATAAGCTAACAGGCGTACCAAATGTAGTTTCGGTAAGTCAGCTAACTATTAATTTTCCTGTCAAAATCTATTTCTTCGCGCAATATAACTACACTTCTAAACTTCCTTTAAATGATGAAAATACTGCTTTTGCTAATGCTTATCATTTAGTGCAATTAAAAACCGGCTGGAACAAAAACCTCAGCCAAAAAACAAGTTTGAATTTATATACCGGCATTGATAATATATTGAACCAGCATTACAGTTTGGGCAACGATTTGAACGCTGTTGGAAATAGGTTTTATAATGCTGCGCCTTTGCGCAATTGGTTTGCGGGGGTTAATGTGCAGTTTTAAACAAAAAAGCGATACTGTTTTTATGCCGATAAAAACAGTATCGCGTAATTGAATAAAAGAAGTTTTTCTTACTGTTTCACAAAATTATAAACTACGTAACCTGTTTTCCCGCCGTATTGCACAGGAGATTTTAACGTCATGGTGTTGGCCGTCATGGCAGTAATCAGCAAACGGTAACCATCTTCCACATTTTTTGGCTTGTCTTTATCAAACAACATTTTAAATTGAAACTCCGGCCCATTGGCACCATTGGCAAACGACCAGAAAATATTTTGCGTAAAACCAACTTGACAGCCGTTTTGCGTATTGTTGATCATGAACGAACCGCTCCCGCTGTTGGTCAGTTTCCAGTTGCTGTTTTCAAAGCATTTATAAGGCGCAGTATTGAAAACAGACTGAACGGCACCCGGCAGCAACCCTTCTAAAGTAACCGCACTGATTCCCCAATTACCCGAAATATTGCCACGCGAAATAGCATTCGGGTCCTTTTTCAAAGTGGAACAAGCGGAGAAAATTAAGGCAACCAGCATTACAGTTGCTGTTTTTAAAAAGGTCTTTTTCATTTTGATTTTGTTTAGTAAACAGTTAACGCACAACCAATTTTTTTGTTGATAAAAGAAGCATTGCAATTACTTTTCGTTCCGGACGATCCAGGATTGATAAATCTCTTCAAAAACGGTTTGTAAGGATTTGGTGATTTGCCAGTTTGGATAATGGGACTTCATCTTCCGCAAATCGCTGTAATAACAAATATGATCGCCGATGCGGTTCGTGTCACTGTAAGTATATTGCATTTGCTTTCCGCTGATTTCAGAAATCATATCGAAAGCTTCTAAAATAGAACAAGTATTATCTTTTCCGCCGCCTAAATTATACACTTCGGCAATGCGCGGCGCTTTGATAAATTCTTCGATAAAACGCGCCACATCATACGAATGGATGTTGTCCCGAACCTGTTTCCCCTTATAACCAAAAACGGTATAAGGCTTTTCTTCCAAATTGCATTTGATGAGATAACTTAAAAAGCCGTGCAACTCAACTCCGGTATGGTTTGGCCCGGTCAAGCAACCACCACGCAAACAAGCGGTTGGCATGTTAAAATAACGTCCGTATTCCTGCACCGAAATATCTGCCGAAACCTTGGAAGCGCCAAAAAGCGAATGTTTGGTTTGGTCTATGCGAAAATGCTCGGCAATGCCATGTTCAAAATCCGCGTCGGCATAATCCCAGCGCTTTTCCAGTTCTGTCATTTCGATTTCATTTGGCGCATCGCCATAAACTTTATTGGTGGACATGTGGACGAACGGAATTTCGGTATTGTACCTTCTGGTCGCCTCCAACAAATTAAAAGTGCCAACGGCATTCGTGTCAAAATCATCAAACGGGATGGCCGCGGCACGGTCATGACTTGGTTGTGCGGCAGTATGCACAATGGCATCTGGTTTAATGGTTTGGATAAGATCAATCACGCCGTTTCGGTTACGGATATCCAATTCGTGGTGGTGAAAATTGCTGATCTTGCTTCTCAAGCGGCTTTCGTTCCAGCGCGTATCGCCATTGGCGCCAAAAAAAACAGCGCGTTGGTTGTTATCAATGCCATGGATTTCCCAACCCAAATCTGCAAAATGGAGGCAAACTTCGGAACCAATTAAGCCGGAAGAACCGGTTACCAATAATTTTTTCATTCGATAAGTATCAGCTTTGTTGTATGAAATTTAGCAGTAAAAGGTTTCAGAAAAAACACAGATGTCGTCATGCCGAACTTGTTTCAGTATTAAAGCCGGCCATCTGCAACGCCCGCTTCCAATGCTCCTTTTATATCATAAATAATAGCGCGCTGCTGGTTTTTCAGCTTGTTCAAATCCAACGATTGAAAATCCTGATGGGCCACGGCCAAAACAATTGCATCATAATTATTTTTCAATTGTTCGGATTGATTCAACGTTGCAAAACCATATTCCTGCTTCACTTCTTCCGGATCGGCCCAAGGATCAAAAACCGTTAATTCGGTTTCAAACTCATTAAAAACTTTCACAATATCAATCACACGTGTGTTCCGAACATCGGGGCAATTCTCTTTAAAAGTAAAACCCAAAATTAAAACTTTGGCATTTTTTACCGGAATATCTTTTTTCACCATCAGCTTGATCACTTCCAAAGCAATGTAAGCGCCCATGCCGTCGTTTAAGCGGCGGCCTGCCAAAATAATTTCGGGGTGATAACCAACTTCCTGCGCTTTTTGTGCCAGATAATAGGGGTCTATGCCGGTACAATGTCCGCCAACCAAACCCGGTTTAAACCTCAAAAAGTTCCATTTGGTGCTGGCCGCTTCCAAAACTTCGCCGGTATCAATGCCCATTAAATTAAAAATTTTGGCCAATTCGTTTACAAAAGCAATATTGATGTCGCGCTGCGAATTTTCAATCACTTTTGCAGCTTCGGCAACGCGGATGCTTGGCGCCAAATGCGTTCCGGCAGTTACGATAGATTGATATAATTCGTTAACAAAAGCAGCAGCTTCGGGTGTAGAACCGGAAGTTATTTTTTTAATGTTAACCAGCATATGTTCTTTATCGCCGGGATTAATTCTCTCAGGAGAATATCCTGCAAAAAAATCCTGATTAAACGTTAAATCCGAAGTTGCTTCCAAAACCGGAACACATTCATCTTCAGTAACGCCGGGATAAACGGTGGATTCATAAATTACCAGATCACCTTTTTTTAAAGCTTTGCCAACCAAAACCGATGCTTCTTTTATCAGCCTTAAATCAGGCCGATTATGTTTATCAGTCGGCGTTGGCACGGCAACAATAAAAACATTACAATCTGTTAGATGCTCTGCTTCCGGAGTACAAAAAAGTTTTCCATTGGGAGATAAAACCGCTTGCAAACGTTCCGCTTCCACTTCGCGTGTGCGATCAAAACCAGTCAGCAAACCTTGTATTCGTTTGGCGTTTACATCAAAACCAACCACCTCATGTTTCGCTGCAAATTCTACCGCCAACGGCAAACCGACGTAACCCAAACCGATAACTGCAATTTTAATTTGAGCTGGTTTTTGGTAAATGGAATCGAGTTTTGTAGAGTCAGTTTCGGGCATTGATTTAGACAGATTGGGCAAATATATTAATTTAGGGACGCAAAAAATTATGTGGTAAAAACAGTATCCGAAGAAAAAATTAGGAATTGTAGATTTGATATACTCCTTTTACCATACATTTTTCAGCATCGCCAACCAAAATCGTGGCGATTTTTTTTTCGATCATCAGGTTTTCTGCTTCGCTGATAAACTCATCTTCGGCAATAATAATGGGGTTTGGGTTGAAAATATCAGAGATTTTTAAGGTTGATGTATCCGGAAAACGCAGCAGGCCGCGCCGCAAATCGCCGTCGGTTAAAATGCCTTCTGCTTTTTCTTTGTTACCGATAATGACCAAACCCAAACGTCCGGCCGACATCAATAAAATTAGGTCGGTAAAAGAAGCATCGGATTTGATGAACGGCAAATTATCCGTCCGCATGAAATCTTTTACGCGCGTTACCAATTTCCGGCCTAAACTTCCGCCGGGATGAAAACGGGCAAAATCTTCCTGTAAAAAGTTGCGTGCTTCCATCAAAGCAATCGCCAAAGCATCGCCCAAAACCAACATAGCTGTGGTAGAAGAAGTTGGCGCAAGCAAAAGCGGACAAGCTTCCTGCGTAATCATCAACTTTAAACAGCAATCGGCATTTTTGGCTAAAGTAGAATTTGGGTTGCCGGTAATACCGATAATTTTATTTTGATGCCATTTGAGGAAAGGGATAATTTTAAGCACTTCATCTGTTTCGCCCGAAAAAGAGATCAAAATTAAAATATCGTGTTGGCTGATGATGCCCAAATCGCCGTGAAAAGCTTCACTCGGATGCAAAAAATAAGCCGGCGTGCCGGTGCTGGAAAGTGTGGCGACCATTTTTTTTCCGATCAAACCGGATTTGCCGATTCCGGAAACGATAACTTTTCCTTTTGAATTTAAAATCAGTTCTACAGCCTGGTCAAAAGCTCCATCTAATTGACTAATAACTTGTTGCAACGATTCGATTTCGGTTTGAAAAACGCGCCGGGCAACTGCTAACCTGCTATTCTGCATCGGCCAACTCCCTGATTAAGCTTTCCACATCGTTTAAATAAAGCATATTTGGCCCGTCGCTTAAAGCATGGTCCGGATCGGGATGCGCTTCCATAAAATACCCGTTTGCACCAAATGCTTTTGCCGCCCGCGCCATGGAAGGAACAAACTTGCGGTCGCCGCCGGTTTTGCCTCCTGCACCACCCGGCCGTTGAACAGAATGCGTGCAATCCATACAAACCGGATGGCCAAAAGCTTTCATATCGTCCAAATTCCTAAAATCAACCACCAAATTATTATAGCCAAAAGAGTTGCCACGTTCGGTTAAAATGATCTGGTTATTGCCCGCTTCCGCTACTTTTTGTGCCGGATAAAACATATCCTGACCTGACAGAAACTGTGCTTTTTTGATGTTCACAATTTTACCGGTTTCAGCAGCAGCAACCAAAAGATCGGTTTGGCGACAAAGGAAAGCGGGAATTTGCAAAACATCCACCACTTCGGCAGCAATTTTAGCCTGAAAAGGTTCATGGATATCGGTGGTAATCGGCAAACCAAATTCTGCTTTTACGGCCTGCAACATTTCCATCCCTTTTTCTATTCCCGGCCCGCGGTAAGATTTGATAGACGTGCGGTTGGCTTTATCAAAAGACGATTTAAAAATGATGGTTACACCTAATTTTTCGCGGATAGCAACCAGTTTTTCTGCCACTAAAAACAGCAGTTCGCGGTTTTCCATTACGCATGGGCCAACAATAAAAAAGGGTTTGGTTTGGAGGAGGTTGTAATCCATCGGAATAATATTAGAAAAGCCAAAGATAGATTATTGCGGTAAAAGATTCAGTTGGTAGTTTGAGTTGATACTTCTTTTATCGGTATAAATTATGTGAAACAAAAAAGCCTCCTGAAACAAATCAGGAGGCTTAAAATTTATGCCGATAAAAGAAGTATCTGCTACCAGAACACAGAATAAATAGCAACCAAAATCCCGCAGATAATTAAACTTCCGGCCGTAAAAGCAGGCGTAACACGGAACATTTTGGTATCTACTTCCAAAGCGTTTACGCGTAAGCCTTTGCTGTTTTCGATCATGCTGATGATGTACATGCCAATGATGCAAATGATAAACACAAAACCCATGCGGTCTAAAAAAGGGATTTCGTAAATGCCTTGTCCGTTATCTTTGGAAAAACCGGTTGAAGCCAAGAAATGCAAATCAGCAAACTGCGGCAGGAATTTGAACAGTACAGACAAGGCAAAACCGCCAATCGTAGCAAATAAAGCAGCGTTGGAAGTGGTTTTCCGCCAGAAGAAACCCAGCAAAAACATCGCAAAAATACCCGGCGATACAAAACCTGTATATTCCTGGATGTATTGGAAACCTTGTTTGCCTTCGCCCATTAAATTATTACCGATTAATAAGGATAAGATCACGCCTAAAACCATGGCCACCACTACCGCAAATTTCCCCAATAAAACCAAGTTGCCTTCGCTTGCATTTGGGCGGATCACTTTTTTATAAATATCCAAGGTAAAAATAGTGGCAATACTGTTTGCTTTACCAGCTAATGAAGCAACGATAGCTGCAGTTAAGGCAGCAAAAGCTAAACCTTTCATCCCAACAGGCAACAAATTTAGAATGGCCGGATAGGCTTTGTTCACATCGGTAGCGCCGGTTGAAGTCAGCATTTCTGTATGAAACATGCCTTTTTGGTACAACACATAGGCCGCAATCCCGGGGATTACCACGATCACGGGCATTAAAATTTTAAGGAAAGCGGCAAAAAGCAAACCGCCGCGGGCTGTTTTTAAGTCGGCGCCCAAAGCACGTTGCGTAATGTACTGGTTACAGCCCCAATAGTTTAAGTTGGTAATCCACAAGCCGCCCAGTAAAACACTCAGTCCGGGCAAATCCATATAATTAGGGTTATCGCG
Source organism: uncultured Mucilaginibacter sp. (assembly GCF_937859865.1). GTDB lineage: Bacteria > Bacteroidota > Bacteroidia > Sphingobacteriales > Sphingobacteriaceae > Mucilaginibacter_A. Next base: position 57,234 of record NZ_CALMAT010000092.1, read on the forward strand.
TTTAAAGATCATATGGAAGTGATCACCGGCTTCGCTGGTTAACAACTTTAATCCGTTAACTAAACCTGTTGTACCAGCTTTCTCACTTACTAAATTTAAAGCGATATAAGAAGCAACCAACCCGCCAAGTATCAAAAAGAAAACCTGGATTACATCGGTATAACCTATTACCTTCATTCCGCCCAAAGCAATGACGATAGAAAATACAGCTAGCAGTATGATACATAAAACCACATTAAAGCCGGATATTCCGCTGATAGCCAGCGCACCAAGATATAATATCGACATTAAATTTACCACAATATACAGCAACAACCAGAAGATAGCCATGATCATGGCCACCGTGCCGTTGTACCGCTGGTGCAGGAACTGCGGCATGGTAAAAATTTTATTTTTGAGGTAAACCGGGATAAAAAACACGGCGACAATAACGAGCGTTAAGGCAGCCATAAATTCGTAAGAGGAAATGGCCAGGCCCATTTTGAAGCCGGAACCACTCATGCCGATAAATTGTTCGGCAGAAATATTGGAAGCAATTAACGAAGAACCGATCGCCCACCAGGTTAAAGAACCTTCGGCCAAAAAATAATCTTTAGAAGAAGAAACAGCCGTTTTTTTGCGTTGGTAAACCCACCAACCATACAAGGCTACAATTAAAAAGTAAATCAGGAATACCGCGTAATCCGGCGTTTGAAGTCTATTCATATTTTTAACTTAGGTTTGAGGGTGTCAATTTAACAATTATAAATAATTATTGAGGGAATATTTTGATAAACTTATGGCAACTACTTTTAGGCATAACTTTTACATTACAGGAAATATAACAAATCATTTCGCTAAATTTTTGCCTATAAAAGAAGCATATATAAAAAGAGGCCCAAATTTTTCGGGCCTCTTTTATCACTGTTAAAATTTCGTTCTATACGCCAAGCAGCAATCTTGCCGGGTCTTCCAGCAATTGTTTTACGCGGACTAAGAAACTTACCGATTCTCGTCCGTCCACAATCCGGTGATCGTAGGACAAAGCCAGGTACATCATTGGGCGGATAACCACTTGCCCGTTTACCGCCACTGGCCGCTCAATAATATTGTGCATCCCTAAAATAGCAGATTGCGGCGAATTGATAATCGGTGTAGATAACATCGAACCAAAAACACCGCCGTTGGTGATGGTAAAGGTTCCGCCAGTCATTTCATCAATCGTTAATTTGCTTTCGCGCGCTTTGCCAGCCAGTACCACAATCGCTTTTTCAATTTCTGCCAAACTCATGGCATCAGCATTGCGAATGATCGGCACAACCAAACCTTTTGGCGCAGAAACCGCGATGGAAATATCGGCAAAATCGTTGTAAACTACTTCTTCGCCTTCGATGCGTGCGCCAACTGCCGGCCAATCTTTCAAAGCTTCGGTTACGGCTTTCGTAAAAAACGACATAAAGCCTAAACCAACACCGTACTTTTCTTTGAATTTATCCTTGTATTTAGAACGTAACTCCATGATCGGCTGCATATCTACCTCGTTAAAAGTAGTGAGCATGGCCGTTTCATTTTTTACAGAAACCAATCGTTTAGCAACTGTTTTGCGCAGTGATGACATTTTCTCACGACGTTCTCCCCTGCTTCCGGCAACTGCTGGCTGTGCCTGAACAACAGGTTTTGCCTGGGCCGGCGCAACTGGTTTGCTTTCTGTTTTTGCAACTGGTTTTGGGGCTTCTGCTTTTAAGGCGTCTTCTTTCGTGATCCTTCCGGCAACACCGTTTCCGTTGATGTTTTTCGGATCTAATCCTCTTTCAGCCAAAATTTTTGCTGCCGCTGGCGAAGGAACGCCTGAAGCATACGTTTTAGGTTGATTGGCACCATCGGCAGAAATTGCTGCATGTTCCTCTACTTCTTTTACCGGTGTTTTTTCAGTTTGCGGTGCACCGGCACCGGCTTTAATTTTAGCAACCAAAGTGCCGATTGGCAAAACATCGCCTTCTTTAACCAAAGTTTGAAGCGTTCCTGCACTTTCGGCGTTCAGTTCAAATGTAGCTTTGTCTGATTCCAGTTCGGCAATCGGCTCGTCCATTTCTACCTGCTCGCCGTCTTTTTTAATCCAATTGGTCAACGTAACTTCTTGAATGGATTCGCCAACCGGCGGAATATGGATTTCAATTTCTGTGGAAGCTGATGTTTCTGCCTTTGCAGGTTCCGCTTTCGGTGCTACTGCTGTTTCCGCAGCTACCGTTTTGGTTGTGTCTGCTGATGCTTCTTTTACCGATACTTTTTCGGCAACAGGTGCGGCAACGGTTTCGCCATCACCAGAATCAATGCTGCAAACCACAGCGCCAATTGCCAGTACATCGCCTTCTTTGGCAGTGGTCCGAAGTGTTCCGGCTGCTTCGGCAGTTAATTCAAACGTAGCTTTGTCTGATTCCAGTTCGGCAATCACATCATCCATTTCTACATGGTCACCATCATTTTTTACCCAGTTTGATAAGGTAACTTCAGAAATGGATTCGCCCACCGGCGGAACTTTAATCTCTAAACTCATATTTTTATAAAAATTTTTATGTTTAATCAGCACCGGCGTTGGCCATATGCGCTGTTGTTTCTTCCACTTCTTGTTTCACTGCTTTTCCGGCCGGCGCTTCAAAAGCTTTGCTTACAATGTACAACTGTTGTGCCGTATGCTGTTTGGCATAGCCGGTTGCCGTGCTGCTGCCTTCTTTGCGCGAAATCACATCAAATTCCAGTTCGGTATGGCGCAATTTCCGGCATAAATACGGCCAAGCGCCCATGTTTTCCGGTTCTTCCTGAACCCAAATCCAGCTTTCGGCTTGGTTGTATTTCGCTTTTATTTTTTGCATTTGAACAATTGGCGTTGGGTACAACTGCTCTAACCGGATAACCGCCACATCTTTACGCTGGTCGGTTTGCTGTTTTTCCAACAAATCGTAATAGATTTTCCCCGTGCAAAACAACACGCGTTTTACTTCGGCTGCATCTGCAAACTTGTCATCAATCACTTCCTGGAATTTTCCTTCTGTAAATTCCGTGATGTTAGAAACGCACTGCGGATTACGCAGCAAACTTTTTGGCGTAAAAACCACCAGCGGTTTACGGAATTCATTTTTGATTTGCCGGCGTAAAATATGGAAAAAGTTGGCCGGCGTTGTACAATCCGCAACCTGAATATTGTTCTCCGCACAAAGTTCCATAAAACGTTCGATCCTTGCCGATGAATGTTCCGGCCCTTGTCCTTCGTAACCATGCGGTAGCAACATTACCAAACCATTGCCACGCTGCCATTTGGTTTCGGCACTGGCAATATATTGGTCAATAATAATTTGCGCACCGTTTGCAAAATCGCCAAACTGTGCTTCCCAAATGGTTAAAGCGTTTGGATTAGCTAAAGCATAACCATAATCAAAACCTAAAACACCATATTCGGAAAGGTGCGAATTGTAGATTTTAAAATCCGCCTGCTGAGCAGAAATATTGCGCAAAGGCACGTATTCTTCTTCCGAATCTTCTAAGGTTAAAACAGCATGACGGTGCGAAAATGTCCCTCTTTTTACGTCTTCTCCGCTTAAACGGACCACGTGGCCTTCGTTCAGCAACGTGCCGTAAGCCATCAGTTCGCCCATGGCCCAATCAAAAGTTTTGGTTTCATTCACCATTTTCTGGCGGTCTTGAAACAGCTTTTCGATCTTTTTAAAAAACTGCTTTCCTTGGGGCAATTCCGTGATTTTCTGGCCGATCATTTCAAATTCTTCCGCAGAAACCGAAGTATTCGGCGAAGCCAGAAAATCTTTTTCTGATGCCATGCGCAGCCCTTTCCAGGCACCTGCAAAAACCGGTTTTACTTCCGAAAACTGCTCGTCGGATTTAGATTCGTTCAGTTTTTCCTGCAACATGGCGCGGAAATCTTTTTCCAACTGCTTGGCAAATTCTGCATCCACACTTCCTTCGGCAACCAGCTTTTGATTGTAAATTTCTTTTGGGTTTGGATGGCTTTCAATCGCTTTGTACAACAGCGGCTGCGTAAATTTTGGCTCGTCGGATTCGTTGTGGCCAAACCTTCTGTAACACAAAATATCAATAAAAACATCTTTGTGGAAAGCCTGCCGGTATTCCATCGCCAAATTAATGGCGTAAGTTAAAGCCTCTACATCATCGCCGTTTACGTGAAAAACCGGCGACAAAACCGTTTTTGCAATATCCGTGCAATACGTGCTGGAACGTGCATCTTTATAATTGGTGGTGAAACCAATTTGATTGTTGATGACCAAATGAACGGTTCCGCCAGTACGGTAACCTTCCAATTTCGACATCTGCAAAACTTCATAAATAATGCCTTGACCGGCAACTGAAGCATCGCCGTGGATTAAAATTGGCGCAATGCGTTTGTCATTGCCGCCATATTTAAAATCTATTTTAGAACGCGTTAAACCTTCAACAACCGGGTCAACCGCTTCCAAATGAGACGGGTTTGGACAAAGGCTTAAATGCACCGTTTTTCCGTTTGAAGTTTCTACATCGGTAGAAAAACCCAAGTGATATTTTACGTCGCCGCTGAAAGATTCGTGCTCGTCGAAACCTTTTCCTTCAAACTCAGAAAAAATACTTTTATACGATTTTTTGAGGATGTTGACCAGCACGTTTAAACGGCCGCGGTGTGCCATACCGATCACAAATTCTTCGATGCCCAACTTCGATCCTTTTTCGATCACAGAATCCAAAGCCGGGATTAAAGATTCAGCGCCTTCTAAAGAAAAACGTTTTTGTCCTAAAAATTTTGTCCCCAAAAAGCTTTCAAAAACAACCGCTTCGTTTAGCTTTTTTAACAACTGTTTTTTTTCATCAATAGAAAAATGCGGCGTGTTGCGGCTTCTTTCCATTCGTTCTTCAAACCAAGTGATTTTATCTGGGTCGCGCAAATAGCGGTACTCGGCACCGATGGACTGGCAGTAAGTTTGCTCCAACAAATCGCGGATGTCGCGCAGTTTTGCCGGCCCTAAGCCAACTTCAACACCGGCGTTAAAAACCGTATCCAAATCGGCATCGCTCAAGCCAAAAGTTGCCAGTTCTTTGCCCGGTTTGTATTTGCGGCGTTCGCGAACGGGGTTGGTTTTGGTGAACAAATGGCCGCGGGTACGATAACCGTCAATCATGTTGAGCACATTAATTTCTTTCAAAAAGTGCGTGTTGTCTGCTGATGTCAGGGCAGCCGTTGCATCATCTAATGGCGCAGGTTGCTCCGAACGGCCGAAATCAAACCCTTCGAAAAACTTTTGCCAGCCAAAGTCAACCGATTCCGGGTCTTGCTGGTAACTTTGATAAAGTGAATCTATGTACGCTGCGTTAGCGTTGTTTAGGTACGAAAGAGTATTCATGGAAAATCCAATCAGTGAAACACCACAAAAGTAAGAATTTAATAGAGAAACTGATTAGTTTTGTGGGTTAATTAATTGGAGGCTATCAGCTATCGGCTATGCAAATGGGAAACAAGTGCTGAATAGTTAATGCTTCTTTTGTCGGCAAAAATTTGGGTTGTGGTTTTGGTGGATGGTTTTATGGGTGATGCTTCTTTTATCGGTATAAATTCAGGTTGTTTATAAAATTTTTGCCGCTCAAATATGTTTTCAAAAGCGGTTTAAGCAGCATTATCTAACCGGATATTTAGGAATTTCCAGTTGTTTACAAATTGCCCAACAAGTGAGTTTGTTGATGGAAGGGTGCCGCGGTACAGAAGTTTGCTTCGTTCCTTTTTCCCAAATTTCGTGCTTGCTCCCTTGCCGCAAAAAAATGCAACCGTTAGCTTTTAAATGTGTAATAAAGTCTTTGTACTTTACCACGTATTAAGCATGAATGAGTAGATTTGACGGTAAAACAATACGTGTTTTTGAAGAACGGACACGGCCAATAGGTTTTTGTTTATACATTTCAACAAATTCCATAAATGCGTCAATTGCATTTTCCACTGCTTCTTCTTTTGTTTTACCTTGGGAAATTACATGCGGATATTCTTTAATTTGAGAAGCATAATATCCGGACTCTTTGTCATAATCCAGAATAAATGTAACCGGTAAAGAATGCGGCTTTTTCATGCAGCAAATATAAGAATAATCAGCCCTTGCAAAAACGCTTTCAACATCATCCTATTGCTGTTTTAAACTGATAATAGTACAAAACCTGCTTCTCCAAAATATTTTTCCGAAAACTCTTTTACGCTCTCTAGTCGTTTAATGATAGACAAAGCATTGCCTCACACCTACAACTCATCAACCTTACTTTTATAAACTGCCGCCTGTTCCAAAATCTTTTCCAAATCATCCGGTTTTAAACGGTGCAGATTGCCATAAATCATTTTTAAGCGCTGGTTATTAGCAAGCAAATGTTCGTTCCGGAAGAAAAAATCCCAATACAAACTGTTGTAGGGGCATGCTTTTTCGCCATACTTTTTTTTAGGGTCGTAAAAACAGTTGCCGCAATAATTGCTCATTTTGTTGATGTAGGCCGCCGAAGCCACATACGGTTTTGTGCCAACGATACCGCCATCGGCAAACTGGCTCATGCCGTGCGTGTTGGGCAATTGCACCCATTGCATGGCATCAATGTAAACGCCCAAATACCAATCATCCACCTCGTGCGGATTTGTACCCGAAAGCAGGGCGAAATTGCCGATCACCATCAATCGCTGGATGTGGTGCGCCCAGGCCAAATCCAACGATTGGCCGATGCAATGTTTTAAACAGTTCATTTTGGTTTCGCCGGTGTAAAACCATTGCGGTAGTTTTGCCCGGTGGTTGAAGAAATTCTTCTCCGCGAAGTCCGGCATTTTGGCCCAATACAAACCGCGCATGTATTCGCGCCAGCCCAAAATTTGCCGTGTAAAACCTTCTATTTGCGGTAAACTGATTTCTTTTTGGTTTTGCTGCCAGGTTAAAATTGCTTGGTAGATGACTTCTTTTGGCGAGATCAATTTAACATTCAACGCAAACGATAAGCGCGAATGAAAAAGCGATTTATGTTCCTGCAACATCGCATCTTCGTAAGTTCCAAAATGCGGCAACAGGTTTTGGCAGAAGTAATCAATCAGCTTTAAACCTTCTTTCCGGGAAAGCGGAAGAGCAACTTTTCCGGCTTCTACATTTCCAAAATAAGGAACATTGAGGCGGTCAATCATGCTTTTGATCTCGCTTAAATCATGTTCAAAAACCAAAGGTTCGGGCAAAGAAACTTTATGGTCGAACTTGTTCCGGTTGTCATGGTCGAAGTTCCACTGGCCGCCAATGGGCTCGTTTCCGTTCATCAACAGCTCGTGCTTTTGCCGCATGTGCCGGTAAAAGCTCTCCATGATCAATTGGTTTTTGCCAGAGAAAAAATCGCCCACTTCTTCCCGCGAGGTAAAAAAATGTTCGGTATCGTAAACTTTGGTGGCGATGGTTAAAGATTTGCAAAACGTTTTCAGTTGCTCGTCCAGCCGATATTCGTCCGGCAGCAAATATTCAAATTGTTCAATGCTTCTTTTATCTATGATTTTTTGAAGGTTGCCGTTTAACGTTTGCTCGTTTTCCGGATCATCCAATTTGAGGTAAATAATTTCGTGCCCGGCTTTTTCCAACTGAAAAGCAAAGTTGCGCATGGCCGCAAAAAACGCCAGGATTTTTTGGATGTGGTGCTTTACATACGTCTGTTCCTGCATCATTTCCATCAGCACATAAACCGTTTCAGGTTCTTGCTGCTGAAACCAGGAATGTGTACTGATGAGCTGATCGCCCAAAATTAATCGTAAACTTTTCAATGATTTATAAACTACTTTATCATACTGCTTGTTCAAAGCAAAATCTGTTTGAAGTCTGCACTGTTCAATCAATTTATGCTAATAACTAATCTTTTTCCAGCCTCCATCTCTTTATTCCAAACTGTTTCTATATCAGCTAATTTTTCAACCTGTGTTTCTATGATTAGTTTTCTGTCTGCTGCCAATTGAAACAATTCAGGCAATATTTGGCTATTAAATGCTATCAAATCGTTTTGTGAAAAGCTTCCTAAACCCGAACCCAAAATTTCAATAGGCGAACTTCTTAATATTCCCGATGCCATGTTAATACTTTCGCCCGCCATATCGCCAACAGCTACTATACGTACAGGATGATTAAACAGGCTTATACTTTCACCCAATAATGACTTAATAATTACCTCTATTGGATGTTCCCATAATAATCAACCACAATGTCAATCGGACTGTCCTTATTGATTTCTTTTAATTGTTTAATGATTGATTCATCATTTTGTTGAAGTGAAACAATGTGGTCAGCACCTAATCCCATTAGTTTTTTCAAAGAGTTCGCATTTCGTCCGGTAACAATAACTTTAGCAGCGCCATAATGTTTGGCAACCTACACAGACCCCAATTTTTATACGGTAAAAGAAGCATTATAATTTTTGCTTGTACAAATTTAAACAGGCTTTAAGTTTATTCAATTGGGTTTTCTGTGTGGCAAAAAGGGTTGGACTTCGCAATCGGCTATTTTTTACAGCTTAAAATTTACCACTTCTGAAATCTGTATATGCCTGCTTAATTTCTTCTTCAGTGTTCATAACAAAAGGGCCACGCGCTACAACAGGTTCGTTCAGTGGTTTTCCTGCGATAAAGATTACCCGCAATTTTTCATCGGCTTTAATCACTGTTTCGCTTGTTCCGGCTTTTTCTTTTACATTGTCCAATAATAAAACGTCTCCTTTCCCGGCTTTTACCTGGTTGTCTCCGAACGTTCCCGAACCTTCCAGGATATACATAAAACCGTTGTAGTCGGAAGGCAAATCCTGTTTTGCCGTATGGCCGGGATCAATATTTATTTCTACATAAGTTACCGGAACATAGTTTTTTGTTGCTGATACAACATTGCCTGAATTACCGGAAATTACACGATAATGAACGCCTTCTTCTTTTCGTACAGGGACATTGCTGCTTAAAATGTCCTGATAACGGGGTGCTGCCATTTTGTTGGCTTTTGGTAAGTTTACCCATAATTGAAGGAGATGTGTGGTAACGTTTTCAGGTGGCGCTTCCAGGTGTATAATGCCGCTTCCTGCTGTCATCCATTGTGCGTCTCCCGGTTTTAAAATGCCCGTTCCCCCTTTATTATCCGAGTGTTCTAATACGCCGTCAATGATATACGTTACAGTCTCCATTCCGCGGTGCGGGTGAAAGTCAAAAGCATTTTTTTGAAATACGTCCTCTGCCATTATTAAAAAAGGGTCAAATTCTTGCAGGTTTCCTGACGGTAACACTAAACCTGCCGAATGGATATCACTGTTTTTTTTCAGTGAAACCTTCCAGGTTCTTTTTATTTTTCTTTGAGCTTTTGTATTCATTGCTTTTTTATTTAAAACTAAAGATTTCTTTAGAGGGATTATTACTACTGACATTTCTAATAGCTAGATATTTCTTGCTATAAGTAAATGACACTACAAGGATACCCAGAAATATCAATGGCATTATGGCAACTAATATTGGGTCGCCGCTTGATGTGTGGGCAATAAACGCTGAAATAAATGTTATTCCAAATCCCACATAAGCCATATCCTTTATTTCCTTCGGGATAAATGGCAGCAACAAAACTATAACACCGATGATTTTTGCTATTGCGAGTTCAATTCTAAAGTAATTTGGAAAGCCAAGATGTACAAAAGCAGCTTTCATTTCTTGGTTCGTTAAGTAACTAAAGGCACTAAAGAGCATCATAGCTCCAATTATTCCTGTAGCTGTCCAGTAGATGATTTTATTCTTTTTCATTTTGTTTACTTATTGTTTTAAATTAGAGTTTAATCAAATTTTGAAGTGATAAAAGGCCTTTCGCCTCTTGAAGTTTACCGCCGGCAGCTAATTCGCCTAAGTCAACCGGGGCAAAGCCAATAGCCTTTATCATTTCGCTTACCGCTGCTTTTGCTTCTTTGTCGTCTCCGGAAACAAAAAGCACACGATGCCCATTTTCCATTACGGGGTCTGCTGCCAGCACTTTAGCGGCAAGCGTATTAAAAGCTTTCACTATTCTTGCCCCCGGAAGATGATCCTGCACTACTTGGCTGGAAGCCCTGCCGCCTAAATCCTCCACCTGATAATCAGGGGTAAAGTGGTTGGTGGCATCAATTATAATTTTGCCTTCCCAATCTCTAACTGGAGTTAGGTTTTTGACTTTTGACCATGGTAAGGCCAATAGTACAATATCGGCATCGGCAGCCTCGGCCGTCGTTGCCGCTTTTGCCCCTTTCCCTAATTGTGATATGGTATTTTCCAATGTTTCAGGTCCCTTGCTATTACTGATAATAACAGGGATATTATTTTTTAATAAATGGGCAGCAACAGTTTTCCCGATGTTTCCTGCCCCAATAATTCCAATTGTTTTTTTCATTTTATTTGATTATTTAACAATGCAAAGATGCAGGCATGAACCGCCCTTCTCCAATGACATTTGAAGGAAAAAAACCTTGACAAATGTCAAAGGCAGTCAATAAAGATTGATTACTTTTTCGTGGATTGACTTCTTACCCTGCTTAAAGTTTCAGCAGATACGCCGAGGTAAGATGCAATCATGTGCAATGGCACACGATTGCCAATAGAAGGATACTTTAGAATAAAGTTGCTGTATTTTTCTTCGGCAGAAAAAGATATGCTGACATGAATGCGCTCTTGCAGGACCACAATATTTTTTCTAAGCGTGTCATTTACAAAATTATTAAAAGCTGGAATTGTCTTGCGGATCATTTCAAAATCTTCTTTCTTCAGCAATAAAATTTCGCTGTCTTCGATGGCATCAATATTATATTTTGAAGGCAGGCCTGAGTCCATGCTTTCCCTGTCTCCTGTCCAGTAATTTTCAGGAACAAACTGCATAATATGTTCCTGCCCTTTTTCGTCCGCATAATAATAGCGCAGAAAACCCTTGCATACAAACGCATTAAACCGGCACACATCCCCTGCCTGTAAAAGGTATTGACGTTTCCGAAGCTTTTTAAATGACGAAACGGATTTGATCAACTCATAATCCTGATCGGTTAAAGCGATCTTGTCTTCTAAATATTTTCGGAATGTCTCAAACATAGTTTTAATAGATGATTATCAAAATCATGGATGTTCAAATAGGTGTCAGATGTTGTTTAGAGCCACGTACAACTCGCTAATTGTCAAAAGCTTAAACCTCCTAAAAAATACTCGCATTCTTATCCGTCAATTTCTGCCATTTAGGTTCGATAACCAACTTCGGGTAATCGCGCCCCAATTGGATGCCATAAACAGCTAATTCAGAAGGTGTTAAAAAAAATGGTGTATGAATTTGCTTGCCGGAAATACCGCTTAACTCTGGCACCCAAACCTTTACGTATTGCCCTTTCGGGTCAATTTCTCCGGCTTGCTTAACTACATTTAAAGCCCGGTTTTCCTTCGAATCATTGCCTACACCGGCAATGGAAGCCCAATTGCCCCAATTGGTTGCCGGGCTGTAATCAATTAGTTTTTCTTCAAAATAAGCAGCGCCGCAAGTCCAGTTTACTTGCAAATCCTTCGCTAAAAAGCTGGCCGCATTGTACCTGCCGCGGATGCTGGTATAACCTGTTGCGTTGATTTCGCGCATTACGGCATCAATAAAAGGAACGCCGGTTTGCCCGGTTTTCCATTTTTCAAAAAGTTCGTCCTGGTTGGCAGCTTCCGGCGGGGCCTGGCCTTTAAAGCCTTCTTTCTGAAAAAACTGGTCGCCATGCTTTTTAAACATAAACCGGTAATAATCCCGCCACAGCAGCTCCAGCACAATGGCATGGGTTGTCGCGTTGCTGCCATGCAGTTTTTCGTACTGCTGCACTTCCCAATAAATTTGCCGGGGCGAAATACAGCCCATCGACAACCAAACCGACATGGTATTGGCAAAATCGGCACCAACCTGTGCGGCTTTTTCCTGATTTTCTGCCTTAGAAAAATTATGCAAGCGTTTTAAACCTTCCGATTCTCCGCCTACAAAACGCATTACGGCACGTTCATCATCAAAAGGTTCGGTCAAACCTAAGTCGGCCAAAGTCGGGATTTCGCCTGCATCGGCAATTTCCGGCGTGGTTATTTTTTCGGGAGAAACGGCACAACGCCGAACCTGACTATCGCGTTCTACTTTTTTGCGGAAAACAGCAAAAGCATCCGGGATATCTTTGATCGGGAACGGCAAATCTTCTTTGTTGTACAGCGTGTGGCCGATAAAATGCTTCAGATTCAGTTTCTGTTTCCACAACGCAGCTTCTACTTTGGCCGAAATACCGGTTTCTTCAAAAGCCACTTCGCGGTGGTGATAAACTTCGGAAACCTGATATTGCTGCGCCAGTTCGGGAATGATCACAGCCGGATCGCCAACGCGGATTAGCAATTCTCCGCCTAAATTTTTTAATGTCTGACGCAAATCCGCCACAGATTCGTTGATAAAACGTGCCCTGAAGTTCCCTGTTTTTTGTGTGCCAAAAGAAGTATTGCGGTAATAAAACGGGTCAAAACAATAAACCGGCAAAACAGTGTCTGCCTTGTTCACGGCCTCTGTTAAAACCTCATTGTCCTGAACCCGAAGATCGTTTCTAAACCAAACTAAAATCGTTTTGCCGCTCATATATTTAGTACAAATTAAGCATAAAATGGTTATTTATGGTGATCTTTATTTAGCTCGGCGACAACGTTCGCTGCAATATTTTACTTCTTCCCAACATTTCTCCCACTTTTTTCGCCACGCAAAAGGACGGCCGCATTGCACACAAATTTTAACTGGCAGGTTGGCTTTGGTGTATTTTTTGGTTTCGGGCATCTGCAAATTTAACCGAAGGAAAGCTAAACTATCAATGAACAAACAAATACAAGTTATGTTACTTTACAACTGCTAACAAAATTTAGCCGATAAAAGAAGTATGGGTTTAGAACAAAAAAACATGGTTGTTGCCGGCGGAAGTTCGGGCATCGGACTGGCTTTGGTGAAACAACTGGTTGCAGCAGGCGCCAAAGTTTTTGTAATTTCCAGGAACGCAGGAACAGAACTGCCGGAGGGCGTAACGCATATCCCGCATGATTTTACCAATGCGGATACCGCTTTTGCCAGCCAATTGCCCGATAAAATACACGGGCTGGTTTATTCGGTCGGCTCCATCAATTTAAAACCTTTTCAGCGTTTGCAGCGCGAAGATTTTTTAAATGATTTTACGCTGAATGTTTTGGGCGCGGTTACGCTGGTGCAGCAGTCGCTTCAGGCTTTAAAAAATGCAGAAATGGCTTCGGTGGTTTTATTTAGCACGGTTGCAGCACGTACCGGAATGAGTTACCACACCAGCATTGCGGCTTCCAAAGGCGCAATTGAAAGTCTGGCGGTTTCTTTAGCGGCAGAATTTGTATCAAGCAAAATCCGCGTCAATGCAATTGCGCCTTCGTTGACCAATACGCCGCTTGCCCAACATTTATTGAACACCGAAGAAAAGCAGGAAGCTTCGGCCAAAAGGCATCCGTTAGGAAAATACGGCCAGCCGGACGATATGGCAAACGCGGCCAGGTTTTTATTGTCGGATGAAAGTTCGTGGATTACGGGACAAATTATTGGCATAGATGGCGGCCTGTCGTCTTTAAAACCACTTTAAATCTATGATTTACAATTACGATGCGTTGATGCAGATGGAAAAGCAATACCGCGCCATGTTCATCAACAGTTTGGGCGGGTTTAAAAGTTTGCAATTGCTGGGCACGGTTGACGAAGCCGGAAATACCAACCTTTCTGTTTTTAGTTCGATTTTTCATCTCGGTGCCAATCCGCCGCTGGTTGGTATGGTTGCACGGCCGCCCGGTCCGCAGCACGATACTTTAAAAAACATCAAAACAACTGGATTTTATACGCTAAATAACGTTTTGGCTGATTTTTATAAGGAAGCACATCAAGCCAGCGCGCGTTATCCTTCCGGCGATTCCGAGTTTAAACATTGCGGTTTTACGGAAGCTTATGTGGCTGGTTTTAAAGCGCCTTATATTGCAGAATCTTCTTTGTCCATCGGTTTGGAACTGAAAGAAATCATGCCGGTAACTTTAAACGAAACCAGCATTATCATTGGCGAAATTAAATGGGTTAAGGTTGATGAAGGGTTTGTAAGCGAAGATGGTTTTGTTGACCTGGAAAAAGCAGGTTCTGTTACGGCTTCCGGTTTGGATTCTTATCATACCACCAAAAAACTGGCGCGTTTAAGTTACGCCAAACCAGATAAATTTCCGGAAGAATTACAAGTTAAATAATTGTACTGATGCTTCTTTTACCCATGTTTTTTTAGTAAAGAGAAGCATTTGTCAGCACAGCATCAAAGCTTACAACAGCGGCCTGGGCACCAAAAATTATACGTAAATTCATACCAGAAATAGATACTTCTTTTATCCGATAAAAATTATGATTTCTACAGAAAAAATCCAGAACGATTATATTGATTACGTTTTAACGGAAGGCGAGCAGCCGAAATCCGTTTATATTTTTGCCAAAAAGCACGAGTTTTCCGAAGAAGAATTTTACCAGCATTTTGGCTCGTTTGAAGGTTTAGAGCAGAGCATTTGGACAGACCTCGCCTTGAAAACCATCGCCGAAATTAAAACCCAGGAAGTTTGGCCGCAATATTCATCGCGCGAAAAAGCTTTGTCGTTTTTCTACAGCTTTTTTGAATTATTGAAAGGTAAAAGAAGCTTTGCCGTTTTCAGCAGCAAACGCGCCGCCAAAGGCATGGGCACGCCCAGGATTTGGACGGGTTTGAAAGAGGAATTTGAAAATTTTAGCGTGCAGATTTTGCAGGAAGGCATCGAAACCGGCGAACTGGCCGACCGTAAATTTTTGGCCAATCGTTACAAAGATGCGTTGTGGATCCAATTTGGTTTTGTGTTGAATTTTTGGGTGAACGATGAATCCAAAGGTTTCGAGAAAACAGACGAAGCCATCGAAAAAGGCGTAAATGTTACTTTCGATTTATTCCAACGTTCTCCGGTTGATAATTTGCTGGATTACGGCAAATTTTTGGTGAAGAACGGCGGGTTTAAAGAAAAGATGAAGTTTTAGTTTTAACTTAATGGAACGGCTTTATCTTGATACTTCTGTTTTCGGCGGCTACTTTGATGTTGAATTTGAGTTTTGGACGAAGTTGTTGTTTGATAAAATAAAAGAAGGGAAGTATATAATCCTATATTCCCAAGTTAATGAATTAGAGTTAGAACTTGCCCCTGAAAGAGTAAAGAACTTGATTTCACGTGTACCAAAGGATAGCTTAGAATTTATACTAAATTCTGCTGAAGCAGTCAATTTGGCTAAGTTGTATCTTAGTGAAAATGTAGTTGGCCACACAAGTAGAACAGATTGTAACCACATTGCTTTGGCAACCCTTACTCGTGCAGATATATTAGTTAGTTGGAATTTTAAACATATTGTAAACGTGAACAGAATACGTGGATACAATGCAGTAAATGCAAAGTTGGGACACAAAAGTTTAGAAATAAGGACACCAAGAGAAATTTTAGAATATGAAGACTGAAGTTCAAGAAAGTGAATCCATGATTGCACAATTAAGAAAAATTCGCGATCAAATAGATAACGAAACAAAAGACATGACTACTGAACAAGTAGTTGCATACTTTAACCAGCAAAAAGGTTTATTTCCTAAATCCTATTGGAACAAGACGGGTGATTTGAAGCAGGAAAATAATTAATTGCGTTAGTAGAGCCGCTTGCAGGTGCGTGAAGGATAGTAGTGGAAAGCCTGGAGTGAGGCACGAACGAGGACTTGGAACGAATAGCCCGACCCGTAGAGGCACGCCCAAAACAAAAACAACACCAATTTTTTGCCGATAAAAACAGCATGAGCGAAGAAAATAAAGAACAAAACAGCATACCAACATCCAAAGTACAGCGATCTGCCAAGTTTGTAAAAACGGGTTTTAAAATTGGTGGCAATTACGTAAAGCATTATTCGAAAAAGCTGTTTAACCCGGGCATGAACAATGATGAGCTGAACCAAGATAACGCAGCGGATATTTACGAATCGTTGAGCGAACTAAAAGGTTCAGCCTTGAAAGTGGCGCAAATGCTGAGCATGGACAAAAATATTTTGCCGACAGCTTATGTGGATAAATTCTCGCAATCGCAGTACAATGCGCCGCCACTTTCGGGCCCGCTGATTGTGCAGACCTTTAGAAAGTATTTTGGTAAATCGCCGGACCAGATTTTTGACAAGTTCAACCTAAAATCAACCAATGCAGCTTCCATTGGACAAGTACATGAAGCGGAACTAAACGGGCAAAAGCTGGCCGTAAAAATACAATATCCCGGCGTTGGCGATTCTATTTCTTCGGATTTAAAACTCGTTAAACCTTTCGCTTTCCGCTTGTTGGGCATGAGCGAAAAGGAACTGGATATTTACATGCGCGAAGTGGAAGAACGCCTGTTGGAAGAAACCGATTATGAATTGGAAGTGCGCCGTTCCATCGAATTTACGCAGGCTTGCGCCGGTTTAAAAAATGTGGTTTTCCCAACTTATTATCCCGAACTTTCCAAGAAACGCATTATTACGATGAGCTGGCTGGAAGGCAAACATTTGAAGGAATATATGCAAACCAACCCTTCGCAGGAAGAGCGGAATTTGATTGGCCAGGCGTTGTGGGATTTTTACAATTTTCAGCAGCACGAGTTGCGCGCTGTACATGCCGATCCGCATCCTGGAAATTTCATGATCACGCCGAAAGGCAAATTAGGTGTAATTGATTTTGGCTGCATCAAAGAAATGCCCGACGATTTTTATTATCCGTTCTTTTCCACCACTTCTTCGGATTTGTTGCAGAATAAAGAGGAAACGATCAAAGCTTTCCGCCAGTTGGAAATGATTTTGCCGAACGACAGTCCGCAGCAAATTGAGTTTTATTACCAGGCGTACAAAGAAATGATCGGGCTTTTTGCCAAACCTTATATGACGGACAGTTTTGATTTTAGCCATTCAGAATTTTTTGACCGTTTATACTCTTTCGGAGAAAAAATTGCACGGATGCCGGAGTTTAAACAAGCACGCGGCGTAAAACATTTTATCTATGTTAACCGTACAAATTTTGGTTTGTACAATATTTTGCATGAATTGAAAGCAGAAGTACGGACAGATACTTTCCGGCCGCATGTTCTGCTGGAGTACTGACACTAAAATTTAGCCGGTAAAAACAGTATGCTTATCTTTAAGCTCTTTTGGTAACTGCCAGAAGAGCTTTATCGTTTAAAGTAATCGTATGGAAAACGCTACGGATCCGCAGGAAATCAAGAAAAACCAAATTTTGGAGGCTGCTTACAAACGGTTTTCGCAATTGGGTTATTCTAAAACCACGATGAACGATTTGGCCGGCGATTTGTCCATGTCAAAAGCATTGCTGTATTATTATTTTCCGGATAAAAGCCAGCTTTACACCGGTGTTATCCGGAAACTTTCTGCCGAATATCTTCTGGCGCTTCAACATAAAGTTGACCAAAATTGCACGATAAACGATGCATTTTATTTTATCCTGCAACGGATCCACCGGACTGTCTCTTCCCACTATAACTTCTTTGATTATTTTAGGTTGAACCAGCAAAACATTCCGGATGTAATTTGGGACGTTTTACGCGAAATCCATCAAACTGAAATAAACCTGTTGACGGCACTTTACCGCAAGCAGGTGAGCGATACTTTTGCCGAAACACACGATCTGCAGGAAATCATCGAATTGGTTTTTAAATCGTTGGACAGCGTTCAGCATTCTTCCGATAAGCAAAAACAGCCTTTTTTCCCGGATGCCGTGCAATTGGAAACCATTTATACACAAAAAAAGCTGTTGCTTCAAATTTTAATGCAAGGTTTAAATAATTTATAAGCCTGTAACATTACCCGTTTATTTTAGACTAATGGAAACACTTTTTCAATCAGGTTTTCATAATTAAGGGCCTGTTTAAATTTCTATCAGTAAAAGTTTCCAATGCTTCTTTTATGCCTATAAATTCTGTTTTTAAATGATTGGCCGATACAAAAAGTATAATAAACCAATGATTTTTAGGGGATAAAAGAAGCATTGAAAATATATTGAATAAAATTTAAACAGGCTCTAAATAAAAAAACTAATTTTTAGGCGATAAAAGAAGCATTGCCGTAAAAGCTGAAATAATAGGGACAATGTAAATAAAAAATAAAATGAAAAGGAAACTTTGGAACCTAAAAATGTTTCTTTAGTTTTGACTTATCATGTCAATTAGTCAAATCGATAGAATAATGCAGGGCGGCGACGAGCTTTTTTTGCAGGCCGGGATAAAAAGCGTAACGATGGACGATATAGCCAAACATTTGGGCATGTCAAAAAAAACCATTTACCATTATTTTGGCGACAAAAACGAGTTGGTGATCGCATTGGTCAAAAAAAAGTTGCGTGATGACGAATGCCAGATGCAACTGATTATACAAGATTCGGCCAATGTGATAGACGAAATGATCAACATGATGAAATGTTCGGAAGAAATATTTTCAAGGATCAATCCAATTGTAATCCATGACATACAAAAATATCATCCCGAGGCCTGGGGCGAGTTTCAAAAGTTTAAATCAAACGTTTTGATAAAAACGTTGGAAGAACTTTTAACCAAAGGCATAGAACAAGGTTTTATCCGGCCTGATTTGGATGTTAAAGTTTTGGCAAAAATGCGGGTGCACCAGGTAGAAATGGGCTTTAACCATACTATTTTTCCGCTTTCCCAGTTCAGCACTTGGAAAGTGCAATACCAATTGCTGGAGCATTTTAATTATGGCGTTTGTACGTTGAAAGGGCACCAGTTATTGGACCAGCATAAAATCAATATTAACAATTAAATAAGTTGTAAACTACAAAAAATTAGAGCACCTTACCCAACCCGATTAAATGAAAAAAATTACTACACTGCTGATTTGTTTTTTGACCAGTTTTCATCTGTTTGCACAAACGCAGGCACCTAATCAAACCTACAATTTTAGCATAACTGATTGTGTGAACTATGCTTATGAACATCAAGACTCGATCCTTAACGCGAAATTAGATGTTAAAAGTGCCGACTACAGAGTAAAAGAAATAATATCACAGGGATTACCCCAAATTAATGGTGCAGCGTCTTTTCAGGACTATTTAAAAACACCGGTAATTTTATTCCCCAATTTTATAACACCGGCAGTTTATGGCGTATTGATAGATAATAAAGTGAAGAATGGTACAGGCAATACAATAACTACTGTTCCTGACGGTGCCGGTGGTTATCAGGCCGTAAATTTTACCCAAAAATATAATTCAAACCTGGGTCTAACGTTAAATCAAATTATATTTGATGCCAGTTACTTTGTTGGATTACAAGCGAGACGAACCTACAAAGAACTTTTTGACCGCAGTTATACCCGTACAAAAATCCAAACTGATGTAAATGTAACTAAAGCTTACTATCAGGTTTTGGTGAGCAATGAGCAAATCAGGTTATTAGATGCCAACATTAACCAACTTAAACAACAACTTGACCAAACTGTAGCCCAAAATAAACAGGGTTTTGTAGAGAAGATAGATGTTGACAGGATTACTGTTCAATATAATAATCTGGTTACCAACAGAGAAAACACACTTCGTTTACTGGCATTAAATTATCAGTTATTGAAGTTTCAAATGGGGATGCCAATTGAATTCGACTTAACGTTGAAAGATAAGCTGGCAGACGTTAACCTTAATGATAATCTGGCAGAACTGAATGTTGACACTACATTTTACCGTAACAGGATTGAATACGGTTTATTGGAAAGCAATTTGCGGTTAACAGAGTACGATGTAAAACGCTTAAAAAGTCAATATCTGCCTAAATTAAGTGCTAACGGAAGTACGGCATTGGCCTATCAAAATAATAATTTTGGTAATTTATTCGGAACTACTTTTCCTACTACTTACATTGGCCTATCTCTTAGCTTGCCAATTTACACTGGCGGGCAGCGTATAAATCAAATCAGACAAGCACAAATTATTGTGCAAAAAAATAGAAATAACTTAGATAACCTTAAGAACGCATTAAGTTTACAGGCAAGCCAAGCTAAAATTATTTTTATTAACGGCTTGCAAACACTAAACAACCAGAAAAAAAGCCGCGAACTGGCAGAAGAAGTGTTGCGTGTTTCAAAAATAAAATATCAGCAAGGCGTAGGTTCGAGTATTGAAGTTACCCAGGCACAAACGGCCCTTGAAACGGCAGATAACGATTACATCCAAGGCTTGTATGATGCCTTGGTAAGTAAAGTTGACCTTGACAGGGCTTACGGCAGAATTAAATAAATTACTTTTTAAACTTCTTAGCAAAAATGAAAAAAATATTATACCTATCCGCCATACTGTTTTTAGCAGCATGTTCTAATAAGCCAAAAGATAAAAAAACAGAATTGGCGGACTTGCAAAAACAACAGTCTGAAATAAATTCGAAAATCACAAAACTGCAAGCTGAAACCGGCAGTACAGATTCTACCAAATCAACAGAGGTAAGTACAATTGAGGTTAAACCTGGCCATTTCACCAACTACGTACAGATACAGGGTAAAATTGATGCGCAAGACAACGTTACCGCTTATCCGCAAGCACCCGGAACAATAATTGCAATTAACGCACGGGTTGGCCAGCACGTATCCAGAGGGCAGGTACTGGCACAATTAGACAACAGTGTTTTAAAGCAGCAAATTGCCCAGGCACAATCGCAGGTATCGCTTTTGAATACGTTGTTTCAGCGCCAAAAAAACCTTTGGGACCAAAAAATCGGAACCGAAGTGCAGTTTTTACAGGCACAGACCAATTTGCAAAGTGCCCAAAAACAAGTGGCAGCGTTGAACGAGCAGGCAAGATTGTACCGTATAACTTCGCCAATCAGCGGAACGATTGACCAAATGGATTTGAAACTGGGCCAAGTTGCACAGCCCGGCACTACAGGCATCCGGATTGTTAACGCCGATAATTTAAAAGTTAAGGCGGATGTGCCCGAATCCTATTCTGCCAGTGTTGGAACGGGCAACAATGTAAAAATTGTAGTGCCGGATGCCAACGATTCGCTGGTAACCAAAGTAACTTTTGCGGCCAAAGCCATTGACCCGACTTCGCGCAGTTTTGCAGTCGAGATTAAATTGCCTACACGCAAAACACTTCGCCCAAACATGACTGCGATTTTAAAAATTGCCGATTATTCTAAAGCCAATGCCATTACAGTCCCGATCAAAGCCATCCAAAAATCAGAAGATGGTGATTATGTATTTGTAAACAACAGCGGAACGGCCAAACGCAAAACGGTTAAAGTTGGCGCTACTTATGGTGGCCAGTCTGAAATAATATCGGGCCTAAATGCCGGCGACCAGTTGATAACCGCAGGTGCAGAAGACATAGAAGACGGCGATAAAATTAAAGTTTTGAACGCTGCCAATTAGAAGCATTCAAAACTTTTATCGTTAAAATTTACAATGCTTCTTTTATGCCAGTAAATTCTGTTTTTAAATGTTGGACCTTACAAAAAGTATAATAAACCAATGATTTTTATGTGATAAAAGAAGCATAGAAATAAACTGAATAAAATTTAAACAGGCTCTTAATATATTTTACCACTTGATCTGTTAATGATGAAAGATCTCAAAAAAGAATTTGCGCCCTCAAGCTGGGCCATTGACAACAAAACGGCTATCTACGTGCTCATCTTTTTGATCACGGTATTAGGGCTAATCAGTTATAACAATTTGCCGAAAGAAAATTTTCCGGATATTGCGCAATCAAAGGTGTTTGTTACCACCACATTTGCCGGCCAATCGCCCCAAAATATTGAGAATTTGGTAACAAGGCAAATTGAAAAACAATTAAAATCTTTGAAAGGGCTGAAAAAAGTTACGTCCAACTCGGTTCAAAACGTATCAATTATCACCGCGGAATTTCAGGCGAACATTAAGATCAAAGATGCTAAAATTGATGTAAAAGATGCGGTGGACAAAGCCAAACAGGATTTGCCGCAGAATGATGACAACTTGAAAGAATCTGTGATATCAGATATCAACGTTGCAGATTTGCCTATTTTATACATCAACATTTCTGGCGACTACGATTTAAAACGGTTAAAGGAATATGCCGATCTGTTGAAAGATGAAATAGAAGGCTATAAGGAAATTTCTAAAGTTGATGAAGTAGGCGCCTTAACGCCCGAAATCCAGGTGAATGTTGACTTGAACAAGATGGCCGCGGCACAAGTTAGTTTTGGCGATGTCATCCAGGCAATCGGTTCAGAAAATATTTTAACAACAGCAGGCACCGTAAAAACAGACGGTGTACGCCGTAGCATAGACATCAAACAGGATTTTAAAAATGCGGCTGAAGTAGCCGACATGGCCATCAGGAACCCAAAAGGCCAAACAGTTTATTTACGTGACATTGCCGAAATAAAAGATGCTTTTTTGGAGCAGGAAAGTTATGCCCGTTTAAAAACAAACGATAACCCGAAGTTTAAAAACGTAATCACCTTAAACGTAAGTAAAAGGGCAGGCGAAAATTTGATCCAGGCATCGGATAAGATCAACGAACTGATTAAGCTAAAGGAAAAAACAGTTTTCCCAAAAGGCTTAAACATTACCGTAACTGGCGATCAATCGGACAAAACCCGTACTACCTTGAACGACCTGATCAACACCATCATTATTGGTTTTATATTGGTTACCCTTATCCTGATGTTTTTTATGGGTACAACCAACGCTATTTTCGTGGCATTATCAGTTCCGTTGTCCTGCTTTATTGCATTTTTGGTAATGCCTGCAATCGGCTTTACGCTAAACATGATTGTGCTGTTCTCGTTCCTGCTTGCTTTGGGTATTGTGGTGGATGATGCGATTGTGGTAATTGAAAACACACACCGTATTTTTGATAACGGAAAAGTACCGATAAAAGAAGCAGCAAAAATGGCGGCAGGCGAAGTTTTTCTTCCTGTGTTTTCCGGCACCATGACTACCCTTGCGCCGTTTATCCCTTTGGCTTTCTGGAACAGTTTAATAGGCCACTTCATGTTCTTTTTGCCTATTACTTTGATTATCACTTTGCTGGCTTCTTTGGTAGTTGCTTATATCATGAACCCTGTTTTTGCGGTTGATTTTATGAAAGCCCATGTAGAAGGGGAACACGATCATCCCAAATTTGATAAAGGCGTTAAACGTACGCTTATTTATCTGGCCATAGCTACTGCCGTTGGTTACTTTATCAATATTGGCTTTGGAAATTTTATGGTTGTGATGATTGTTTTGTACCTGTTTAACCACTTCTTTTTGCTAAAAGTAATTGACAGGTTCCAAAAAAATGTATGGCCGAGATTCCAGGCCTGGTACGCCAAATGGCTGGAACGTGCTGTACACAGGCCGGTTACCGTTTTGTTAGGGACTTTTGGCTTATTTGTACTGGCTATCGTGCTAATGGTGGTGTTAGGCAAAACACCGGTATTTTTCCCATCCGGCGATCCAAATTTTGCTTATGTGTACATTACCATGCCCATCGGTACAGACCAGGCTACCACAAACGAAATTACCAAAAAGCTGGAGCAGCGTGTGGCACAAGTAGTTGAGCCGGACAAAAACATTGTATCGTCTATCATCTCCAACGTTACCAAAGGCGTAACTGACCCAACGGATGAAGACCAGGGCGATTATGAAAATAAAGGCAAAATAACAGTTGCCTTTGTGGAGTTTGGCAAGCGCAACGGTAAGGATACAAAAAAGGTGTTGACAAACATACGCAATGCAGTACAAGGCATTCCGGGTGTTAAAATTGCCGTGGCACAGGAAAACAGCGGGCCACCGGTACAAAAGGATATCAGTATTGAAATTATTGGCGATAACCTGGACACTTTGGTCAAAACCAGTAACCGCCTAAAAAACTTTATTGCGAAACAAAATATTGCAGGCATTGAAAACCTGACTGCCGATGTGCAAAACGACAAGCCAGAAATTGTGTTTGATATTGACCGCGAAAGGGCAAACCGGGAAGGTTTAAACACGGCACAAATCAGCCAGGCATTAGGTACGGCCGTTTTCGGGGCAAAAGCCGGTGATTTTAGGAATACGAAAGAAGATGATTACCAGATAAAAGTGAGGGCCTTACAGGACCAACGCGGTAATATTGACGAAATACGCAATATGAAAATTACTTACCGCGATATGGGTTCGGGCGGCATTATTCGGCAGGTGCCTATCTCTGCTTTTACGGATGTCCGATACACCGATACTTACAGCAATATTAAACGGAAACAGCAACGCCGTGTATTAACTTTAGGTTCAAGCGTAATCAAACCTTATAATGCCAACGAAGTAAACGCCAATATTTTAAAAGCGATCGACAACTTTAAAAAACCTGATGACGTGATCATCCGCCAGGGCGGCGGTCAGGAAGACCAGTTGGAAGCCGTTACCTTTTTGGGCAGTGCTTTGGCCACTTCCTTTGGATTAATCCTGATCATCCTGATGATCCAGTTTAACTCCATCGGCAAAACCTTTATCATCATCAGCGAAATCTTCTTTAGTATCATTGGCGTGTTGCTTGGCGTAAGTATTTTCGGGATGACGATGGCGATTGTAATGACCGGCATCGGGATCATCGCATTGGCAGGCGTAGTGGTACGGAACGGGATTTTGTTGGTTGAGTTTACCGATATGCTGATAGAGCAAGGCACCAACGTGCATGATGCCGTGGTAGAAGCCGGCCATACCCGGATGACACCGGTACTGTTAACTGCCACTGCCGCTATCTTAGGTTTAATACCTTTGGCCGTAGGTTTAAATATTGATTTTGTTGGCTTGTTTACCCACTTCCAACCGCATATTTACTTTGGTGGCGACAACGTTGCCTTTTGGGGACCGCTTGCTTGGACCATGATCTTCGGTTTAGGCTTTGCAACCATCATCACCCTGATCCTGGTTCCGTGCATGTACCTTATCCGCGTAAACCTAAAAAACAGGTTGTTTGGCAAAAAAGAAAAAGTGGAAATAAAACACCCGGAATTGGAAGCCGTGGAAGCGTAATCCAATTTTTACCGGATAAAAGAAGTATGCTTATTTTATCCGGTAAAAACCCGCGTTACTGTTTGTAACGCGGGTTTTTTGGTTTTTGTCATGCCGAAACAAGTTCGGCATGACAGCGCGAGACATACTTCTTTTACCAACAAAAAATCCGCGTTGCCACAAACAGCAACGCGGATTTTATACCGATAAAAACAGTATCCTAAATTTTAACTATGCCGGAAACTTCTCTTCCGGTTTTTCACGCTCCCAGAAACGGTGTTTGCTGATGGCATCAATGAAAACAGCAGGCGATTGGTTTAAAACCAAACCCATTTTTGCCAGTTTCGATTCATCTGATGTACCTGCCAATACCTTTTTGCCCAAATAAGAACCTTTTAGCAGTTCAATCGCTTCTTTATCCGCAGCAATTGGTTTGCAATGGCGGTAAGCTTCGTCCACAAAATGGAAAGCATCCCCTTCTTTTTCCAAAGCTGCAATGCTGTCTTTTCCTCCGGGAATATAAACCGCATCAAACAAAACAGAGGCAGCTACCAGGAAGCTTTGGTCAACATTAATCGCATTGCCTTTGCTGTCTTTGATTTTGCCTAATTTTGGGGCAATAACTTTTACCGTTGCGCCTGCTGCTTTTAACGCAGATTTCATGGCATTTAATGCATCGCCATCTACGCCGTTTGCCGCTAAAAAAGCAATTTGCCGTGTTTTGATGCTTTTGCTCACCACTTTGGCCATGCTTAAAGCTTCCGATTTTTTGATCGACGATTTGCCTTTTACAGATTCTGATTTTGCCGGGTCTGCATCTGCGCCGTGGCTAAAATTCATTGGCGATTCCGGTTTTGAAGGGACTGCCATGCCCAAACCTTCGGCCACTTTGCTTACTAAAGTTGCATCTATTTGAGACAATAAACCCAGCATTCGCATACGTATTTCTTCCATATCTACTTTGCCCAATTCAAAACGCAAAGCATCAATGATGTGGTTCTGCTCTATTTCTGACATGCTGTTAAAAAACAAGGTTGCCTGGCTAAAATGGTCGCGGAAACTATCACTGCGTGCCCTGATTTTTTTGGCATCAATCCGTTCTTGGTAAGAAGTAAAACCACCTTCGGAAACTTTGGCCTGTTTTGGGAAACCGTCAGCAATTTTATTTGGTTCGTATGCCACCCGGCCACTGTTGATCGTTTGGCGCATATGGCCTTCGCGTTGGTTATTAACAACCGGCGCGATAGAACGGTTGATGGGGATTTCATGAAAGTTTGGGCTGCCTAAACGTGTCAACTGGGTATCCGTGTAGGAAAATAGGCGGCCTTGCAACAATGGGTCGTTGGTGAAATCCATACCAGGGACAATATGGCCAAGGTGAAAAGCCACTTGCTCTGTTTCAGCAAAATAACTGTCCGGGTTTCGGTTTAGCACCATTTTACCAATACGTTGGACAGGGACTAATTCTTCTGGTACAATCTTGGTCGAATCTAAAATATCAAAATCAAATTTGTGTTCGTCTTCTTCGGAGATCAATTGCACGCCCAGCTCCCATTCCGGGAAATCACCGTTTTCTATTGCTTCCCACAAATCCATACGGTGGAAGTCGGGGTTTTTACCTGAAATTTTCTGTGCTTCGTCCCAGGCAACAGAAAAAACGCCTTGCAAAGGTTTCCAATGAAATTTTACAAAGGTTGCTTTGCCTTCTTCATTAATCAACCGAAAAGTATGTACACCAAAACCTTCCATCATACGATAGCTGCGCGGAATGGCACGGTCGCTCATCAGCCACATAATCATGTGCATGGATTCTGGCATCAGCGAAATAAAATCGTAAAAAGTATCATGGGCAGAGGAAGCTTGAGGGATTTCGTTGTGTGGTTCGGGCTTTACAGCATGGATCAAATCCGGGAAGTTGATCGCATCCTGGATAAAAAACACAGGTATATTGTTTCCCACAAAATCATAAATCCCTTCTTCGGTATAAAATTTAACTGCGAAACCACGGACATCGCGTGCCAGATCGGTTGAACCACGCGAGCCGCCAACGGTAGAAAAACGGGCGAAGATGGGTGTTTTGCGGGAAGGATCATTTAAAAAACCGGCTTTGGTGTATTTGGCCATGGGTTCGTAAACCTGGAAATAACCATGCGCACCGGTGCCCCGAGCGTGCACTACCCTTTCCGGGATGCGTTCATGGTCAAAATGGGTGATTTTTTCCCGCAGGATAAAATCTTCTAAAAGTGTTGGGCCACGGTCGCCTGCTTTGAGCGAGTTATGGTCGTCGTTTACTTTTAAGCCCTGGTTGGTGGTTAAAAACTGGCCGTCGGAATAAGAAGTATCCTGCTCCAGATCTTGTAGCTTTTTGTTGGTTTCGGTTCTGTTTTGCTGATTTTTGTTTTCCATTTTCGTTTTAGAATTAGTGGGCTTTGTTTGGAGGAAGTTTAGGCAAAGTGTTTTTTAAAAAAATGAGGTTTAGAAACCCTACCTTCTTATCTTAGGATTGCCTTTTATAAGAAGTTATTTCCTTTTGGTTTTGTTTCTATTCAAATAATTAATATTTGTTCAACAAGGCATTAACTGAAATTGCTGTAACCGGAAAATGAAAAGCAAATGCTTCTTTTAGCACATAAAATTTAGTGCTCGGCAACCGTAAAATTTAAAGTAAAAAAATATAGGGTAAAAGAAGCATTACAGCCGAAGAACCAACCCTACTGTTTTTATCCCCTTAAAATCAGCAACTACATTAGTGAAAACAGTTTACACACCAATATCTTCATTCCAAAGTTCCGGGCTTTCTGCAATAAACTTTTGCATCAATTCATAACACATCTTATCGTCAACCACCGTTACACTTACGCCTTTGCTGCGCAACAGTTCTTCTTCGCCCATAAAAGTTTTGTTTTCGCCGATGATAACTTTAGGTATCCCATACAGTAAAATAGTGCCGGAACACATGGGGCAGGGAGAAAGCGTGGTATACAGTTCGCACTCGCGGTAAACAGCTGCAGGCAAGCGTCCTGCATTTTCTAAGGCATCCATTTCGCCATGCAAAATTGCGCTGCCTTTTTGTACGCGCCGGTTGTGTCCGCGGCCGATAATTTTGCCCTGATGCACCAGCACAGAACCAATCGGGATACCGCCTTCGGCAAAACCGGCCGCAGCTTCGGCATAAGCCGCTTCTAAAAATTCTTTCATATCAAATGCAAATAATGGGTTTGTTGAAAAATATTTTTTAAAATATTAAATAAATTGAAACAGATGTGTCTATATTTATGCAAACTAAAAAACTAAAAATAAAACTATGAAAATTTCAGCTCTTAAAGTAATGATGATGGCCGGTGCAATGATGGTTGCTACTTGTTTAACTGTAAATGCCGCCCCAGTAAAAGGCACTCCTGCCATGACCCAAGATTCCATGAAAAAAAGCAAAATGAAACATGGCAAAATGGGCAAAAAAATGAAAATGAAAAAAGATACTACGATGAAAATGTAGTTCTTCGTTTTAATTTTAAAACATTAAAAGAGGGCTAGTTTAATTACCGGCCCTCTTTTTTTATGTGTTAAAAGAAGCATCGGCCTAAAAATGAAAGTTCAGTTCCGGCAAACTTAAAGCTTTAAAAAAAGTTAATCAGCCCAATGGGCAAGCATATTTTAATTACCGGCGGAACCGGGTTGGTTGGCAAACACCTTACCAGCCTTCTACTCGAAAAAGGCTACACCGTAAGCCATTTGAGCCGAAAAACAGGCATCAACTCAAAAGTAAAAACCTTTTTGTGGGATGTGGCCAAAGGCAGTATTGATGCCAATTGTATCAACGGTGTAGATTTGATCATCCATTTAGCAGGCGCAGGCGTGGCCGATAAACGTTGGACGGACGAGCGGAAACAAGAGATCATCAGCAGCCGGACGAAATCCATTGAACTGATTTATAACTTGTTGAAACAGCATCCGCACCAAATTAAAAAAGTAGTTTCTGCTTCGGCAACGGGTTTTTACGGTGATTGCGGGAATGAGATGGTAACAGAAACTTCACCTTCTGCAAAAGATTTTTTAGGCCAATGCTGTGTAGTTTGGGAAAAAGCGGTGGACGAAGGTGCAGCTTTAGGTTTGGAAATTTTGAAATTAAGAACGGGCGTGGTTTTGACCGATGAAGGCGGTGCTTTGAAACAATTGGCCTTGCCCATCAAATTTGGTTTTGGCACAATCCTTGATTTAGGCAAGCAATGGGTTCCCTGGATCCATTTGCAAGATGCCATTGATTTATACCTTTTTGGGATTGAAAAAGAGCTGACCGGTGTTTATAATATGGTTGCGCCAAACCCGGCAACCAATGCCAAACTTACCATCACCGCAGCAAAACAATTAAACCGACCATTATGGTTGCCCAAAGTTCCGGCGTTTGCTTTGAAATTAGCTTTGAGCGAAATGAGTGCCGTGGTTTTAGCCAGCACAAAGGTATCGGCAGCAAAAACAGAACAAGCCGGTTTTGTATTTAAATATCCAACAATAAAAGAAGCCATCCGCGAAATTTATGCCCGATAAAAAAAGCATCAACTTGTTTTGGTTCCGCCGCGATTTAAGGCTGACCGATAACGCCGGTTTTTACCACGCGCTCAAAAGTGGCAAACCGGTTTTACCAATGTTTATTTTTGATACCGAAATTCTGGACAAGCTGGAAGACAAAGATGATTCGCGCGTTACTTTTATCCACCAATCGCTTGTTAACATGAACGAGGAACTGAAGCGGTTGGGCAGTTCGATGCTCGTTAAAAATACATCGCCAAAAGAAGCATTTGCCGAAATTTTGAATGAATATGCAGTTGATACTGTTTTTACCAACCACGATTACGAACCGTACGCCAAAGAGCGCGATACAGAAATCGCCCAAATTTTAGCAGCTAAAAACAGCAAATTTTGCACTTATAAAGACCATGTTATTTTCGACCGGAACGAAGTGATGAAACCCGACGGTAGCCCGTACACTGTTTTTACCCCGTATTCGCGCAAATGGAAAGAAAAGTTGAACGATTTTTACCTAAAGCCTTATCCGGTAGAAAAATACCTGCAAAACCTGTATCAAACCCAGCTTACTTTCCCTACATTACATGATATTGGTTTTGAAAAAAGTTCGATCCAAGTCCCTAAAAACGAATACAAATCCATCATTGCCGATTATGCCAAAACGCGAGATTTCCCGGGGCTGGAAGGCACTTCACGGATCAGCGTCCATTTGCGGTTTGGCACGGTCAGCATTCGCGAACTGGCAACTGAAGCCAATAAACAAGTAGAAAAAACCTGGCTGAATGAACTGATCTGGCGAGATTTTTATGCCATGATTATCTGGCATTTCCCGCAAACAGCCAACCATGCTTACAAACCCGAATTTGATAAAATCCAATGGCGCAACAACGAGCAGGAGTTTGAAGCCTGGTGCAAAGGCGAAACCGGCTACCCGATTGTGGATGCCGGGATGCGGCAATTGCATGCTTTGGGCTGGATGCACAACCGCGTGCGCATGGTTGCGGCCAGTTTTTTATGCAAGCATTTATTGATTGACTGGCGTTGGGGCGAACATTATTTTGCCCGAAAACTGCTGGATTATGATTTGGCCAGCAATGTAGGCGGCTGGCAATGGGCCGCAGGGACTGGTGCCGATGCATCTCCGTTTTTCAGGATATTTAGCCCAGAAGCACAAACCAAACGCTTCGACCCAAAATTTGAATACATTAAAAAATGGGTGCCCGAATATCTTGATCCATTTAAATATCCAGCACGAATCGTAGATCATAAAGAAGCGCGGGAACGATGTTTGGCAGCATTTAAAAAAGCACTGAACGGATAACGTTTAGGGCGATACTTCTTTTACCACCTAAAAATTAGTGCGTTCTTGTTTTTGTCATGCCGGACTTGTTTCGGCCTACGCAAAATTAGTTCTACTTTTCATGAGAGATCTTGAAATAAATTTAGGATGACAGCACAATGCTTCTTTTATCGTCAAAAACTTACAACTTACAACTTTCCTAATGCTTCTTTTATCACCTAAAAATTAGTTTGTTACTGCGGTTACATTAATATCATAATCCATAATAGAGTTTGGCGGGACATTGTAAGTGCTTTGGCCTTCTACTGTAGATGTTGGTATAGCACCATAAGCCAAACCTGAAGGAACCAGCAAGCGTATTTTCCCTCCGGAATTAATTTTCTGTAAACCTTCCTGCCAGCCGGCAATGTAACCTCCTAAGGCAGCAGCATCTAAACTTTTATTTTCGGTAACAATTCCGCTTAGCAACAAACGCTTTGTATAAGTAATTGTAACGGTTGAAGTACTGTAAATCTGGTCTGTGCCAGAACCAGGGTCAACAATTTTGTAATACAAACCGGAAGGTGTTTTTTGGAACCCTGTCAGGTTGTTATTTTTGATGTAATTTCTGATTTGTACCGTATCATAAGCTAACTGACTGTCCACATTGTAGAGGTAAACGGTATAATCCAAAGATTCATTTCCCGGGATTTTAACCCTTAAATCCGGAAATGTATAACCGGCCAAACCATAAGCCTGACTGGAAGGGATAAGCATACGGATGATACCGTTGCGCTTTTGCAGGTACTTTTTGATGCTAAACTGCAAGCCAACAGGCAGCGGGAAAAATGCAGTGGTTGGAGCCATGGTGGTAGTGCTATAATAACGGTAATTAAACAGGTTAAGCCCTGCGTAATTGCTGACGCGGTTTAAAACGGTATCGGTAGAAACAACTTTTCCATCCAAAGTTTTAACAGAATAAGCGTAAAAAATCACATCCGAATCGGTTATCGGGTTTCCGGTATCGCCGGGCTTGATAATTTGATAGTAAATGCCGCTGTCGCCGGGCATCATTTTTAAACCATTGGCAGAAATATAGCTTTGTATGGTATTGTTGTCAACTGTTTGAATCTGGTCGTACTCCTTTTTACAGGAAAACATGGCTAAAGCAAGTACGGATAAAAAGGCGAAAGCAAGTTGCTTCATTATAGGTAATTTTTAATTTTAATTGGTAACGTTATATAATGTAATATCAAAATCGAGACAGGAATTGGCCGGGATATACGGGTTTTGATGATCGTACATGCCATA
This sequence comes from uncultured Mucilaginibacter sp., assembly GCF_937859865.1. Lineage (GTDB taxonomy): Bacteria > Bacteroidota > Bacteroidia > Sphingobacteriales > Sphingobacteriaceae > Mucilaginibacter_A. The sequence goes on from NZ_CALMAT010000092.1 coordinate 89,422, forward strand.
AGCATAACGCGAAGGCACAAAAAGTCGTATCCTGCCGTTTTTTTTGATTAACGGGATGCCAACCTGCCAGCCACGGATCACACTTCCCAAAGTATAAGACGGATGGAAAATGCTTGGTTTAGTCAGTGTATCTTTTGCGCCTAATATTTTTGCCGAAGCACCAACTGTAACCAAAGTAGATTGTGTGTAAAGACTGGCCACATTACCCGAATCTAAAATCTGGTAATAAACACCAATGGTATCGCCTACTTTTTTTATCGGTATTTTATTGGCGATGAGGTAAGCCCTGATTTTATCACTGTCTATACCGATTTGCGCAAAATAGGCCGTCCTGTCTATAGCCGCTTTTTTACATGCCGTAAGGGCAAGCATCAACGCGAAAACAACATACAACTTCTTCATGTGCAAAAACAGCGTAAAACGCAAATTTATTGTTTTAATCTGCAAAAACCGCGGCTTAACATATTTTAACAGATGCTGGTGTATGTGATACTGTTTTTATCGGCATAAATTTGGGATTAAAAGCACGAACGGATTTTGCATTGTGATGCCGAAAAAATTCCGTAATCACCATCACCAGCCCAACTTGGTATCGTCGCCGCGCGGGTCGGCGCCGCCTTCGTAATAGCCCCATTTCGTTTTCAAAATTGCATCTACACGGCCAATCGGGCCATCAACCATAATTTTGTAGCCTTTGCGCTCCAGTTTTTGGATGGTGGCACTGTCCAAAGCATCTTTTTCTGCCTTTACATCATCCGGCAGCCATTGGTGATGGAAGCGTTTGGAAGTTACCGCACGTTGCATGCTTTGGTCAAACTCCACCACATTCAAAATGGTTTGAAAAACAGAAGTGATAATGGTAGAACCGCCCGGTGTGCCAACCACCATAAACAGTTTACCATCTTTTTCGAGGATTGTTGGCGTCATGGAAGACAACATGCGTTTGCCCGGCTGGATTGAATTGGCCTTCCCGCCTATCAAGCCAAACATATTTGGCACCCCAGGCTTTGAGCTGAAATCGTCCATTTCGTTGTTCAGCAAAAAACCAGCGCCTTTTACCACAATGCCCGAACCGAAAGAACCGTTTAAAGTGGTGGTGATGGAAACCGCATTTCCTTCTTTATCTACCACAACCAAATGTGTGGTTTGGTCGCTTTCGTAGCCAACAAATGTCCCTGGCTGTATCGCAGTGCTTGGCGTGGCCTGGTTCCAGTTAAAGCTTTTCATTCGTGCATCCGTGTATTTAGACTGAAGCAAACTATCCACCGGGACTTTAAAAAAATCCGGGTCGCCGAGGTATTTAGAACGATCGGCATACACGCGCCTTTCTGCTTCCACCATCACCTGCACCGTCGAATCCTGGTTAAAACCCCAGCGTTTTAAGGGAAAAGGCTCCACCGAACGCAGCAGTTGCAGCAACGCAATCCCGCCACTGGATGGCGGCGGCATCGTGATGATTTTATAACCTTTATAATTGCCGGTGATTGCTTTTCGCCAAACCGAATGGTAGTTTTTCAAATCGGTTTTGGTGATGAGGCCGTTCCCGCTTTTCATTTCGGCTACCAGTTCGTCGGCTACTTTGCCGGCGTAAAACCCTTCGCGGCCTTTATCGCGGATCAGTTCCAGCGTTGCGCCCAAATCTTCCTGCATCATTTTGTCGCCAGCTTTCCAGCCGCCTTCTTTTAAATAATAATTTTTGCCGGGATTAAGTTTGCGGAAATTGCCTTGCATCGTATTTAAGTTGGATGCCAGTTTTTCCGTCAGTGTAAATCCGTTTTCCGCCAGGTCAATCGCTGGCTGAACCAAGTCCGCCCATTTCAATTTTCCATATTTCCGGTGCGCTTCCACCATGCCATCCACCGAACCGGGAACGGCAGAAGCTTGGTTCGTGTGCAGGCTTTTATCGGCAATTACGTTTCCCGCCGAATCCAAATACATGTTGGCACTTGCCGCGCCTGGCGCTTTTTCCCGATAATCTAATGTATTGGTTTCGCCTTTGGCCGATCGGTAAACCATAAAACCGCCGCCGCCAATGTTGCCCGCCGTAGGGTGCGTTACGGCCAAAGCAAACTGAACGGCAATGGCCGCATCAACCGCGTTGCCGCCTTTTTTCAGGATGGCCAAACCTGCTTTTGCCGCATCCGAGTAGGCGCAAACTACCATACCGTTGCGATATTCCTGCCCGTTATTGTTGCCCAACTGGCCTTTTGCACAGCCGGAAGATAAAAACACAACAGCATTGATCACCAGGAAAAGCCTGATGCTTCTTTTAGCGGGTAATTTTTTGATGCGCATACAACTTGTAATTTCTGCTAAAATATCACATTTCCTGAATAAACTCCTGGCTAATTATTCCTGTTGATTTTTTAACTTTTAATTATTTTTCCAGAAACGCGGATTTGGTATTGCTAAAATTTTCATTTTTGCAGATGGCCAAGTAGTACAACTGGGCCGATTAAATCCACTCTATGAAAAAAATTTGTCTTTGTTTGTTGTTCATATCCGTCGTTTTATTTTACAGCAAAAAGGCCGGCGCGCAATCGTACCAAACGGCTGCCGGGCTGCGCTTTAGTTACGAAAGCGGCATTTCCGTCAAATATTTTACAGACCCAACAACAGCTTTGGAAGGTGTTTTGGGTTTCCGTACCAAAGGCGTGGTGTTTACGGGTTTAATTGAAAAACACCAACCGGCTTTTAACGTAGCCGAACTGAAGTTCTATTATGGTTTTGGCGGGCACGTTGGCGGCGTGGGCAGCGGCGGTTATCGGGTTTATAATGGCGATTACAAAGTTTATAACAATTCTTCCCTATTGTTGGGTGCTGATGGCGTGATCGGTTTAGAATATGTAATCCCGGATTCGCCAATTGCGGTTAGTGTTGATCTTGACCCACGCATCGAAATTTTCCGCGGGCCGATTTTTAATTTGACACCAAGCCTGGGCATCAAATATGCTTTTAAATAAAATTTATGCCGATAAAAGAAGCATTGCAAAATTTATCGAATGCTTCTTTTATCGGCATAAATTCATTGGCCAAAATCCCTCCTTTTACATCACCCGCACCTTTAAAAAACTTGGTTCTGTTTTAGAAGTATAAACTTTCATGGTTGCTTTTTGAAAATCAGTAGGCGTAGCTTGCATAACATTCATAAACTTTTGCGGGTTGCGGTCAATCAAAGGAAACCAAGTGCTTTGGATTTGCACCATCACCCGATGGCCTTTTTTAAAGGTGTGCAACACATCCTGCAACTCAAAATTAACCGGCGTAACTTTTCCGGGAACAAAAGGCTCCGGTTTAGAAAAACTGTTGCGGTATTTGCCGCGCATAGCCTCGCTCCGCACCATTTGCTCGTAATGCGACAATTGCACATTTTGCCCGGTAAAAGAAGTATTCTTGGTGGAATCAGGATAAACATCAATCACTTTCACTACCCAATCGGCATCGGTTCCCGTAGTCGAAACTTTTAAATTGGCCCAGATATTTCCGGCCAAAGTTAAATCATCACTTAAAATATCCGTTTGATAAGTTAAAACATCGGGTCGGGTTGTTACAAAACGCTGGTCGGCCGTCATGTATTCGCGGTCCATGTCCATCGAAGTGTTGCTGAGAAAAGGGACAGGTTTGTTCGGGTCAGAAATATAGCTGTTAAAAGAAGCATTGGTTTTTGGCGGATCGAAAGAAAGTTTTCCGTTGGACAGGAAATACAAGTTTTTCTCCTGCGCTTCTTTTGCTGGCCATGTTTTATAGGTTTTCCATTGGTTGGAACCCGTTTCGAAAACAGAAACCGGCTGCAAATCCGTCTGTGTTCCTTTTAAATAATGACTGAAGAATTTAAACTCAATATTTTCCCGATAGTAAGCTGCCGTTGCCGAACCAAAACCAACATCGCCCAAATGATCGCCATTGCCTCTCGCCCAACCGCCGTGAACCCATGGGCCCATCGCAAAGTAAGCAGGCGTTGTCGGGTTATTTTTCACAATAGTTTTATACGTGTTGATGGCACCGTACAAATCTTCCGCATCGTACCAGCCGCCTGTTACCAAAACTGCGGTTTTGATGTTGGTTAAATGCGGCAATACGTTTCGGTCTTTCCAGTGTTGGTCGTAATCCGGGTGGTCCAGCATTTCGTTCCACAAACGGATTGTATCCTTATAATACAATGTGTTCGAGTTTTTCATCGTGGCCATCCGCAGGAAAAAATCGTAGCCATCTTCTGTTCCGGCGTTAAATTCTGTTGCCTGACGTTGCGTCGGCTTGTCATCCTGCCGATTGGTAAAACCTGGATAAAAACCGAAGTTGGCCACCAGCATAAAAGCACCATTGTGGAAAGCATCATCGCGGTACAAATCCGCAATTGGTGCCTGCGGAGAAGCGGCAACCAGTGCTGGGTGCCGACTTAACAAAGCGGTTGTAGTATAAAACCCGGGATAAGAAATCCCCCAAACGCCAACTTTTCCATTGTTATTGGGAACATTTTTCAGCAGCCAGTCGATCGTATCATAAGTATCCGTGCTTTCGTCCACATCGTTTTTGGTGGGATGCACATCCTTTTCCGGTGTCATTTCCTCATAAATGCCTTCGCTCATCCACCGGCCGCGCACATCCTGGTAAACAAAAATATAACCATCATGCAAAAACAATGGCGAAGGGCCTAAGGAACGCCGGTACTGATCGGCTCCGTACGGTGCAACGCTGTACGGCGTACGGTCCATCATCAGCGGATATTTTTTGGATTTATCTTTCGGCACATAAACTGAAGTAAACAGCTTTTTGCCGTCGCGCATCGGGATTTGGTATTCGAATTTCTGGTAATTGGCTTTTACATACACAGAATCGGCATTTACTTGGGCGGAAACTTGCCTAAAAAACAGGCATAAAAGAAGCATCGCGGCTATTTTTTTCATCAGAAAATCAATTTTATGTATAAGCAGCATTTGGATATATTTGTTCTGATGAAAAGAAGGGAACAAATTATTTTTTGGATCAGCGCTATTTTGAAAAAAAACCTTGCTGGTTTAAACTATCGTGCTTTTATTTTTGGTTCCCAGGCAAATCTGACCGAATTAAAAAGATCAGATATAGATATTGGTTTGATTGGCAATGAACCAATTTCACCTAAATATTTAGCTGCAATTGAGGAAGAAATAGAAAACTTGCCGATGTTGTACAAAATTGATTTGGTAAATTTTAATGAGGTAGATGAACGTTTTAAAACTATTGCCTTAAAAAATGCAGAATGGCTGTGAATGATTATTTTGAAGATAAGCTCGAAACTTTTGAACAAGCTTTATCAACTTTTAAAGAAGGCTTGCTTCCACAGCCTTCTTTGTTAGAGCGGGACGGTGCAATCCAACGCTTCGAATATTGCTTTGACCTTTCCTGGAAAACCTTAAAACGCTTTTTGGAAAAACGCGGTTTGATGGATTTGAATAGTCCGCGGTCTGTTTTCGCTGCTGCTTATGCTGAAAGTATCATTAATGATGAACAAGTTTGGGCAAACATTATTTTAAAACGAAACGCATCTGTCCATACTTATAACCAGAAAATGGCCAATGCTTTATTTGAGTTATTACCCAGTTATTATGAAGTTATGCGTAATTTATTTTTTAAGATGAAAGAGATGGCTTAGCATTTGTATCGCAAATCATTTTTTCCGCCGCCATGCTTCTTCCCTTAACTTTTTAGCATCCAAGTTTTTACCAGTAAACACTTTACTTAATTCAGAAAGATCAGCGGTTGGATCAACTCGTATTATCGTTACCCCCATTTACAGAATACTTGTTATCTTTCTCTTCGATTATTTCAAAATCAAAATATACTGCCAACGCTTTTAATATTTTTAAAGTTTCCGGTTTTTGGTAGATGATAGTTACTTCTGGCATGTTTTTGATTTTGATATAAAGTTAAAAAGAAGCCATCCTAAAAAAGCCTCTGCCAAAATTGGCAAAGGCTTTTCATACTGTTTTTATGCCGATAAAAACAGCATCAGTCATTGATCGCTTTTACGCCCGGCAACTCCTTGCCTTCCATGTATTCCAGCAACGCGCCGCCGCCGGTAGAAACATAACTCACTTTTGAAGTCAGGTTGAACTTAGAGATCGCTGCCGCCGAATCGCCGCCGCCAATCAAAGAGAACGCGCCGTTTTGGGTTGCTTTTACAATAGCTTCGGCAACAGCTTTGGTCCCTTTTTCAAAATTATCCATTTCGAAAACGCCCATCGGCCCGTTCCATAAAATGGTTTTTGATGCTTCAATTACTTTGGAAAACGCTTCCACAGATTCTGGGCCGATATCCAAGCCCATCCAGTTGTCTTCAATTTGGCCAGTTTTGGCTATTTTGGTGTTCGCATCGTTGGCAAACTTATCTGCCACAACATTATCAATCGGTAAAAAAAGTTGAACGCCTTTTTCTTTTGCTTTTTGCTGCAAACTGGTGGCTAAATCCAATTTGTCCATTTCCACCAAAGAAGTACCGATATTGCCGCCGTCGGCTTTTGCAAAAGTATAAGCCATGCCGCCGCCGATGATCAAATTGTCCACTTTATCCAGCAAACGCTCAATCAGTTTTATTTTGTCGGAAACTTTTGAACCGCCCATAATTGCTGTGAATGGCCTTGCCGGGTTGTTCAGCACTTTTTCTGCATTTTCCAGTTCCGAAGCCATTAAGTAGCCGAAGTATTTGGCATCCGGGAAAAACTGGGCAATTACTGATGTGGAAGCGTGTGCACGATGCGCCGTTCCGAAAGCATCGTTTACATAAACATTGCCCAGAGCGGCCAGTTTTTTGGCAAATTCGACATCGCCTTTTTCTTCTTCTTTGTAAAAACGCAAATTTTCGAGCAATAAAACTTCGCCCGGCTGCAAAGCTTTTGCTTTGTCAATCGCTTCCTGGCCAATGCAATCATTCGCAAATTCTACCTGCTGGCCCAACAAATCTGATAAATGCGGAACAATGTGTTTTAAAGAAAACTCTTCTGTCGGGCCATTTTTTGGGCGTCCCAAATGCGACATCAGAATAATTGCGCCGCCATCTTTCAAAATCTTTTTGATGGTTGGCAAAGCGGCCGTAATGCGGTTGTCATCTGTAATATTAAAATCTTTATCCAGCGGAACATTAAAATCTACGCGGATCAAAACTTTTTTGTTGGCAAAGTTGGCCTGGTCAATTGTTTTCATAGAAATGGGTTAAGGTTGGAAAAGTACAAAATTGATGTTAAGTTTAGCTACGCTGATAACAACGCCTTTTTGCCGATGCTGTTTTTATGCCGGTAAAAACAGTATCAGCGGATTTTAAGGTACATCATGTGGTGCGGGCCGATGCCGGGAACGTCAAATTCATCCGAAATAATTTCAAAACCGATGCCTTTATAAAAGTTAAGCGCAACTTTGCGTGCGTTGCACCATAAGTAATTGATCTGTTGGCCGCGTAAATAAACAATGGCAAAATTGAGCAGTTGGTTGCCTTTTCCTTTTCCCTGAAAAGCCGGAACTGTGGCCATGCCGCGCAACTGATAACCTTTGCCGATGTGGCCTTCCACATTTTGCGGATGGAACGAGGCAATGGATGTGAGCAAATTTTCCTCAAAATTCCCCAGATGGAAAGCGCCTTCGTTTAGATCGGATGGAAAACGGCATTCGTCCAAAGTTAATTTTCCTTCGCGCAGCACATCATTTCTGATGGCCAATACTTCTTTTACCGGTATAAATTTGATCATATTTTTTGTTGGTTGTGTTGATTTTTATGCTTGAAATGCTGTTTTTACGCCTGAAAAGTTCAAATATAACAGAACCGGGTTGTTTCTTCGGAACGAAAAAAGTATTGGCACCACACCAATTTTTATGTGGTAAAAGAAGCATCCGCTGGTTTTTGGTTTTGCTGAAACCGCTTTGGCATTTTTATTGGCTATTCCTCAACAGAACAACAAAACGATAAAGCTATGTTTACCATCACTCCATTACGCGATAAAATCATCAAAATGATCCTGAACAACCCTGTTCCTAACCGCAACACGGATATCATCAACCCTTTTATGATTTGGAGCATTACTTTCTTTTTCGGCAAATACCAATCTGTTTTGGTAAACGAACTGTACAAAAAAGGCTTGATTGAACTGCACGGCGATGTTGAATTGTTTATGCAGGCAAAAAAAATAAGCGACACCAAATATTTGAAAGTTGCGGCTTCCATCACCAAAAAAGGAATGGCGTATTATAAAATCCATATCCAAAAAGAAGCACCTGTACAACAGGAACTTCGGTTCAAAGAATTCCCGCAAACCAAATTACGCCTGGTGCTTTAATCGAAAACCAAATACCAATTATAAACCTGGATCGGAGAATAAAGCCTTTTATTTTTTGATTGATTCGGAAAGGGGGCGCGGGTAATTCCGGCTCCTTTTTTTGGTTTAATATACTTCTTTTAGCAGGGCAATTTTCGCCACCAAATCTGCCAACCGGCTGGAGTAACCCATTTCGTTGTCGTACCAACCAACAACTTTAACCAAGCTGCCCACGATAGAAGTTAACTGTGCATCAAAAATGCAACTGTGCGGGTTATCCAAAATATCAACAGAAACAATCGGGTCTTCGGTGTATTCTAAAATATTTTTAAGAAAGCCTTGCGAAGCTTTTAAAAATGCGGCATTGATTTCTTTCACGGTTGCCGGCTTTTTCAACGTGCAGGTAAAATCGGTTAACGAACCGTTTAGAACCGGAACACGGATGCCGGCGCCGCCCAGCTTGCCTTCCAAATGCGGAAAAACATTGGTTACCGCTTTTGCCGCGCCGGTTGTGGTTGGGATGATGGAGCTGGAAGCGGCACGTGCCCGGCGCAGATCTTTATGCGGCGCGTCGTGCAGGTTTTGGTCGCTCGTCATGGAATGCACGGTGGTGATGTAACCGTCCTGCACCTCCCAGTTATCATCCAAAATTTTCAGCATGGGCGCCACATTGTTGGTGGTGCAGGAAGCGTTGGAAAGAATGGGCGAACTCAAATCAATCGTATCGTCATTAACGCCGAGAATTACGGTTGGGATATTTTTATCGGGAGAAGGCGCCGAAATGATGACTTGCTTTGCCCCTGCCTGCAAATGCAGAGCTGCTTTGGCTTCGGTGATAAATTTTCCCGTTGATTCGATCACCAAATCTATTTCCAAAGCTTTCCAGGGAAGTTGCAGCGGATCTGCTTCGCGAAAAACCCGGATGCTTTTGTTATTGATGATCAAACGGTTTTCATCAAACTTAACCTCGCCTTTAAAACCGCGGTGAACGGAATCGTATTTAAAAAGATGGGCCAGCGTTTTGGTATCGGCCAGATCGTTTATGGCAACTACTTCAATATCCGGATGGCGTAAAATGTTCCTTAAAAAAACGCGTCCAATCCGCCCAAAACCGTTAACTGCAATTTTCATCTTTATGCTTTTTTTATCGGCACAAAGTTATTAAAGATGAAGCAAAAGCGTTAACTTATTAAATTGCCGGCAGGAAAGGCTTGTTTTGTTTTTAAATGAAGAACCAATGTTAAGCAAGCATTTAAAACGATAAAAATCCCGGCAAAAAGCAACAAGAGTAATTGGTTATCCGCTTCTTTTAAAACAAATGCCAACGCAATAAAAACGATATTGACTGCTGCCAGAATGGAAGTGGTTTGGATATGGCTTAAACCTAAGCGTAACAAACGGTGATGGATGTGGTTACGATCGGGTTTGAAAGGGGATTTTTTGTTAGCGATACGGATGGCGATGACCGATAAAGTATCAAACGTTGGGACAATAAGTACGGCAACTGCAAAAGCAGGGGCCGCATGAATACTGTAAAAAGAAGATGCTTCGTTTATCGCTATAAATTTGATGGCAAAAACAGCGCAAATTAACCCAAGCACCAACGAGCCGCAATCGCCCATAAAAACTTTAGAAGGCGAATAGTTGTAACCTAAAAAAGCAAGCAGTGCGGCAGCGGCAGACAGCGCAAGCTTTGCTAAACTAACTTCTCCTGCAAGCATAAAATAATAGGCAAATGCCCCGCAGGCGATTACACCTAACGTACCTGCAAGCCCGTCAATCCCATCAATCAGGTTAAAGGAATTAATGATAAACATGATGACAAACGCGGAGAAAAACACACTTTCTAAGTAACTTAACTGGCTGATATTAAACACACCATGCAAGTTGGTAATACGGATGTTGCCGGGAACGGTAATGATTAAACTAACAATTGCTTGTACAGCTAATTTACTACGGCAGCGCATGCCCGAGAGATCGTCTTTTAAACCGGCCATAAACATAATTGTACCGGCAGCGTAAAGCTCGTACATAGGCATAGCGGTTGCATCTTTGGCAATCAAAAATAAAGAAGTTAAAACGATGCTGATAAAAAAAGCAACGCCGCCCAAACGCGGTATGCCATAACCATGGTCTTTGCGGGAAAGTGTATGGTCATCGAAAAGTTGGTATTGTTGAGCCACACGGATAACCGAGGGCATAATTACCAACACAAACAGAAAAGATATTGCTACAACAAGCAAATAATAAACCGCTGGAAACATCATAACCACATTAATATTTTTTTCAAAGACAATAATATTAATTTATAATTAATATTTTATCCTAAAAACTGAAATATTTTTTGCAACGGCTTTAATATTACTGCTACAAAAGGTGCCCGCAAACGGTGCATTTTCATAGCCTTAAAATCGTTGATGTTTCCTATTACGTGGTTTAAAATGCTTTTGTTACTTATTCCGCCAGTTAACATTTTTATAAAAACATGGTCAACATGGTGGGTTTTGATGCGATGGCGGTAAAAAAATCTAAGTATCAGTTCATAATCTGCCGCTGTGCCGAAATCCAGGCGATAATTGCCAAAGCGGTTATAAACCTCTTTTTTGATGAACAAAGCCGGGTGCGGCGGCATCCAACCAAGCTCCAGTAAAGTGCGTTTACAAGGTTTTGACAGCCATTTACGCACAATTTGCTGCTTTTCGTTCAAAAAAACCAGGTTTCCATAAACAGCGTCAACCTGTTTTTCCTTAAAATTATCGGCAACAATGCGCAATGTGTTTCGCCCTGCAAAGCAATCATTGGCATGCAGCACACCTATAATATCGCCGCTTGCCTTTGCAATGCCTTTGTTTAAAGCATCATAAATCCCGTGGTCAGGTTCAGAAATAAAGTGATGGATATGGGGAAGGTATTGTTTAATCAGGTCAACGGTTCCATCTTTCGACCCGCCATCTATAACCAAATACTCCACATCTTCGTAATCCTGTTCCATCACAGAATGGATAGAGGATTCGATGGTAGAAACTGCGTTGTAGCAAACCGTGATAACCGAGACCTTCATTTAGCAAAGTATACAAAGAAAAATAATATTGTTAAAAATATTTGCCATTATAAATTTTAACTAATAGTTTAACCGATATTTATGAAAACCATATTGCCCTGCCGCATAAAGCCGATACTGTTTTTAGCCCTATTTTTTTTGTCTTCCTGTGCTTACAAGCAGCAGCACGCTTTGTTTAAAACCGATGTGCCGCAACCGGTTGCCACTGTGCCGAATCCTGTTTATCCAACTTACAAAATCTGCCCCGGCGATTTGCTCCAGATACGGAACCTGCAAAATATAAAATACATTGCCGAAGAACAAACCGGTTCGGCAGTTGCTACACAAGCGCCCAATTATCAGGTGGAAGAAGACGGAACAGTTGCCCTGCCCGCTTTGGGCCGTATTGCTGTTGCCGGGCTGACCAAGTTGCAGGCCGCCCGAAAAATCGAAGAACTGTACAAATCGAGCCTGTTAAAAGATCCTATTATTGACCTTAAAATTATTAATCTAAAAGTAACTATTTTGGGCGAAGTGCGTACACAAGGCAATTACTTGTTGCTAAAAGATAAAACAAACCTGGTAGATATGATTGGCGAAGCAGGCGGGCTAACCGACAAAGCAAACGAAAAAACGATACAAATTATCCGCGGCGATAAAGCAAACCCGCAGGTAATTGTGGCCGATTTGAACAACATTAAAACGCTGGCAAAGCTGGATTTAAACCTGCAAAATGGCGATATTATTTATGTTTCCCAAAACAAGCGCACCGTCCGCAACGAATCTATGCAAAACGTTTCTACTATTGTACAGGCAGCTTTGGTTTTTCTGAACACGGCACTCATCATCTACACGCTTACCAAAAAATAAATGCAGGAAGCCCTCGGCCCAATTTTACAAAAACCGAACGACCGTATCAATTATAACCGGCTGTTCCGTGTTGTTTTAAGCCGATGGTATTTGGTTGTTTTTGCCGTTTTGCTTTGTTTTGCCCTGGCGCGCTTGTATTTATGGTACACACCGAAGCAATACGCCACGAGCGCGGTGATGAAATTTGATGAAAAAAAATCGGAAATTTCTGAATTGGTTAGCGTGATGAACAATGCCGACCGCGCCGCTGCCAAAGTACAAAGCGAAAGTTACGTTATCAAAAGCCGCGGTTTGATTATTAATGCGGTTAAAGATTTAGATTATAAGGTGAGTTTTTTTATTGCCGGCCGCATCCGCAAGTACGAAACTTATCCCAACAAACCTTTGGCGGTAGAGATTTTGCAGGAAGACAGCGCCTCGCTTTATAAAGATTTGATCACTTTTCAGGCCATCAACCCAAACAGATTTTTGCTCACTTACAATACTGAAAATCATGCGGTAAAAACAGTATGTGCTTATAACCAGCCAATCAGCATTGGTAAAACAAGCTTTGTCATCCATCCAAACAACACGCGTTTTGCGGTAAATTCGGCTTATCAGTTTAAATTTAATTCGCCCGAAGATTTTTACCCACGCGTTTCTGCCGGTTTAAATGTGAACGAGATCATCAAAAATTCCAACGTAGTTAGTTTGGAAGAAACCGATCCGAACCCGCAATTTGCCGCCGATATTTTAAATGCTTTGATGAAAGAGTATTTGGATTTTGACAAGAACCGCAAAATGCAATCGGCTTCGCAGATCATTAGTTTTATTGACAACCAGTTGGATTACCTTTCCAAACAGGTAAAATCATCCGAAAAATCTTTAGAAAGCTATAAAAAGAGCGCTAAAGTTTTTGATGTAAGTTCCTCGGCCACAACAATGTTAAGCAAAGTGCAGGAAGTGGAATCACAAAAATCATTGCTCAACATCCAACTGATTGCGATTGACCAATTGAAGCAGCAAATCAGCAACGAAAAAAATGCGGTCAACTTAAATTTTAACATGCAGGGAACGGTTGACCCGTTGCTGAATGGTTTGCTGCTGCGCTACAATACTTTACTGACCGAAAAATCAGCTTTGCTAAAAACGTACATCAACAATTCTGAGCCGGTAAACGAAGTAAACCTTCAGTTGGCACAAGTTCGCAATTCGGCTTTGGCCAATATTGATGCTTCTGTAAAACGCATCGGTTCAACTTTAAATTATTTAAACAACCAGTTGCAAATGGCCAACCAGCAAGTTGCCGCTTTGCCAACTGCCGAGCGCGACATGGTGAGTTTGAAACGCGATTTCGAGATCAACGAAAAAGTGTATTCCTTTTTGTCGGAAAAGAAGTTGGAAGCGCAAATCAGCCGTTCTTCAATTTTGGCCGGCGCAACGGTGATCGAACCGGCACAAGCGAACTTTAACCCGGTTTCGCCCGATGCAAGCAGCATCAACCAAAAAGCAATTTTGCTGGGCTTACTTTTGGGTTTAGGTTTGATTTTGTTGCTGCGGATATTGAACCCGTACATTTATGACAAAGAAACAATTGAAAGCCTGACCAACGTGCCGGTGATCGGCATGATCCGGAAGTTTCCGTACAAGCTGGACGAGAACAATACACAGATATTATCGCTGGCAAAACCGAAATCTGTTTTTGCCGAATCGGTTCGTTCCGTTCGTACCAATTTGAGTTTTATGGCTTCCGATAAAGCAAGCAAAGTAATTTGCATTACTTCGGAAGTTGCGGGCGAAGGCAAATCTTTTATCGCCGTAAATTTGTCAAGCACGTTGGCTTTGATCAACAAAAAAGTAATTTTGATTGCAGCCGATTTACGCCGCTCTAAACTGCATTATGTTTTTGACCAGGAAAACCACATTGGCTTGAGCAATTACCTGTCCGACCAGGTTAAGCAACAGCAAATCATTTTTAAAACCGCTTACGAAAATATTGACTTTATCCCTTCCGGCCCTGTCCCGCCAAACCCATCCGAACTATTGCACCACCCGAATATGAACTTGTTGATCGAGAATTTGAAAGTTCATTACGATGTAATTATGATTGATACCGCGCCGGTTGGTTTGGTTTCGGATTCGATCCCGGTTATCCGCGGCAGCGACATTAATATTTTTGTGATCCGTGCCGGGAAATCTTCTTTTCATGCGGCCGAAATCCCGCAGCAACTGACCGGAAAATATGGATTGAACAACACAGTCATCTTGCTAAATGCTTATTCCGAAGAAAACTTTCATTCCAGGATTTACACTTCGGGCAGCAAAAACCAGCAGGGCGGCTATTACTACAACGATTATAATGGTTATGCAAGTTCAGGTTATTACACTGATGACGCGTCGCCCGGCTGGTGGAAATTGAACCGCTGGATTAAAAAGATCGTTTAATACTAAAAATACTATGCTAAAAGAAGCATCGCCAAAATGGTACCCGGTTTATACACATTCGAGAGCCGAAAAACAGGCTTACGAGTTGCTCCTGCAAAAAGGGGTCGAAGCTTATTTGCCCTTGCAAAAAACGCTGAAACAATGGAGCGACCGCAAAAAATGGGTAAGCGAACCGCTGTTTAAATCGTACTTGTTTGTGCGCATTTTTCAAAAACAGCAAACCGAGGTTTTGATGACGAAAGGCATTGCGCGTTTCTTGTACCAATCGGGGAAGATTGCCAATATGCCCGACCAGCAGATCAACGAAATACAAATGCTTTTGTCAACAGAAATGGATTTGGAGGTTACATCCGACCATATTTCGCCGGGAGAAAAAGTAGTGATCAAAGCCGGTCCGCTGATTGGTTTGACAGGCGAAATGGTAAGTTACAAATCGCAAAAACAGTTAATTATCCGCTTAGAAAACTTAGGGCAATCCATTTTGGTAAATGCCCACGCTGCTTTGGTAGATAAACTGTAAGCGGTAAAAACAATTTAAAATCAAGCAGTTGCAAAACAAAAATGTAACTGACGCGGCGAAGCTGTATCAAAACGGCAAAGCCAAAAAATTATGTGCCGGATAGCTGGTTTAGTTTCTTTAAATATTCATGCCGACGAAAAACGCAACTTAATTAGCCGGATGTGTTTGGCCATGCAACACGGCGGGCCAGATGGCAAAGGCTTATTTTTAGGTGGTAAAAACAGCATTTGCTTTGGGCACCGAAGGCTGGCTTTGATTGACCTTTCTGCCGATGCCAACCAGCCGATGACAGATGCAACTGAAAATTATACCATCACTTTTAACGGTGAAATTTATAATTACCGGGAGCTAAAAATTGAACTGCAAAGTCTGGGTTATCAATTTAAAACACAATCGGACACCGAAGTTATTTTGGCTGCTTATGAAGTTTGGGGCACAAATGCTTTTCATCGTTTTAACGGCATGTTTGCCTTTGCTTTATTTGATAAACGTTTAAACAAGGTTTTTTTAGTGCGCGACCAAAGCGGTATGAAACCTTTGTATTATCAAATTAAAAACAAGGAGCTGCTTTTTGCTTCGGAGATCCGTGCTTTTCGTGCTATTGATATTACCCAAAATCATCCGGATTGGAAAATTTGGCTTTTAGCTTTTGGCTTTGTCCCGGAACCGATGACGATTTTAAATGATGTATTGATGTTGCCAAAAGGCAGTTTGCTGGAATGGGACATTGTGGCAGAAACTTGTAAAATCCGCACTTATCTTCAACCCAAAACTTCGCCTTTAATTACAAATTTAGAAGAAGCCAAACAGTTGATCCGACAAAAGTTTCAAGAATCCGTAAACCGACATTTAATTGCAGATGCACCCATTGGCGTGTTTTTAAGCGGCGGAATTGATTCGGGCATAGTTGCATTGGAAGCATCCAAGTTTAAAGGTGCCGGTTTACAAACACTTTCTTTAACGTTTGATGATGCTGGTTTTGATGAATCCAAATTTCAGCAAATCATGGTGAAAAAGTTGGGCAGCAAGCATTCTTCTGAACAAATTACCGAACAAACTTTTCAAGAACAATCAACTGAGATATTAAAAGCGATGGACCAGCCATCCGCCGATGGAATTAACACTTGGCTGGTTGCCAAATTAGCAAAGGCACAAGGTTTAAAAGCCGTACTTTCTGGTTTAGGCGGCGATGAATTGTTTGGCGGCTATCCATCATTTAAAAGAATTCGGTTTTTAAAAAAGTTAAGCCAGTTGTTACCGAAATCCGCTTTAAAATTGTTTCAATATTTGCCAAATGCTAGTTATCAAAAATTAGCTTATTTATCACTTCGATGCCATCTTGGATATTATTTGGCTTTGCGTGGTTACTTTGCACCGAAACAAATTGCAGCCATCTTAAATATACCGGTAAAAGAAGTATGGCAAAAAATTTCCCGATTTAAACATCTAACAAATCAGGAAAAAAACACTGATCTGTTTACTGCAAATTTGGAACAGGATATTTACATGAAAAACCAGTTGCTGCGCGATGCCGATGCGATGAGCATGCAGCACGGCATCGAAATTAGGATGCCTTTTTTAGATTATGAATTTTTAATTGGTGTCAATAGCATCCATCCAAACTTACGCTTTGATAAAAAGTTGGCCAAAGGTTTATTGATCAAAAGTTACCAGGATTTATTGCCTGAAGAAATTTGGAACCGTCAAAAGATGGGCTTTTCTTTTCCGTTGCAAAAATGGCTGAAAAAATCTGCGTTAACGGATAAGCTTCAAATCAGCAAAAACAAAAGTATTGCTTCTTTTGCACAAGGTTTTTTGGTGGATAAGGTGCATTGGTCTAAAATAATTGCTTTGCATTTTGTTGTTAAATAACTTCAAAGTATCATGCTTCTTTTATCAACCTTATTTTATGTTTTTATATTTAAATAGTACTATAAAAAATCCAATATGAGTATTAGTGAGTTAATTAGTAAATTAAAAAACAAGCTATCTTTATCCAAGATTGATAACGAACAGGATTATTATGAAAAGTTATTCATCCATACATCAGACTGGAATAAACCATTTCCAAACTTAGAAGAATGGCAACGCTGGCTAATTGTCCGAAGCTTTATAGAAGAACATATAATTGAAAATATTACTCACCATAACCGCTTAAAATTTCAGATTTTAGATATTGGTTGCGGACGTGGATGGTTAACCAACCTTTGCTCCACTTATGGGGAAATAACCGGAATTGAACCTGTTAAAAAGGTAGTAAAATATGCAAAAACACTTTTCCCTGTATTAGATATTCGATGCCAAACAGCAGATGAACTTTTGGAACAACAATTACAGTACGATTTAATTGTTTGTTCTGAGGTGATAGAACATATACCAGATTTACAAAAAGACAGCTTTGTAAAAAAAATCTTTCTTTTATTAAAGCCAGGCGGTTCAATTATTTTAACAACACCACGTCAAGAAGCATTAAGCGAATGGCAACAATATACCAATCCAAATCAACCTGTAGAAGATTGGCTCTCGGAACATCAAGTACAATCGCTATTTTCCAATTATAAAGTATTAAATAAAAAACGTCTTTCTATTCCTCCTAAAACAGATATTGAACCAATACCGGTTTATCAGCTATGGCTTTTTCGCAAACCATAAATACCTCAATTATATCTGTGATTGTTCCTTGCTATAAACAGGCGCAATATTTACTTGAAGCATTAGAAAGCGTATGGAAACAAACGTACGAAAACTGGGAATGTATTATCGTTGATGATGGATCACCTGATGACACTGCTGATATTGCATTAAATTTTTGCTTACAAGATAAGCGGTTTAAATATCTTAAAAAAGAAAACGGTGGCTTATCAAGTGCAAGAAATGCAGGTATAAAAGAAGCATCAGGAGAGTTGATTTTACCTTTAGATGCAGATGATCGTATCCACAAAGATTATTTACAACTCGCTATAAGTGCTTTTGGTAAGAATAGTACTTTAGATTTAGTTTACTGCAAAGCTGATTTCTTTGGTGAAAAAACTGGAAAGTGGAATTTAGGGCCTTATACTTATGAAAGACTCCTTACCCACAATTCGATATTTTGTAGTGCTATTTTTAAAAAGGAAAATTTTATCAAAGCAAAAGGATATAATGAATCACTAAAAAATGGTTGGGAAGATTGGGATCTATGGTTACGAATGTTAAATCCTAATTCCCATGTATTACAACTTTCGGAAATTCTTTTCTTTTATAGAATTAAAGAGCAATCCATGGTTAAGCGATTAATAAATGGGCAATATCAACAAACAAAATGGGATGTTTTCCTATCCAGTTCCAGCGTATACCGAAACCATTTACCACCTCCGATGGATTTGTATTCAGAAGTAAAACTACTCCGCGACAACATCCTATTTTATCAGCAATCTAAAGAATACCGTTTAGGTAGACTATTGTTTAAACCGTTTCGTCTTTTAAAAAAAATATTTTGGAAACATTAGTTTCCATTATTGTCCCCAATTATAACCATTGTTCCTTTTTAAAAGATAGGCTAGAGTCTATATTAAACCAAACTTATACTAATTTTGAAATTATTATCCTGGATGATGCTTCAACAGACTGTAGTAATGGCTTAATTAGAGCATACCAAACACATGTACAAGTTAAGCACGTAGTTTTTAATGAAAAAAATAGTGGAAGCCCATTTTTGCAATGGAAAAAAGGGCTTGAACTTGCAAACGGAAAATATATTTGGATTGCAGAAAGCGATGATATTGCCCGGCTTAATTTCTTGGAAACTTTGATCCCTATTTTACAATCAAATCCTCAATTAGTACTTGCTTATACTGATTCTGAACGTGAAGAATCTGAATGGAGGAAAATTACGAAGTTTACTCAGCAAAAAATCGAGGTGTTTGAAGGTGAAACATTTGTAAGGCAAAAAATGACAAGCAGTCCGGCAATCGTTAATGCCAGCGCGGTTGTTTTTAAAAGGGAAACATTACAAGAAGAAATTCTTTCGCAAGCCAATAACTATAAAACTGCCTATGATTGGCTTTTGTGGTGCAGTATCATATTAAAAGGGAAAGTTGCCTTTTATCCTTTAAAATTGAACTTTTTTAGAAAACATATTAACAGCACTTCTTTAACCTCAACGCAGCAAGGGCTTTTTGTAATAGAAGGGCTAAAGGTATTGTCATATTTAAAAAACAATTTCGATATTAACTTAACTTTTTTACAAAAAAAAGGATGGGCATCTGTATGGGCACAAACATCATTGCTAACTAATAAAACAAAAAATATATTTTTTAAAAGTTACAGGCATGCGTGGAATATTTCGCCAATCCTTTTTTTCTATTTTGCCTACTATTGGCTTAAATACAAGTTTTTTTCTGCCATTAATATTAACCTATACTAGTTTAACCAAACAGCAGCGTGGCAACAATTTACACAATCGCAAAAGGTAATTACAAATATGGTGCCTTCGCACTTATTAATTCGTTGCGTGCCTGTGGTATCAACAATTTGGTTATTGTTGGCACTAACGTACATTTAGCAGAGTTGGAAGGCTTAAAAAATGTAAAACAAGTAATTATAAATTCTACTTGGAACGGAACAAACCTGAAACCTGTTTTGCTGTTATCACAACCATCAGAGTATTTTATTTATTTTGATGCAGATGTTATCATTTACGATGGCGAATTTATCCGTGAAGTTGAAAAGCGGATTAAGCAAAATAAATTTTTTGGTTGTATTGATGGGATAGTTGCAGAGCATGAAGTGCGAAGACATTATTGGCAAGAAATTTATCCCTCTAAAAACAGTATTTCAAAACCTACATATTGGTATTATAACGCCGGCTTTTTTGCCGGATGTATGTCATGTCATAGTTGGATATTAAAAGACTGGAACCAACTCAACTTAGAACATTTAGATTTAGAAGGGTACTTGTTTAGTAACCCAAAACTACCATTGAGCGACCAGGATACTTTAAATGCAATCTTACAATTTTTGCCAACTGAACAAATGTGTGTTATCGAACTGCCAGATTGGTTTGGTACCGGTACACAAACAAACCCTTTTTTTCATATCGGCAACTTTCGCCCACAGGCTTTTTTGCATTGTACTGGCCACGAAAAACCTTGGAAATTAGACAAAGCGCCAGCACGCGCACCAAACACTTATGATGATTTGTGGTATCAATACATCATTAAATCGCCTACTCCGGTTTTCTGTTCTTACCAGCTCTCTTATTTACACAAACAATGGTTCAAAAGAAGCATTTTAAGCCGTTTGGTAATCAAACTAAAATCAATCCTTAAAAGATAATTTGCATATTTCCATCATCATTCCTGCATTTAATGCCGCAAAAACAATTGCCGCAACCTTGAAATCGGCATTGGCACAACAATCCGGTTTATTTAAGATTGAAATAATCGTGGTAAATGATGGCTCTACCGATGGAACTGCAACTATCCTAAATAAATACAAAGATGCTTGCCGTATTATCACCCAAGTAAATGCGGGTGCAAGTGCGGCAAGGCAAAAAGGTTTCGAAAACTCAGCCGGACAATACATCCAATATTTAGACAGCGATGATTTGTTGTTGCCTGGAAAAATCCAGCAACAGGCAGAAGCTATGATGGCACAAGATGCGGATATTGCTTATGGAGATTTTGAAAAATTTACCGCAGAAGATGGCAGATTAACAGTTAAAGAAATAGTGAAAGGTGATATTCAAGGCAATCCTGAAATTGAAATCTTCAAAAGCTTTTGGCGGCCACCTTGCGCTATGTTGTATTCCAGAAAAATTGCAGAAAAAATTTGCTGGAGTGAAACTTTGCCCGTTATCCAGGATGCACGTTATTTTTTGGATGCTGTTTTTATGGGTGGAAAATTGGTGTACACGCCCGGTCTACAAGCAAAGTACCGCATCCATCAAAGTCAATCTTTGTCGCAGCGCAGCAACTTGGCTTTTGTAAAAGATTGTTTTGTAAATGCTACCGAAGTTTATTTGATTTGGAAAAAAAATTTGGAAAGTAATCCTGAGAAAAAGAACGCATTGATTGAAGTTTTAAGATATTGCATCCATGAATTTTCAATACTCAATCAAAATCTTTTTATACAGGCAATTGATTTGCTTTTGGAAATCGAGCCAAATTATATCCCTGAAAAATCTCTGTCGCTAAAAGTAACAAGCCGATTTTTTGGCTATCGAAACGCCGAAAGATTAGCTGCTTTAAAAAGAAAGTTATAATTTGAAGATACTGTTGGTAACAGAATATTTTTATCCGCAAAGCTCAGGCGGAACTGAGTTGTATGTTTATAACCTTGCTACAATCCTTCAAGAGTATGAACATGAAGTAAATGTATTAAGCGTATTTGATGGTGATAAAAAATCTGATACTTACAGAGGTATAAACATTGCATATATCCCTTTTAACCAAGATTTTCGGACTGAAGTAATTAACGGAGATAAACCTGCCGACAATACTGAAAGTTTTACAAATGCAATTTGCAAAATCAAACCAGATGTAATCCACTTTCATACATTAACCACTTCCATCGGTGCCGATCATATTATAGCAGCAAAGCAAGCGGGTTTTAAAACTGTTCTTACTTCGCATATTGCTTCGCACACTTGTATCCGCGGAACTTTAATGCAAATGGGAAAGTTTGTATGTGACGGAAAAGTAGAAGAACAAAAGTGTTTAAGTTGTTACTTGCAATTGCGAAAGGTTCCTGAACCTTTTTGTAATCCTACGGCAATGTTAATGCGGTTTATAAATTTCCCAAATAATACAGCCCAGGTTGTTAAACACAAACAAAACGAACTGCAAAAGCTTCGCAATGCAATTGACCAATTGGTTGTGGTAAGCAATTGGCAACGCGATGTTTTTATCAAAAATGGATTTCCTAACCAGCAAATAAGTTTGTGCAGGCAAGCGGTAACTATTCAAAAAACGCCTTCGGAAATAAAGCAAAAATCAGACAAACTTATAATCGGTTTTATTGGCAGGGCAACAGCGGTAAAAGGTTTACATGTTTTACTATCGTCGTTAAAATATGTTCCAACCGATCAACTTGAACTTAAAATTGCAGTAATCCCAACTTTAACAGAATTAGATTATTACCGGCAGCAAAAACAGCACGTAGAATCTTTACCGTATGCAACTTGGACAGAAAACCTTCCAAATGAAAATATCAATAGTTTTTTACAGGAACTTGATATCCTTTGTGTTCCTTCACAAGTGTCAGAAACTGGCCCTTTTGTAGTTTATGAATCATTGGCACAAGGGGTTCCAGTTTTGGGAAGTGATTTGGGCGGGATTGCAGAACTAATTTCGGAAGGAAAAAATGGCTGGTTATTTCCTCGTCAGGACGAGAAATATTTGGGTTCACTCATTGCTTCTTTTATCACACAAAAATTAGAAGGTAAGCTCCTTAATCATATCGAACCAATAAATCGCTCTGTAAATAAATTGGCTGAAGAAATGGTGGAGATTTATGGGAAGCTATGAAAATTGCCCTCGTTGCCGATCCCGAAATCCCTGTTCCGCCAACTCATTATGGTGGAATTGAAAGGGTAATAGACTTGCTGATTAAAGGGTTAAAAAAAAACGGACATGAAATTACGTTGTTTGCACATCGCAATTCTATCACTTCAGCAGATCATTTTTATGCTTATCCCGCAATTGGCCAAACTAAAACGGCGTTAGTTAAAAACTCGCTTTTGGTAAGCAAACTATTAATAAACCAACCGAACGTTGTTCATAGTTTTGGGAGGCTGGCGTATCTTTCGGCATTGTTACCGTTGCGCATGCCAAAGTTGATGAGCTACCAGCGCGAGCCAACCATTACGCAGATAAAAAAAGCCATAAAATTAGCTGCTAAAAACAGTATGTATTTTACAGGCTGCAGTAACTATATCACCAATCAAATCAAACCTTTCGCCCCGGCATACACGGTTT
>NZ_CALMAT010000093.1 GCF_937859865.1 uncultured Mucilaginibacter sp.
TGATCCAATGTGGCCTATTTCTACTTGCCTTATAATTACGGTTATGTGAAGTAGGGCACATTATAAGCGCCTCTACTTAACATAAGTTTAACTACTTAGTTCTTCGGCATTTGTTTTACAGGATCAAACTGTTGTGCCCCTTTATCAATATGCACATTTTCTCCTGCGGTCATTAACCATTTTCCGTTTTGTTTTACATAAACAAGAGTAGCCAAGTCATCAGTAGGGCCTGGCTCTTTTCCGTCAGGTAACGGAATAGGGTGCGGGTCAGAAAAATGACACATAAGGTGAGCTATAGCCACATCATTTGTTACAAACCGGATGGAAACAGACTTTTTTTCTCCTACTGAAGTTTTAAAAATTGTATTATGATACGCCTGGTGGGCATATTGTGATTCCTTACGTCCTTTCCACCACATTCCTACTACATTCACCCAGTCTGTATTTTCTGTAGTATAGTTTTTCATATCATCATAGTTATGATGGTTCCAGCTATAAATCATAGCGTCAACCTGCTTGTTGATCGCTGCTTCATCTTTGCTGCGATCTTGAGCGAAGATGATCCCTGAGATGAATAAAAAGATGGTGGTCGTAAGTATTTTTTTCATAACTGATTATTTTGTTGTAAAAATATCTCAGCGGGAAGGCAAAAGCATAGTACAAAAGCGACATGTTAGGAAAAGAGCCGGTTGAAAAATTTTACCGGTGAATCCAAAAATTCCAATTCAATAGAGGAGGGATTAACCCCGGCAAATTCATGAAAGTCTCTTATGAGGTGCATCTGGTCGAAATATCCGCATTTATGGGCAACATTTATCCAGTTAATGTCGGGCTGTTGCTCCTTCATGATCCAGGCTTGCGAAAACCTTACCAAACGGGAGTAATGTTTTGGAGGTAAACCTATTCGTTGCTGAAATACTCTTTCAAATTGCCGGATACTTAAGCAGGCATAGGATGCAAGCTGGTCTATTTTAATTAATCCACGTTCTTTAATAAGCAGGGGTAGCACAGCATCGATGGGTAAAACTTGTTTTAGTTTGCCTGACCGTTTAAGCAAAAATGTTTCAACAATCGTTTTCATCTCTGTAAAAGAAGCGGCATACTTTAATCGGTCATTTACCTCGTTTATTTGATTTCCTAGGAGATCTATACTATCAAATGAATCATTACATAAAAGCTCCTTCATCGGTATTCCTAAAAGGCGATATAATCCTCCGGGTTGAAAGCCAACTTTGATCATTAAATGACTACATCCAGGCGTAATAACGTGCCGGCTGGTGTGGGGCCCAATTATAACGGATGAAGAAAGTGTTTCCTTTTTGTTGGTAGCTATATCTTCTGCATTAGAACGATCTCTTACATAAAAAAACAAACAATGTTCAGGAAGCGGAGGGACGGAAAAATTTAGTTTTGGTTGCGCTGCATCAAAATTCACCTCGTGAATCATGATGTTGTTTACAAATCCTTTTAGAGCTGGATGTGGCTCGTAGAATTGTTGAAACATAACGTCTGGTATAAAAACACTATCGTTTGAAATCCGGATCCTCCCTCCATGATCCGCTAACTCATAAAGATCTACCTGCTTTTACAAGTAGTTATAAATATATGGAAAGGGTTATTATTTTACAAATCCTTAACCTTTTTCAATTTTGGCTATTACATTTAAACAAAGAGATTTCTGTCATTCGCCATTTAGTGGTTCAATAGCGGTTTTTTATCTTTTAGCTGTTACAAAAAACTATTACACGAATTGTATTACACATAAGTATAGTATCTGTAGGTTTAAATGTAATTGTTGTTGCGTTCCGAAAATAGTTCGTTTTTTGATAAAATTTGATAACTAAATATTTTCACTTTTCTATTTAAAAGGCCTGCTGAGACCAGAAAGAAAACGTGCTTTTTTATGGCAATCCTATTAACTGATAATCTGCGGTGCCCTTGCTTCTTTAATGCCGGAAGCATACTGCTTTTCCAGGCCACGATAAACAACAAGTGTATCCTCATAAACGTCGATCTCGGTTACTTTTCCCCATTTCAGGGTGATAAAGTGTACGCCTTTATTCAGGTACGGATCACCATTTTCCATTGTTGCAGTAGCCGTCCATCTTACAATGGCTAAAGTGTTATTTGGCCAGCCTTCAACATTGATCTTGTTAATGGTGATGAACAGGTTTGGTGTCAGGCGCGCCAACCGTTCCAGCCAGGCTTTGAAAGCGGCCTGATCATTGCGCACGCCGCCCATAGCATGATCACCGGCAAAAGAATGTTTTACGTTCAGTGCCGTGCCTTTTACCAGCTCGTCAAACCGGCGTTCGTTTACCAGGCCAAATGATTTTCTTACAAGTTTTTTTACGATGTAGTGGTACATGATTTCTATGTTTTGATGTCCCCAAAAGTAGGTTGTAAAAGAAGCACCTACCTGTAACCTATGTTACAAAGCGTTACAGACCAACGATTTTTTTGCGGATACGGCTGAGCGATGGCCGCTCGATACCCAGGTAAGAAGAAAGGTGGGTAAGTGAAATGCGGTTGAACAATTGTGGGTTCTCCTTTACAAAGTCCAGATAACGCGTCTCTGCTGAATCGAACTGGAAACTTTCAATTCGTTTCTGCTGACCTTTCAGGATTTCTTCAGCAATCAGTCTCCCGTTTCGCTCAAAACCTGGAAACTGGTTGTAGCCACTTCGGATGTGATTAAAATCAATCGTGATAATGGTTGCGGGTTCCAAGCACTGGAAGTTATACCGGCTTGGTTTATGACTCAACAGCGAAGGGTAATCGGTTACAAATTCGTATTCTTTGATAAAGGTGGTTGTGATATCTTCACCCAAATGGCCCATATAAAATCCTCTGATCAGTCCACTGGTTACAAAGCCAAGCAACTGGTTTTTCTTGTTTGCTTCGATGAAGTAGTCGCGTGCTTTAAACTCACGAACCGTTAAGCCGCTTTCAAAATATGCCCATTCCTCCTCCGTCATTTTAGGATTGAGGGTCTTGAATGTTTGGTAGTAGATCTGGATGCTGGTTTGCATGATTTGGGTCTGCACTTTTTCAAAACATTATCAACCTCGGATTACAATTAGGGTTTTAACTATGAATTTTGCTTCAGTTATTACCCCCTTCCATTTAACGGCCTAATTAATTATGGAATGA
Organism: uncultured Mucilaginibacter sp.; assembly: GCF_937859865.1. Taxonomy (GTDB): domain Bacteria; phylum Bacteroidota; class Bacteroidia; order Sphingobacteriales; family Sphingobacteriaceae; genus Mucilaginibacter_A. The sequence goes on from NZ_CALMAT010000093.1 coordinate 3,154, forward strand.
TTACCGTTACATTTAAACCCACGAAACTTTAATTGGAAAGCAGCCGTTCTTTTTTATTGCAAAAATTGCGCAGGAATTCTACTGATAGGCCGTATTTGAATGTCTTTATAAAAA
>NZ_CALMAT010000094.1:0-2406 GCF_937859865.1 uncultured Mucilaginibacter sp.
CGCGGTTCTCTGTTTTTTCGATGGCGGCAATATCAACCCCAATGATTTTTACGCCGTATTTTTGCCAGATGCCGCGTTCTTCGGCTTCTTTGCACAGGTTTAAAGCTGTTTGTCCGCCCATAGTTGGCAGCACGGCGTCTATTTTTCGTTCCTGTAAAATCAGTTCGAGGCTATCGCAATTTAATGGCAGCAGGTAAACATGATCGGCGATGACTTTATCCGTCATGATCGTTGCCGGATTGCTGTTGATGATCGAAACTTCAATCCCTTCATCTTTTAAAGACAAAGAAGCCTGCGAACCGGCATAATCAAACTCGCAAGCCTGGCCAATCACGATGGGGCCGGAACCGATAATTAAGACAGAATTGATGGAGGTATTTCTGGGCATTGTGCTTTTTTTACGAGTATAATTTAAGCGCCGAGCCAGAATTTTCCTTGCTGATGGATAGGAAAATCCCGACTTGTTTGTCGGGATGCAAAGGTAGTTTTTTTGACGGGTTTTATCGGCCTAAAGTGAAATTTATTGGCATGGTATAAGCAACCCGTACCGGTACGCCATGCTGTATTCCCGGGTTCCATTTAGGCGATTGTTGTAATACCCTTACTGCTTCTTCCCCGCAACCACCTCCGATGTCGCGCAAAATTTTAAAATCTGACAGCTGGCCATCTTTCTCAACCGCAAAACTTACGATTACCCTTCCCTGTATCCTGTTTTTTCTGGCAGGCATAGGGTAGCGAATACTGCGTGAAAGGTAATCCCCAAAGCCCGTTTCTCCACCCCTAAATGTTGGTAATGCTTCTTTTACCATGTAATTTATTGTGTGTCCGTTTTCGTCGGTACTGGTTCCATTGATAAATTTTCCATCAGCATACTCTTCAATATAAGTCAATTTGTTCACAATACTTCCTTTCCATAAACCATCTCTTCTTCCGTCTTTTACACCACCTTCTTCTTCTATTCGTTTATAATTTTTGTCAAATACCTGATAATGGCCGTTCCCATTCTTAACCATTTCATTACCTAATGAATCAAAAACAGCTTTTACGGTTTGTCTGTCAAACCAAATTTTGTAATTATCATTAACATAAGCAATTACACGGTATAAATTTCCATTTGGATAATAATCATAAGTGTCTGCTGTTAGTTCCCCTATTTCGTATTTTGATACCTGCTTCCGTTTTTTATTCTGATAATAACTTATGCTTTCGCCTTCAAGGGTAATTGGATAAATAGTAGATGATTTGCCAACCATTTTCGTGTTCCCGTTTAAATAATACTCTAATACATTATACAAAACTGTTCCCGAGTCTGGTTCCCGAACAATTCGAATAAAATCAGCGCTATCTTTAACCGGAACATTTCGTCCGTCATTCTTTAAAAAATAAACGTTTTGTTTTTGTGCGAAACCATTCAACACAAAAAAACAGGCGATAAAAAAAGTATAGTAAAATTTAGGTTTCATAAAAAGGTTTTGCCTAAATATACATACTGTTTTTATCTTACAAAAAACGTCGGATTTTTTAATCAACATAAATTTTACATGCTAAAAGAAGTATCAGCCTACGGAAAAATAGTATGTTTGGATACATTGTTATTGTTTAATATTAATGAAAATTAAAACTACTCTTTTTATTACTTCCGGTTTGTTATCGGTTGTTTTATTGGCTTCTTCTCCCGCAAAAGCACAAATCAAAAAAGCAAACGACCCGGTTTATCAAAACCTCGATCAATCGGTAAAGCCCGGCGACAATTTTTTTGAATATGCAAACGGCGGCTGGATCAAGCAAAACCCGATTCCGGCGGCGTATTCCAGTTGGGGAATTGGTAATGTGGTAAGCGAAGATTTGCGCGACCGACTGAAAAAGATCAATGAAGATGCCGAAAAAGCTAACGCGCCAAAAGGCAGCAACACGCAAAAGATCGGCGATTTTTATTACAGCGGTTTAGATACGGTTACGATAGAAAAGCTGGGCATCAACGCCATCAAAACACCTTTAAACCGCATTGAGCATATTAAAACCAAGCAGGATGTTTTGGACGCGGCAGCTTATTTAACTACCATCGGCGTCCGTAATTTTATTGGAACAGGCGTTGGCCAGGATGCAAAAAACAGCGTAAAAATGATGCTGCAATTCCGGCAGGCTGGTTTGGGTTTGCCCAACCGCGATTATTATTTCAAAACTGATGCCCGAACCACTAAAATCAGGAACGATTATGCGCAGCAGCATATCCCAACCATGCTCAAGCTTTCGGGTTTAAATGATCCGGCTGCTGCCAATGCTGTTTTTACCATGGAAAAATCATTGGCCGATAGCAGCCGCACGCTGGTTGCCCTGCGCGATCAATATAAAAACTACCACAAAATGCCGGTGGCCAAACTGAACCAGTTAACGCCGAACATCAAC
>NZ_CALMAT010000094.1:2416-2930 GCF_937859865.1 uncultured Mucilaginibacter sp.
CAAACCTTTTTCCGAAACTCGGTCTAAATTCGGTTGATTCTGTAATCGTTGGTCAGCCCGAATTCTACCACAATCTGGACAAAACTTTAACCACTTTTTCGGTTGCCGATTGGAAAGCTTATCTCCGCTGGAAACTAATTTCTGCTTATGCGCCTTATTTGAGCAAAGATTTGGAGCAGGAAAATTTTCGCTTTTCGGGAACGGTTTTGTCGGGAAGAAAAGAGCAGTTGCCACGATGGAAACGGGTTTTAGATACCGAAAACGGTTTGATGGCCGAGTTGCTGGGGCAGCTTTTTGTGAAAGAATATTTCCCGGCCACTTCCAAAAAACGGTACGAAGACATGGTGGAAGCGATTCGCGTCGCCTACAAAGAACACATTGAAAAATTGGATTGGATGAGTCCGGCTACGAAGCAAAAAGCTTTATTAAAGTTGAACGCCATCCATCCAAAAGTTGGTTACCCGGACCAGTGGAAAGATTTTTCGACCTTGCAGATCAGCCGCGAATCTTATGC
>NZ_CALMAT010000095.1 GCF_937859865.1 uncultured Mucilaginibacter sp.
TTCTAAAGTTAAGTCTTTCCCTTAACCTATTGTCCATTTAAAGATAGCAACTCCAGACAACAAAAATCTTCCTTTTACTTTTGCCAGTAAAGACAGCAAGTTCTCAAAATCCTGTTCGTTTTAACAATCATAGTGGCTGCAGTCCGATAGCCATAATCTAAATTTTAACATCTTTATTTATATTAGTCAATTATGAATTAGGATGAAAGAATACTTCAAACCACTTGCCCGTTTTAAAAAGCGCGAACATCCTTTCGACATCGGAAAGCCTTTTTCCTGGTGGAAAGGGCATTACGACCGCCATTTCCTGAATAACCTATATCAGCGAAAAGAAAGCGAGTTTGAAGCATTTTACAAATATCACCTGGATCATTTTCTGACGGTCAATGCAGGATCGCAGGAGGTTGAGTTTTACAAGCATTTACGCGACCTTATCCAGGACGGGATTGCGGTACTGATCAAAGAAGACAAACCTGGCTCGAAAACTAAGCACGAGCGAACCAATATACAAAAAACGCAGCTGCGGGCTTTTGCCGGTTACCTGGATTCCATTGACCAGTGGGCCGTTCGCCCCCGGCTTGAGGTCTACACAGAAAAGGACGCAACCATTGCAAGACAACAAAACGAGATCGCAGCATTAGAAAAGCAGATCAGCGAAATGAAGGAATACGACGTGGTACAGAAGATCAGGATAGAGGAAGGGCATTTGCCAACAGTGATTGACCTGATTCAGCAACTCCGCGACCTGCAATTGCCCGCTGGCAGGAACCTGCTCCGCTGCGATTACAAAACGCCCTATTACAAGATGATCAGCAAGTATTTTTCCCTTGGTGGTAAAGACATACCCATAGAAACTGCCAAGAATTATTTCTCCGATAAACAAAACGATGTAAGTGTCAAAGGCATTTTAGTTCCATCCGAAAACAAGCTGTTTAAGATCGTATTTGACACGCCAAAAAAGGCGGTCAGGAAGAGTAATAAGGCTTAAAAGCCTTTCCTAATAGCTGTTTACGAGTTTTCACCCCATTTTTTCGTCGGTGGCTTAACCTTCATTAATTCAACTATTTGAGTTCAACAACACCCATCTTGTTCGCCTTTTATACATGACCATCGGGATCCGTTGGTCATGAGACCGGCTATTTCGCATCATACATTCGTCCTGTTAACCAAAAAACGGCGTACAGATGCAAGTAGAGCTATTAACTAAAGAAGACCTGAAACAGTTCAAGGCAGAACTGGTACAGGAACTAAAGGGCGCATTCGGCCGAGGTGCAAAACCACCAAACAAGGAATGGCTAAAAAGTAGCGAGGTAAGAAAGCTGCCGGGCATCTCGCCAGGCACGCTGCAAAACTTGCGTATTAACGGTACGCTGACCTATTCCAAAATAGGCGGTATAATGTATTACCGTTACCAGGACATCATGAAGCTGTTAGAGAAAGGAGGTGTTAAATGAAAAAGGCACCTGCCGAACTGGCCTTGCTAAAAGCCATCCAGCGGCACACAGGGCTTGGCCCTTTTCATATCAGCCTGTATTCGGCCATGCTTTGCTTGTGGCAGGAACAGCAGTACAGCATTCCGTTCCGGGTAACGCGGAGCAGGCTGATGCAGGCCTCCGGTATCCGATCCCCGGCCACACACCACAAATGTTTAAAGGAGCTGATCAAAGAAGAGTACATCATTTACGAGCCTTCTTTTGATAAGCACACCGCCAGCCGAATCACCTTAATTACGGACAAGGCAAGGATGTAGAATCAAGTAACACAGGTATGTAAAGTGAACAGCTTAAGACTATTTGCGATATGGAATACTAGGGACGGAAAGTCTTCCGGTATTTTACTCGTCATTAAGTAGCAAGTTTGTGTATTTGCCCCCGCAAATACTTCCCGGACGGCCTGCGGCCGCCGGGTAAACTTGCCACCTGCGCCTGTTAGTTGCAGGTGGGAAAAGAACAGATGGACTGATCAATTGATAGGATGATTGCAAGAAATTAAGGAGGAACGATGGGAACCAGCGAAAAAGAAAAGCACAGCAAGCCAGCGGCAGATCGCCCGAAACATAAAGGTGGCAGGCCGAAACTTGCCGTCCGGCGAGAAAGGGAAATGAAGATCAGGCTGAGCAACAAAGAAGAATTCTATATTAAAATGAAAGCAAAACAAGCCGGTATGCAAACCAGCACCTGGTTTCGCGCAGCGGCTCAAAACGCGAAGATCGTTCCGCGCCTGTCGGTCGAAGACCGCGGCCTTTTGCACATGCTGACCGGTATAGCCAATAACCTGAACCAGCTAACCAAGCAAGCCAACATAGGCAACCTGCTGATTATTGCACGGAAATGTCATGAGCTGTTGGGCGAAATAGATAATGCCCTAAAACACTTTAACCGCGATGATCGGCAAGATACCTAAACCCGGAAAAAGCTTTGGCGGCTGCGTGAAGTACAACGTGCTGAAAAAGGATGCTGCTATTCTGTATGCCGAAGGCGTACGTAAAGGCAACATCGAACAAACCATCCGTGATTTTAACATGCAACGAAAGATGAACCCGGGATTAGGTCAGGCAGTCGGCCATATTGCATTAAGCTGGAGCGTAAACGATTTGGATAAATTGAATGATGAACTGATGGTGGAGATTGCCAGCGCCTACCTGCAAAAAATGAAGGTACAGGATACGCAAGTATTAATGGTCCGTCATCATGACCGGAACCACCCGCACCTGCATTTAGTCTATAATAGGGTAGATAACCAGGGAAAGACCTTATCTGACCGCTTTCAGCGGCAGAACAATATCAAAGTTTGCAGAGAACTCACGGAGAAATACGGCTTCTACATTGCCCCTAATAAGGAAAACGTAAACCGGCAGCAGCTTAGGGGAGAGGACAAAGTGAAGTATAACCTGTTCGATGCGATCAAGTTCGCAAAGAACCAGGTTAGCAGCATGAAGGAGTTGAAAATCGTGCTGAAGCAAAAAGGCATTGACATGCAGTATAAATATAAGAGCGGTAGCAGAGAAATCCAGGGCATCAGTTTTAGTAAGGACGGCTACAAATTCAAAGGCTCGGAGATCGACCGCAGTCTGAGTTATGGCAAGCTTAGCCGGGCCATTGCGGATCGGATCCAAGAAGAAAAGGAACAGCAGCAACAGCAATACACGCAGGAGCAGAGAAAGGAATGGCAGCAAAAACAAGATCAGCCACCATCTAAAGGCGAACTAAAGGCTCTGGCCGATCAGATCAGGGAAGCGATGAAAGAAAATCAGGACAGCAGGCAACCGGTCATCCCGGATAATAGTCAGGCCAGCCAGTATAACGAAACGGTACACGAAGAAGACAGCACCCTGAAAACCGTGATCACCGGCGGCATGGGGTTACTCGAAGAAATGCTGGGCAACATCGAGGCGGAGCCAGACTTTCCTGGCAAAAAGAAAAAGAAAAGCCAGCAGCAGGGCGAGGAAAAATACCGCGGCCCGGGAAGATAACCGGGAATTATTAAACTACAAACGAAAAGAAAAATGGACAACGCCAATTCAAATAATAAAATTATCAATGAGGAGATCATTGATAATTTAGTGCTACAAGTAAACGCTTTAGAAAAGCGGGAAGTTAAACTGCCGGACTATAACGAACGGTTTAGTGTCATAGAAAGTTTGATTATAAGATTGCTACCCGACCAGGAGGAACTTACCGAAATTCTGAAAGCCGAGATTAACCGGCATAACCTGGCATACCCGGCACAGCAGATACAATCCCAGATCGACCAATTACGAAACGAACTCGCACTGATCCCCAAAGTGATCCCGGTAAAAAACCATCATCATCTTGATGTGAAGACCAGGCCAATTATCATTGCAGGTACCCTGTTGCTAGTTTTTGTTGCCTTAAGTGCCGGCCTGAATATTTACCTGTGGACAGCGAACAGTCGTCTTGAAGCAAATGACATTAAATTCCGCATGACCAGGCAAATGTATCCTAAAGAGGCAAAGGAGGCAGACACTGCATATGCCCGAGACCCGTCAGCAATGGAAAAGCTGACTGTTAAATACGAAACCGAGGCGTTGGAAAGGTCTAAAGCGGCAGATATCGCCGAGCAAAAGGAACGTGAGGCTAAGGACGCAAAGGATAAGCTGAAAAAATTAAAAAAGCATCGCCTTTGAAATGTAGTAGCTACTTAAAAATTACTACGCATTGATTTTTTGTCAGCAGGACTTGTTATCTCAATCAAGAATAACCCTTGAATTGATTTTTTTTCGCGGGCAATCTTGATAATAGAAATACTGCTGTAAGGAGTTAGATGCTGAAAGAATTCCAGTTAGGTTATTTCTAAGGGAAAACCGCCAACAAACAGTCTTAACCCCAATGTCATTAAGTTAAGACAACGTGCTCCGGAGAGAGGTTGTAAAGACACCATTATTAAATAAATTACACTTGTAGTTGATTAATTACAATATTAGTTCTATACTTGTGCCATGAAACGTAGACTCAGCGAAAAAGAGGAAGCTTTAATGCATATTGTCTGGACCAAAGGGCCCGTATTCTCCAAAGAAGTCCGTGAAGCTTTGCCTGACCCTAAACCCCATATCAGCACCGTATCTACTATAATGCGCCGCCTGGTTGAAAAAGGCTTTCTGTCTATAGAAGACTTTGGCCCGACCCATCGTTATTCGGCAACTATCAGCATGAAAGATTATACAACCCAATTCGTCCAACCGCTGTTGGCTGGTTTGTTTGGCAATTCCATTAAAAACGCCATCACCTTTTTTGCCGAACAGGAACAGGTGTCTATTGAGGAGCTACGGGAAATTATGGAAATTATAGAAAAACAAAAAAAATGACAATTATTTTCTATTTTCTAAGCTGGACTTTAGCCAAAAGTTAGAGCCTGTCAACTGAAAGGGAATAAGTATGTT
>NZ_CALMAT010000096.1:0-221 GCF_937859865.1 uncultured Mucilaginibacter sp.
GCCTTCTGCCAAAGAACTGATGACTGTTCAAAAAATGAACCATTTTAACTACTGGACAACGCCCAGCATTTTGGCAATGGCCAACGGTTACAATGCTATCCAGCGGATTGCCGAAGGCACGCGTTTGGGCATCCCGGTTACCATTGCTTCCGATCCGCGCCATGCTTTTAGTGAAACTATTTTTGCAATGTCGGCTGGTGGTTTTTCGCAATGGCCGGAAC
>NZ_CALMAT010000096.1:231-2559 GCF_937859865.1 uncultured Mucilaginibacter sp.
CCTTTAGGCTTGGCTGCCATTGGCGATGCCACGCTGATGAAAAAATTTGCCGATATTGCTCGTCAGGAATATCTGGCTGTTGGCATCCGAGAGTCGCTGCACCCACAAGTTGATTTGGCAACCGAGCCGCGCTGGCCACGCATCGCCGGTACTTTTGGCGAAGATGCCAACCTTACCGCCAAGATGGTTACGGCTTATACTTCAGGCTTTCAGGGCGATAAATTAGATAGTAGCAGCGTGGCCTGCATGACCAAACATTTCCCCGGTGGCGGCCCTCAAAATCAAGGCTTGGACCCGCATTTTCCTTTTCAAAAAGGACAAGTCTATCCCGGCAACAACTTCAATTACCATTTAATCCCGTTTGAAGCAGCTTTTAAAGCACATACCGCGGCAATCATGCCTTATTATGGCGTGCCGATGGATGCCGGGCACGAGCATGTGGGTTTCTCCTACAACAAAGCCATTATCACCGGTTTGCTGCGTAATAAATACCATTTTGATGGCGTGGTTTGTACCGATTGGGGTCTGGTTTCCGATACCCACATGGGCCCGGTCAATTGGCCGGCACGTGCCTGGGGCGTCGAAAAATTAACGGTACCAGAACGCGTACAACGGATTATTGATGCCGGTGTTGACCAGTTTGGCGGAGAAAACATCCCGGAAGTAGTGGTGAAATTAGTGAAGGAAAACAAGGTTAGCGAAGCCAGGATTAACCAATCTGTTAAACGCTTGTTGCGCCAAAAATTCGAGTTGGGCTTGTTTGACAACCCTTATGTTGATGCCGTGCAGGCACCAAAAATTGTGGGCAAACCGGCATTTATGAAAGCCGGTGCAGATGCGCAACGCGAAGCCATGATCTTATTAAAAAATGACAACAAAACCCTGCCATTGCAAACCGGGAAGCTCAAAATTTATGTCGAAAACATCAACGTAAAAGAAGCAGCAAAATATGGAACAGTCGTTGCCAACCCGAAAGAGGCCAACTTTGCCATTATCCGTTTAAAAACGCCCTGGTATCCGGTTCAAACCGATATTCCGATGGCCAAAGCTTTTCACCACGGCGATCTGGATTTTAAAGGGACGAAGAAAGACAGCATTCTGCAATTGCTCAATTCGGTTCCAACCATTGTGGTTTTAAACCTGGATCGGCCGGCCGTCATCCCCGAAATCAACGCCAAAGCAAAAGGCTTATTGGCCGAATTTGGCGCCAGCGACGAAGCGGTTTTAGATGTTGTTTTTGGAAAAGCAAAACCCGGTGGAAAACTACCTTTTGAATTGCCTTCGTCTATGGAAGCGGTACGGAACCAAAAAGAAGATGTGCCTTATGATTCTAAAGATCCGTTATATCATTTTGGTTTTGGATTGAAATATTGAGAAAAGTTTCAACCTTGAATACTGTTTTTATCGGTTATTTTTTGGTGAAGGGTTGTAATTTTTAAAAAAGTTATAGCTCTTCACTTTTAGTTGGCGCACCAATTTTTGCCCGATAAAAGAAGCATCCGTTCCTAAACCGCAACAACAACCGTAATCCGGTTTCTTGTTTTTATCTTCGCCGAAGTTTTTCCTTCTTCAAACATGAACAAAGACAAGATACTGGTGATTGGCGCCAACGGGCAAATTGGCACGGCTTTGCTGCCCAAACTACAGGAAATTTATGGCGAAGGTTTTGTAATTGCTTCCGATCTCCAATCAACCCAAAATCCAACAGCGGTTTTTGAAACCTTAGATGCCACACAACCAAACGCCTTGCAAGCACTGATTGAAAAACATAACATCACGCAGGTTTATCATTTGGCGGCGGTTTTATCTGCAAAAGGGGAAGCTGACCCTTTGCAAGCCTGGGAAATCAACATGCAAACGCTGCTAAACGTATTGGAAGCGGCAAGAAATTTCAACCTGAAAAAAGTATTTATCCCAAGTTCTATTGCTGTTTTTGGCGAAAGTGCGCCTCGCCGGTTTACGCCACAACGTGCTTATTTAGACCCAACTACGGTTTACGGCATCAGCAAAGTTGCGGCCGAAAACTGGTGCCAATATTATCACACGCGTTACCAGGTTGATGTCCGTTCTTTGCGTTATCCGGGTGTGATCGGTTATCAATCTATGCCTGGCGGCGGCACTACGGATTATGCGGTGGAGATGTACCACAAGGCCATTGCAGGGGAAAACTACACTTGCTATTTGCAAGAAAATACGCGTTTACCCATGATTTATATGGAAGATGTTTTGCGGGCTACGATAGAACTAATGGAAGCGCCGACAAAGCAAATCAGCGTCAGGACTTCTTATAATTTGGCCGGAACCAGTTTTACGCCCGCAGAATTGTAC
>NZ_CALMAT010000097.1 GCF_937859865.1 uncultured Mucilaginibacter sp.
CTTCCTTACTGAAACATTAGCCCGTGCCGCCTGATTTGGCTAAAGTCCAGCTAAGTTATCTGATTAAAATGTGTTAATATGAATAATAAGTTTGTTGGAACTTTTGTATGGATTCTAATTGATTACAAATAACATTAGAGCTATTAGAGAGTCAATTAGAAGTAGGCATGCTATATAATTGTTTTTCAACATGTTGACTCTAATAAATAAATTTTATTTCTATTAGAGTTTTTTAAACAGTCTTGTTCTTGGTGAATTGTGATTCAATGCCGGCAATAGAACCAAAATACTATACACTTTAGCGTAAAGTACTGCTCCCCTTACCTCAAGCCCTTGTAAGAACCTGATTTTAAGCAAATTACAAGGGTTTTTTATTTTAGAGCGGTGCCAAATGCGGCGCAATTTTGCCAATTTTAAGGATCTCATATTTCTCCCCACTCTGCTATATTTAGATTTCATTTCAGTCAGGTATACATGAATCGCTGCCTAAATATGTTGTAATCTTACTGTCTACATTGTCAGTTTATATCTGTATCAAGGTGAATTTCTGAATGTGGGAAAATATCCTTCCATGGGGTATGCTTTTGCAACAAATTATTTACCTTTAAACATATGTCCGAAATATCAAAAATTATCAGTTTATTAATAGTTGCTGAATCGTCTCTTACCGTTCTATAGTAATACATGGATTTGGGAAAACTGGTTACCTTACAAGCCCTGCTGATACTTACTTCTGGATAGAATTTCACCAAATAAGTAGCCATGTCTTTACGCCCCGCAAGGCTTTAAAACTTTTTTCCCAAAACGTCCTTTCGCATCTTGTTGTCCAATGCCAGTTCCGCGTAAATATGCTTCAGTCTGCGGTTTTCTTCCTCCAGCTCTTTTAGGCGTTTCAATTCCTGGCTGTCCATCCCGGCATATTTCTTTCGCCAGTTATAAAAAGTGGATTTATGGATGCCTAACTCCCGGCATATCTGGGCATGATCCCTGCCGCCTTCATACTCCTTCAGTGCTTTGATAATCTGCGCCTCACTAATGATTGATTTCTTCATAATCTGACTCTTAAATTTGAAGACTTTTCGCCTTTCAATCAGTCCGATTTTTAGGAGGGGTTACATTAGAGAAGATTTTAATCACGATTTAGCTTTAATCTTTAATTATTTAAAAGAAAAGGGTGACAAATACAAGCAAATATTTTTAACTAAGACTGAGTTATATGAGCTATTAGGGGAAGTTCTAAGCGAATATAGTACGCAACTTGAAAGTACAAATGTCGATGAATTGCGGGCCATTTTGATTTCCAATGGAATTATACATGAAAATATCAAGCCAAATGAGAATATCTTTTATTTCGCACAGTTATATAAATATTGGTTAGGCTTGAGGAGTCGAAAATATGAATTCAAACGTCGAACTTACAGCTAATTGAGCAATTGAGAATATTTAAATGGCATGATATCGACTTATTCAAAATCGTAGGTTAACGTTAAGTCTATGTATTGCTCGGTCTTAATGAACTTGTCATACTTACGCTTTAATTCTATATACTCTTTATCCTCTTGATTGATTTGCCCGCGCTGGATGGTATAATGTCTCAAAAAGTGTTTAATGTTCCCATTCGACGTCAGATTATCCAGGTTGCTGAATTCACTTTTCTCGATGATCTTTCTGGCTTCAGCTTGTTCTGTAGCATTCAAAAAGTTGTAAAACTCGTCTCGCCATATCGCGGTATAGCCAAGATTATTCTGAAAAAGGTGCCGGTAGATAATATATGTTTCCGGCATGTAAAGAATCTCGAAGAAATCATCGATGCTGGAACCAAACATTTCTTCGAAGAAAGAAGATTTTTCCGTATTGCTGGCCGGTGCCACAATACCTTTGGTTACGTTTAATATGGATTGTACCGCTCGTATGAATTTTTTATTCCAATGCTCGCCTGTATACTCCCGGTGTTTCGCTTCCTCGCCGAACAGTGGGATGTACTTCATCGGAAATGAAAATATCGCAATATTCAAGCGTTTGCAAAGATCAATATTGATCTTCAACCTATTATAAAGGTCTTCTGGTTTGTCCTTAAAGTTATAGAGAATATAGTTCGATAGTTCTTTGATCCCATATTTACCTGCCAATTCAACAGCACTGGTATACTGCTTTTTTAGACCAATGTAATCAAAAGCGATCCTTAACGGACGAATGGGTATCTCGCTCATCAAGCGCATGAGCTCGTCCGTTACATATCTGGCATCCGTACCCTGATTGAAATCGACGTAACGAAGTTTAGGTACTTTGTTACGGTGTTTATCATAACTTTTCCCGATCTCTTCATAGGCCGCCAATATTCCTTCTTTGGAGCTTGTCTCTTCTTTGATCAACTGATATTTTTCCAGCACATCGTAAAAGAACTGTTTCTTATCTCCTTTATGCCTGGACAGGGACTCATGCAGCAAACGATAAGCTTTTTTGAGATAGGCCCGGTCGTTCAATCCTGCTTGAAGATTGCGCACCGCGATCTCCAACTGGTTGGGTTCAACATAAGTCGCGCCCTTCACAAAACCCATGTCTTTAATTTCCTGAATTATCTCCGGAAATTTGGGGGACGCCAGCACATTATTATCCATCAATAACAGGTTACGCTGCTCGCCGTAAATTTCTTTGATCTCATGAAATTTATCAATTGTGTCTATCTTTGGTTTGTAGGTCGGCTCCAGGATCGGTACGGAACAAAAAGCACACTTGCGCGTGCAGCCCTTGGTCATGAAGGTAAAATAGGCGCTTTGCGTTGGGTACTCGTATTCGATCTCTTCGAGGATGGAATAATCTAGGGGTAAATTGTCGATAATCAAGTCATTATCGTCCAGTATTCCCGGCTTATCCAGCAAGCCTTGCATAGGTTTGATACCTGTTTCCTGGTGCAGTTCGTCGTGCAGCAGCGACGCCAAAACCCCGCCAAGAAAGATCTGATCCGGGTCTTTCACCAACTTTTTAACAAAGTGGATCGTCTCCACGGTGATCTTCCAGTAGAAAGTGAATAGCGTCGTCACATAGATACGGTCCCACTTGGGATGCTCCAGATATTTTTTCTTGCGAAAACTGGTGGCAAACTCAATTAGACATTCCTCTACCAATTTATTGTAAGTTGAATAACAGCCCAATTTCTGGATGATCTCGGCCTTACCAGTCTTGATCGCTTGTTTAACCAGGACGGCCTTATGCATCCAGGGGTAAGTGGAATCGATCGCCAATAATTTCAATAAGCACTCCTCATATAACTCGTCAACCACCAGGTCACGAAGATCCCCTTTGAAGAAACGCACATTATCTCCCAGCTTCCGGTGATACGTGGCGATTTTCATCAACCCGATCGGCGGATACTTATTCTTATAATTCGGTTCTATAAGCAATATATTTCGCGCCATGTCTATTTCCAGTATTGTTGATATGACTTAGATGATTTAAAAACTCCAGTGGAAGTTATCACACCATTTGACTTGATTTCGTCGGGTAAAATTAAATCATTGTTAATTGCAAAGGTATGATCATTTGCTATCGAAACCAATGGAGTTTTTAACAATGAGTTAAGTGTAACTAAAGGGGCAGGAATACTACTGCTGTTTTCCGATTCCGTTCCCAATACGGTAAAGAACAACAATGGGTGACCATTGTCACCATTATAATATAAGGTCGGCAAAAACTCTGGTATAAAACGACTATTGGTAAAAAACTGAGTTAATTGATCATAAACAAACGCTTTAACCGCATAGGGTGCTTTTTTTCCTTTCGACAGTTTTTGTATAGGCTCCAAATATTTTTTGATGTCCGGGTGAGGGTTGGCTAAGAATTTTGTGAATTCTTGGCCGTCATAACTACAATGCAGCGTCAAAAAAAGCACAAATTTTTTGTTGTCTTGTTCGATATTCTTTTGGTGGTCAAGTAATTTCTGAACCGCATTAAACTTATATGCCTTTTGTTTACGGCCCTTTCTATCGACATACTCGATCGGCGACGTAACCTGCCCACAAAAGTCCAGATTGTAAACGGTTACCGTGTCTTGTTGAGTAAAAGATTTAACCTGAGGTGAATTGTCAAAACCGCGCACCATCACTTCCTCAATGTAGCCGTCAAACACATCATAAGTTGCTATTTGCTTACGCCGTTCCAAACTGCGAAGTGTATTTTCCAAGGCGAGGATATGTTGCCTGCTTTGCGTTGGTGAAGATGGATTTGGATAATCACGGCATTGAAAGGCATATACTATTTCTAGATAGTCCAGCCATTCGATAACGTCGTGAGCTTCTACGTCAGGTAACCCGACATAAATCAATTTTTTATTTAAGTTTTGATGCAAAAATGCAAGAAGCGGTTTTGCCCAACTACTGCGGATGATCTTTTTTTGCTCATTATTAAATTTGATTTTAGGTTCAGGTTTAGTTGTTATCATCGTCAAATTCTTCTCTAATCTGGTTTAGGAATTGATAGTATTCTGTTTTAGTAGTTGCCGGTCCTTTTAAATAGAGGTCGTCAATGATGTCGACCAAGCGCTTCGCGTCATAACTGAGGTCGACATCGAGATCGCTAAATAGTTCGATCAAGGTTTCATAGTTCGTTGTTATCGGCACAATTTTTACTGAAGACACGCTGTCTGCAATTTGAACTTTCGGATCGATTGTGCTTTCAGTGGTGTTGTTTTTTTTCTTTTTTGACTGATTGACTATCTTTTGAGTGACTTCATTTTTTAGCTTGACGGCTTGCGCTTTTATTATTTCCGCCTGCTTCCGGTCTTCGTCGGTTAGCTTTTTTATTTTTGAACCAATGTTCGCGACTACATTATCTAATCGTTTAATTAATAACAAGTACACGTTGTAATTATCCTCATACTCATTGTATTGGCCTAGGACATCAGTGAAATTTGCAATTTCCTTTCTAACCTGTTCATTAGCCTTATCCTCCTCCTGAAATTTACTCGCTTGCTTAATGAAATAGGGGGCTACTTTATTTTGAATTTGATAAACCAGAACTTTTTTTAAATCAGAGGTTTCCAAATCATTCCTGGCGGCATTTGGTAAAATCTCTTTATTAACGATAATGATTTCACCCGTATATCGGTGATAATATGTATTTGAATTACCGAAATATTTGGAGAGGACTTCGCGATTACCAATAGAAAAACCTTGCTTTTTTATAATAAATCCCCGCAAATTTCGCTTAGTTTCATCTTTACTTGGAAGCAATATACGCTCTCTGCTTGAATTTAAACATCCCCAGGCAATACCTAAAAATGTATTACCGCTTTTAATTTCCTGGAAATCGGGTTCAAATGGCAGATCATTGGAAAAAATGTCGTCTGTATAAGGGCGATACAGGTTGGCAATGTTCGTTCCCACCTGAAGCTTCAAGTCGATCAACTCGAAAGATTCTTTATGATATTCAATAACTTCCTTTAATTTTTTTTCTATCAGTTCTGCCCATTTAAACTTTTTCTTGTTAAAATGAAGCGGCACAACATCCTGCAAATAGTTCGACAATTCGTCAAAATTATTTAAATAATCGTCCAAAACCGGGTTAAGGCCCACCAGTTCAACTCGTGTACCAGAGGCAGGAATCGGATATTCTTCTAAAGCAACACTTCCTTCTTCAGGTAATTCGATGAACTCTTGTAACAATGTTTGAAGATCTTTTAAGTCTGCAGACTGAATTTTGCCTTCAAGACGTGATTTTTTCTGCGCGTCAAGAAGTTCACGCATCCCCCTAAAATCAATTTTGAGGAGCTGCGGCAGTATGTCGACCTTTTTGGTATAGATCCATAAAGCATCGCAAAGGTGAAAAGAACTGTAAATCCCGATACCCATAAAACCGATATCCTTACCCGGTTTTTTGTCGGAAATGCCAATTCGAACCGATCGACGGAGCGTCTTATAATCCATCCCCGAGCCGTCATCCTCAATGACAACAGAACCTGTTCGTACCTTTACATCAACACTTGTAGAACCAGCGTCAATCGCGTTTTGAATGTATTCGCGAACTGCGTCACGCGGATCAGGATACATCCCCCTGGTAAGAATGGAAATTACTTCTGCCCCGATGTCAAATTTATCTACCTTCATTTCATTTCCTCCTCAATTTTTATAATGAGGTTTTCAGCTACATCATTAGGAAGTACATTTTTGATGATGCGGAACACATCACCTAAAAACTTTCGCTGTTCTTTATTAAGTTTAGTCAGTTTGTCCGTGCGGAATTTGGGTTTGATATCGTCCGCGATGATCACCTGTTTTTCAACTTTGTTTTGCCTGGCCGTGGTCAGCCGGTCGAGTATTTTGGTGATCGGGGAATTCTCATTCTCCTGGCCGCTGGCGATCTTCTCCAGCCGGGCTTCCGCCTTAGTAGCTTCCTCCTTCTTCTTGCTTAATCTTTCAGTATATTCCTGGTGTTCGCCTTTATCGGTAAAGCCGTTTTGTGTTTTTTTCTGGTATTCTTCCTGGAAGGTATAATATTCGTCTATCCGCTTGACCGAACTGTTAATCTCTGAAGCGGCGTAACAAAGCTTATGGATTGTCGTATGCAGAAAATTTTTCAGCTTGTTCTCAAAATCAAAGTAGGCTTCATTTTCGATAAAGTAATCCCGGCGCGCATTTGGCAGGATATCGGGATGCATCGCATAAACTTCGCCGAAAAAATAAAACTGGAAGCGGCGGTCACGATGTAATTTGATCAGCGAATATTCATCGCCTACCTGTATGTTCGCCTTTCGAAGCCGGAAGCCCCGGGCATAATTGATCTGGTTAAGTGACTGGTTTTTTTCGGTGATACCATACCAGCCCCACATAACCAGCTGACCATGTTCGTCCCGCTCTTTAAAGAAAAGCACATCGATCACTTCCCCGATCTTACGGCGGTTTTCCATGTCTCCCTCATAAATGTAGGTAGAGTAGCCTTTGAATACCTGTTCCGTGTTGACGAATATTTGGTATTCATCCAGCTTAACCTGATCCGCCGCCAGTTCATTGCTGATTTTGCGACGGTAAATAAACCGCGGGTGGAATGGCACCGGCGCTACCATCGATAAATATCGCCTCACCTCCGTTATGTCCAGCAACTCTTCATGTGATACTTCTTTTAGGATCACTTTGAAATAGTGCACGTCAGCCTGCTCGGAAAATAGTTCAATGGACGTAACCTGGTCGATGACTTCGGCTGCCTGCTCTTTTTCGCTACGGTTGTTGATGATAGTTCGCAGGCGAACGGAATCCCAGGTCATTACCGAACGGATAGCTTCGCCAGCAAATGAGGTTTCGAAGATCAACTGGTCTCAATAGGCCATACCACCCAGGCGGCCGATACCGCGAAAGCCCTTATCAACTCCTCGTTTTTTGGTCGACTGCGCAATATTTTTTAGAATACGGAGCACGTCCTCGGCAGGAATACCGGTCGCATTATCTTCAATTACTATCTCCCTCTTATCCGTATTGATCTGTATGTGTATCTCACCCTGCGGCTCTGTTAATAATTCTTCCCTTATCGCTTTATCAATCTGATCAGCTGAGTTTTGGATGTATTCACGGAAAATAAATCTTGAATCATCATACATACTGGTCGTAAGTGATTCAATTACATCTTTTCCAATTACCGTTGCCTGATTTTTAGCCATTTTTAAACTGTTTGTATACAGGCTTTGGAAATTTGATATTTAATAATGACCGAAAGATCGGGTTTTGAAGGATGTATTCCCCTTGTTTTAACCTCGTCAGCATGGACTTATAAACCGATGGGATAAACTGGTAGTCATGTTTCGATACCTCTATCGCATTAGTGCGTCCATAGGCATGGGTCGCGCAATTGCCCTTGATCCGGTCATGGATATCACTCTTGAACTGTTCCGCCGCGAAAAGGATGATGCCTAGCGAGCGGCCACGTTCAGTAATGTCTAATAGCTGCCGCAAAATTGGTGAATATTTGGGCACATCTTTCGAGGCGTATTTATTCAACTCGTCGATAAAAATAACGATTTTATTAGGTATGTCCGCCTCTTTACGGTCGTCGTCCATCTGGCCCAGTTTAAGGTCGTAAATGGAACGCATCACATCTCCAAAAACAAACCCTTGCGTTTCCTCATCCAGCTTGGCGATATCGATCACATAAGCATCGTTCTTTTGGATGTTTTTGATCGCATCCTTCAATCGAGTTTCTTTTTTATCCTTGTTGTAGGAGTTACAAAAGATGGTCGTTTTGTCGAGTGTTTTCTTAAACAACCGGTTGAATTTACGCCAGCTCAGTACGGTAATCTCTTTATCCTTGCCCGTATTGCCCGCCTTAGTATGGTCTGTTATTTTGTGCTGCAGGTCGTCCCAAGTCTGGATTCCTGCGAAATCACCCTGCTCGGAGATGATCACGTTCACAATCGATTCCATTGTTTGATTCGGATCATCTACATTTGAAAAAAGCAGGTCGATACTTTCCTTGTCTTCTTTAAAAATGTATTTATAAGATTCCGCTTTGTTCAGTATCATCTGGCTTTTAATATCATCTTTTTTTGCATAGCTAGCCGCGCCGATCTCTGGGGAATAAGGATAAAAATATTTGACGTTTTTAAAGGGCTGAGGGTCCATACCCAATGACTTGTAAATATTTAATTCGTCTTCCGTTAATTCCTCGTTAGGTTCGTCTATTGCAAGCAGGTCACGGCCTTTAACATTCAGAAAAACGAAAGCAACCGACTCCTTTTGTTTTTTATCTAGGCATTGGTCCTGTATCGCTTTAAGCAAAAACATGGCGTAAGATGTTTTTGAGGCCAAACCGGAAATCCCGGATATATTGAGATGCGCACCTTCAGGACCAATGAGGAAATGAGAATTGAAATTTACCGGTACGGTAATATTGTCCGGTGCCTCATACATTTCAATATAACCGGCCGGTAAAGGGTTTTTAACATCTTTCAGGCCCAGTGCTTCTTTGACATCTTCTTCACTGGCAAGGGACACCGGAAATCCGTCCAATACCGGTGTGTAGATATTTTTTGAGTTGCCGACCACCTTCGCCTTTACATAGTTCATCCCAACGCGCTGCATATAGCTGGTAGCTGACACCTCGCCAAAGTCACTCGAAATATAGCCTGCCAGCGAACTAGCGCTGTCTGTCAGGTGCGATATTTCTTCGACAACGCCGAAAGTAACCGATTCTTTCAAATGGGAAACTTTCACCACATCGAATGGCTTTAAGATCAATTCCTTGTCCGTCCAGAAATAAAAATCATCCACAGTAGTGGGCATTTTTTCGGTGGCGGTAATTTTTCCTATGACTTTCAATACTTTATATTTTTTAGAATAAATTTAAAAAATGCATATCGCTTAGGTACCTACTTTTGATGTAAGACTCCGTGAGATATACCGGGTATAGATGGTTCGCCCACCTACTGTCACTGCCATAACATACTGGGTTGCGCTCATTGATTATGCTCGCGGTGATCAGATCGACCTCGGCACTATCCAGACCAGTTTCATTTTCCTCTTCCGTTATCAGGATCTTTTCAATCTTGACAACGCCTGCAAAAGGGCTTTCTGTCCGCTTGGCATCCCTTAACCTGACATACCATATCGCGAAATTCACATTGCGGACAATATCACTGCTATACATATATGCCGGTGTGCGGTGGTAGAGCGCAAGCTTAGCAATCACATCCGCATTACTTTTATTAGACCTGTCCTTGAAAAGTTCCGGGTTAAACATCTTGGAAACCCCAACCACTGAACGGAAGTAATTTTTGAATTTGGTCAGTTCCCGGTAGTCGCCCGACTTCACCGAAGTATACTGAAGCGAGCCATCCTTGATCAGGTAACTTCGCGTGTTGATTTTATTGCGGTTATGTAAGCCGGCAACGATGCGCTTTTCACAATTGATCATTTCATCCTGAATGGTCGCGATCCCCAGGTCTTCATATTTTTTGGCTTCTTGCTGCAATGTCGAGACGTACGATAAGATCTTTGACACCTTGAGTGGTCCATCTTTAAATCGTTTCGATTGGTTGACCTTATTAGCTAGGGCATTAAAGAACTGCTCACCGTTTTTGCCATGCGGATTGGCAATAGTCGGCATAGACAGCACAATACTGCTTTCAAATTCGGCGCATTTGAATTTTGCTGGCGAAACCCGTTCGCAGCAGGCAACACCAATTTGGCCGCCCATGATCGGATAAATACTGCGCAAAATCTCAATATCATCTATCTTATAAGTTCGCCGGGAGCCGTCTAAAAAATATTTGAAAAGCGGTTCGTCATATTTTATTTTTTCTGCGAATGCGTATAAGTTTTTGGTATTTTTCAGCGTGTTATCCGTTTCTCCGTAACGGTTTTTGACCACGGAAACCGGTTGTGTATCATCATATCCGATTTTTGGCAACAAGGAGTCCATATCAGCACAATACCGATATGAAGTATAACATTTGCCTTCCGTTTCTTCTTCTAAAATTTTTAGTATATTATTCATCAATATTGTAATAACTTATCACAATTTATGACAAACAGAGGATATCAGAGCTAAGATAAACATTGAATTTGGTTTAGTTAAAGGAAGTAATTTTATATAAAATTGCTGCCTTTACCAAATATTATTTAGTAAATCATGGTTACTGCATATTTAATTAGCGCATGCTTGAGATTCCGGGATGCTTGACCAGCAAATTTCGTGGGCTTCAAAGCAGCGTATTGTGTTAGGCGTAGAAGAGAACTAAATTAATTATCACTAGGTTAGCATGGTCAAAGTGTAACAGAATTACTAATCTGCTATTCCGGAACGGAGTGGTCGATGCCCCGGGAATCTCCACCGTATCTCTACTAATTCTTAATAAAATCAGAACCTAACTGTTTTCATAATCAAGTAATAATCTTGTTTGACTATCAATAATACAAGATGTACTTTGTTTTATAGATTACTAAATTTAGCCAGTAGAATTAAATATTCCAACAACTTTAAACTGCTCGAATTTATGTTTTAAAGAATGCAAGGTATAACCTCTCTCTTCCGTTTAACGGCCATTTACTGATAAAGATTTCGGAGGCAAATACGCAAAAAGCAAAAAGATAGTAAAACCACCTTTTCTTGCCTGAAAACTTACTTTTCTTCTTTTTGCTGTATTCTCGTGAAGGCAGTTCATTAATCAAATGACATTTTGTGTTTTTATGATGAGTATTTGATAAGGGTGTAAGACTTTTTATTTTAAACTTTACGTTTAATCGTACTAAAACACAAATAAGAACTCACAGCATAAGTTTTAACAATTGGTTTGCTGTTCGCGATCTGCAAACAACGAACGATTAAATTTAGATTATGAGAGATCACAATGGAATGCGCCCTTTAGATATTGTTGTCCTAATGAAGCTTATTGCTTTAAAGGACAACATCTGGCAATACAGAGATTTCTCAGCATCATTACTTATTAGTGTTTCTGAGATATCAGAATCACTGAACAGAAGCATGATCGCGGGATTAATAAATAGTGAGCGCAAGAAAGTTATGAGAAATGCCCTAATGGAATTCATTCAATACGGTGTGCATTATGTATTTCCAGAGGTACCCGGCGCAATAGTTACCGGAATCGAAACAGCACATTCTCATCCGTTTTATAAAAAGCATTTTGCTAGCAATATGCTTTATGTTTGGCCCGCAGTAGATGGCAATGCTCGCGGACAAGCCATTCAACCCCTACATAAAGGTGTTATCAAGGCAGTTAAACAGGACGAAGACCTATATAAATTGCTGGCGAGCGTTGATATTTTGAGAGTTGGGAAGGTCAGGGAAAAAAATCTGGCAATCACAGAACTAAAATCATACATACTATGAGTCATAGGGAAAACCTACTTCGTATAAAAGCTGTACATAATGCGCTGGAAGAACTGGCTGACGATGTAGTATTTGTGGGCGGAGCTACCTTATTATTAATGATGATAAAGAGAAGGGATTTGGCCGGCGAAATGTTCTGAATGTGCGCAGGTTTTATATAAGCTATCAGAAATGGCAGGCAATGCCTGGCAAATTGAGCCGGACACGTATCGTAATTTTGCTTAAAACATGTCCCGTCTACTACGCTTCAAATTCAGATCTTCGTTTAATAGATGGATCAAATATTCTGCGACGGCTCCTTGCCCATTGCAGCCATTGCTGAAAGGCAGGACTATGAGGCACACTACGACTAAGGAAGTCAAGATATTTGTCTAGAACATTAAGTTCGTTCCAGCGCTGAGCTTCCCTAAGGAGCACCTCAAAAGCTTCGCTTTCTTTGGCGTCGTCTAAAATATGAGCTATAAGTGCCTGTTCTTTTTCTTTACGTTGTCGCTCCGCGACTTTATTGTTTTCCCATGTCTTCTCCAAATCACGGGCAGACACCTCCATATAGTCCGTTATTTCCTGTAATTGATCCTCCAGCAATGTCTTTCCGTCTGTCCATTCCTTGGCTGGCCAACCATCGAATCTAAACGCGAGTCGGCCGGTAGCTTCGTGAACGCGACTAGCAAAGCGGCCTTTGCCAGGAAGCACTTTTGTGATCTCGCGCAGGCTGATATGCTTACTTACTTTTCGGATTTCAATTTGAGTCTTTTTCCCCTGCGGAGTGATCTGGTAACCCCGGAGCCGCCATACTTTGATAAGCGTATCCATTATTCGTAAAGCTCTGTCTATGTTTTTCTTTGACGCTCTGATGCTCAGCTCGTCAAGATCGGTTCCCAGCATATCGTTGAGCTCATAAAAATGATAGTCCTGTCTCAGTGTCCTTTGTGCCCAAACGATCAGCACATCAGGATTGATCAACTTTTCACAGACTTGAAATGAAGAAGTTGATTCTCCGGGAAAATGTAAGCTACTGGTCGCAGCCGCGACCTCAGCATTAAAATCGAACTTAGTTGGCTTTTCGTTTGCGGGCAAAGGCCGTCGTTTCTGGGAATCTTTACCTGAGCGGTTACCGGAACTTGGTACTGGGATTAGATTTTCCATACATATCTGCCGTAGTACGGGCGCTGTTATACCACATTCGGTAGCTATCGTACCAAGGGTTTTGGTCCAAACCAGTTCGTACAATTCTTCGCGGATTAGATTGATTGGTTCCATCATTCATTTTCCTTTAAAACAAAAAGAACACCGATGAATATACAACAGCCTAAATTGAATGTTTTGCGATGGCCACTGCAAAGCGGGCAAAAAAATATTTCTTAAAATATAAAGTGGAACCTTTTTTCCCCTAAAGCTCTCCCTAGATAAATAAGGAAATTTATTTTTCATGTAGAACCACGTACTACTAAATTTGAAGAACTGGAGCTTTTACTGGTATTAGTTAAAGATTATGAAGACAAACATATTGCAATACATGAACTAGACCCACTTGAAGTTGTAAAAATGAAAATGGAAGAGAAGGGGCTTAAAGCTAAAGACCTGGAATCTATTATTGGAACCGAAGGCCATGTTTCTTTAGTGCTGTCAGACAAAAGAGAACTGACGCTTAAAATGGCCAAAGCACTGCATTCTTTTTTAGGGATACCCTCCGATGTGTTTTTGTCAGGAGCAGTTATTTAAACAGCTTTTTTATGGAATTAAGGAATAAACCAATACAAAGTGATCAAAACAATCAGATTACAACGTTAGACCAAATTCTAAATCAGAAATATGGGGGGAGCCAGGAGCTGTTAAAAGGGAACAATGGGAACAAGACTTTGAAGCATTCCGGTTAGACGCTCTTTTAGAACATATCATATTTGAACATATTCCGATATGTTAATCCCTTTGCTTTTAAAGCCCCAATCTGGTAAGCCGTCGGAGATTACTTAGAATTAGAGAATTAGAACGAGCGTTTACACAGCATTAGATTTCAGCGAGCTTAATAGTTTTTAATATTGTCAATTACTGCCTTTTGAGCTTACTCAATGCTGATTTAGCCTCTTTAGCTTCCTGCTGCTTCTGTCTGGCAATAGCTTCGGCTTCTGCTACAGCCAGGTCTTGTGCTTCTAGCTTTTCAGTCACTTTTTCCACGTCCTCGGGATCACGATAAAAGGTAGAATCTACCCACCGGGTAGCTATGGGATAACGCTGCCGGACCATCCGGAACTTGACATCGTTATCATGTAACCGGTGATTTTCACGGTACAAGCTATAACAAAGCCCGCTAGCGATGCTGGTAATAAGCAGTAAAACAAGACCGCTTGTCAGCAGCATTTTGGATTTATTTTCAAAGTGATGGTGGTGCCTGACCGGGATAACCAGCTCCGGCAGCTGCGTAACCAAGCCATCTAAACGCTCCAGACGGGTAATCGTTTCTGCAATGGAACCAATAGAATCGGGCTGCTTTAATGCCTTGCTGATATGGATTTTTACTTCCTCAAGTTCTAACTTATCGGGTTGCTTTAATGCCTCGGTAATATGGCTTTTCAGTTCTTCAAATTCCTTACTGTAATCAGGAACATGAATTTCAGGAAATTTGATTTCCTTTTTTTCCAGTTCGTCTATTCGTTTTCCCTGCTGGGCTAATACGGATTCCGTATCATCCATTCTCTCCTGAATTTCTTCGGGTTTCATAAATGTTGAATGTTTCTGTTTTTTAACGGTAAGACTTTTGCTTTTTCTTCTTTTTTTGCTGCTCATTATCATGATCACCTGCAGAAACAGAAAGTCCTCTTAATAAGGAGAACGCTACCTTGCCAGCAGTTTCGGCTACTGAAAACACTGCATGTTCAGTTTCCTCAGATACTGTTTTGCTATTGTCAGTTCCTGGATAGGCTGTTTGGCTTACTTCCAAAAAAGGTTCGGAGGAAAAGTCATTGTTGTTTCTATAACTACTTGGTTCTGGATGGTGAAAAGAAGGCTGCTCTATACCTAGAACACTCCTGTTCTGCGCCAGTTCCTGCCTTATCCTGCCATAACTCAAACTGCGATCTAACTCCGAGCCTTTAAAACTATACTTGCCTTTTCCAAAGCTTACGCCCTGCACCTCGGTGGTTCCGCTTTTACACTTGTACTGCACGGAAATGCCCTGCCACTTGAGCTTTTCTTCCAAAGCCTTCCAGCTGCTACTCTGCTTCACTGCTTTACTGATTGCATCGAAAAGCTGGTATTTCTTCTGGTCTGCTCCGGTAAGCCTGTGCCGGTTAACATGTTGTTTTCCTTCTGCCAGGTGATAGCCATGTTTGAGAGTTATCTCTTTACACACTTTTGCATTCAGCTGCCGCTCGAACTGATCCGAAATCGTTTTGCCTTGGTTATTTACCCTGTTGTAAATGATATGTACGTGTGGATGCTGCCTGTCCTGGTGCTGCACGATTAAATACTGCGTGTCCAGAATCTTCATCTTTTCCAGATATTCTTTTGCAACTTGGGTCATAACAGATTCGTTTAATATGTCCTTGTCACTGATGCTCCAACTTAGGGCAATATGACCTACTGCCTTTCCTAACCCTGGATTCATTTTTCGCTGCAGATTAAAGTCATGGTTAATCCGATCTGCTGAATCTATTCTGACACCCTGCGCATCCAGGATCTTCGCTTCTGGCTTATTCACCACGTACCGGACGCAACCGCCAAAGCTTTTACCGCTCATTACTTTTCCGATCATGAGAATTTAGGAATTTTAGGGTTTCATCTATCTCGTTTATCAGCTCGCGGCACTTACCTTGTACCGATAGCAAGCCTTCCTGGTGGGCCAATTTGGTGAGCTGATTTAAGTTGTTGGCCATACCGGTTAGCATCCGCAAAACCGCTGCATCTTCAGGCCTGAATCGGGCTATAACTTTCGCTGTTTTGGCTACTTTCCTAAACCATTCAGCAGGCTTCATTCCGGCTTCCCTGGCTTTGCCTACAATTAGCATCCGCTCCGTCTGGGTCATCCGAACGACCAGTGTATTATCCTTTTTGATCACTTTTTCAGGCCTGCCGCCTTTATGTTTTTTAACAGTTTCTTGCTGCCCGTTTCCTGTTATCAGCATCGTTTTTTAATTCTAAATAGTTGATAATTTCTTTTGCGACCACCGGGAGAAAAAGGCAAACTCTTTACAGCCC